>JALHMA010000012.1 GCA_022844265.1 Saprospiraceae bacterium | reverse complement strand
GAAGTGGAAGTGCGGCCTTCCAGTGGAAATACCATTCAGGTCAGCGCCGAATTGAGCGCGCGGCATCCCAGCGCCGATTCGGCTGCCATCGACCTGAAAGCCTGGCAGTTTGTGGTCAGCACAGTCGGCAAAAAAATATATGTCCGGGCGTATGTCGGATTAAAATCCGGCGCCCCTGCACCGCACTCCAGCCTCAAAGCGGTGCTGAAATTGAGCGTGCCCGGCAACTGCCCCGTGGATATCTCCAATAAATTCGGCAAAGCCCACCTGGAAAAACTCGACGGCGCGATCGGCTTACACGGCGAATTCTGCTCTTTTGAATTGGTTCAACTGGGCGGCAAAATCGACCTGGAAAGCCGTTTCGGCAACGTCGAAGGCCGAAATTTATCCGGACCGGTCAATATGCAGGTCAAAAGAGCCGATATCGCGCTCAGCGGCCTGCGCAATTCCTGCCGTTTGAAAAGTGAATACGGCCAGGTAACCCTCGAAACCACCGACCAAACGGGCGACGTATCGGTCGTGAGCACCAAATCGGACATTACCCTGCGCGCTGCCGGTCCGTTGCGACACAGTTACAATTTGCGCAACACTTACGGTGTCGTTTCCATCGACCAGGACCTTCCTTTTCAATACAGCAACCCCGATAAAAATACCCGACAGGCTTTATTTAAAAGTACCAACAGCCATAAACTCATTCAGGTGGAAGCGCAGTTTGGGCGCATTCTGCTGCGCTGATTCAACTATCAACACGGATAACCAATTTCTACTGAGTAGTTATCAGTTATCCGTTATCCGTGTTGATACTCAAGCATTTGTAAAGAATTTAAGCGAAACTAATTTTGCACACCTACTTAACGGATATCTACTAATGAAAAAGATTTATCTCCTTCCGTGTTTGCTTCTGCTTACCTGTATGCTTTCTGCACAAAACGACACTGTTTTTATCTCCAATTCGGAAAGCAGCGAGGCCCTGACGCCTGCTGTTTTTACGGATGCCCGAAACGAGGTGTTTAAGATGCAGGACCCCTGCCGTTTCCTGTTAAAATTAAACCTGGCTTCACTTTTAGGTCCCCAGGAACTCGATCTCAGTGGAGAATATAAACTACATCCTGCCTTATCTATTGATGCAGGCATACAGGCAATAGTTCGGGACGATGGCGACTGGCTGACATCCTGGACGGTCCGCGCAGAACCCCGCTGGTATTATGGCATGTCCAAAAAAGTAAAAAATGGCACACAGGCCGACAACCTGTCCGGGAATTACCTCAGCCTGGAATACGCATACACCCGCTACAGGAATAAATCACTGGGAAACAGAAACACCTTGCTGCTCAATTGGGGTGTGCAAAGGAGGCTTTTCAACCGGGGATATTTTGACCTGGGTTTTGGCGCGGGCATGGCCACGGTGAGCAGCAATCCATTCAACAGGGGCGGACGCGTATTTTTTGCTCGCCCCCGCGCTGCCATCGGCCTGGCTATGGCGCGCCCGAAAACCGCAAAAACTGCCGGTAACTATTGCGAGGTGCTGCGTTGTTTTACGGAAGAACGCAGGATGTGGAAAATCGACTTTTATAACCTGCTCGACTTTTACAAAGATTACCGGTATCAATGGCTCTCCCTGGCGCCTAACATCGGTTATGAACAGAAAATCGCCGCTTCTGCCTGGTCGGTACACATGGAAATCGGCGGACTGCTCTCCCTTTCGGGGCTTACGGTCGAAAACGCAGGCCAAAAAGAGACGTATAACAGCCATACCTACCAGGCAATGGCGGTTCTGGAACCCCGCTGGTATTACAACCTGAAGCGCCGGATCGCGCAGGGGAAATCCGGCAACAGCCTTTCCGGTACGTATGTTGGCGTACAATCCCGCTGGTCTTACAGCTACGAGCAACTGGGCAATGTTGCACCGAACGTAGGAGACAGGCGTATTAAAGATTGGAGTTGGGCGCCGGTTTGGGGCATACAGCACCGGTTTATGCGGAATGGCTATGTCGATTTCAACATCGGCCCCGGCCTTCAACTACAGCAGAATACTGTGACCGATGAAAATGGGGAGCAAATGACCTCGTCACAACGAAATCTGATTTACCTGGTCAGCAGGCTTCAGGTTGGGATGGCGTTTTAGTTATCAGTTATCAGTTATCAGGGTGGTTGCTCTTGGCCAAGTTCCTTACTCAAGCCAAAAGCAACCACACGAATAACCAATAACGAATAACCAATAACGAATAAGATTCAGCCCAAACCACCCAAAGTTCCCGCCTCCAAAAGTTTTTTCAGAAAATTTTCAAACCTGCTTGGTTTTTTAAAATCCCTGAGCTTACCTTTGCGCTCGCTTTTGAAGCAAGGGACACAGAATGGAATTTTGTAGAACGGCTTCCAAAGCAATGAAATTGAAATTTTAAATTCCTTTCAGGGTAATGAATCAGAAAATTCGCATCAAACTTCGGTCTTACGACTACAACTTGGTAGACAAGTCTACCGAGAAAATCGTCAAGACAGTACGTGCGAGTGGAGCCGTTGTAACTGGTCCGATTCCGCTGCCAACCGAGAAAGAAATATTCACCGTGCTGCGTTCTCCGCACGTGAATAAGAAAGCTCGTGAGCAGTTCCAGTTGCGCACCCACAAGCGCTTGATTGAAATCTACACACCGACACAAAAGACGGTGGACGCTCTCTCCAAGTTGGAACTGCCGAGCGGTGTTGACATTCAAGTCAAGCTCACCTAATTCGCAAATTCTAAGGAGTCAAGTCTGTTGTTTCCGGGGGTATTCAAAGTGGTGGCGGTTATCGTACTAACTGAATACATTCGAAAGCGGTTCCGCAAAACGGAAAGTCGCTTTTCGCATGCTCGCTTTACCGGAACACGATTTGAAAGAAATTCTACGTATCGTTCAATTATATAAATAAACGACACAGTGAACGGTCTGATTGGCAAAAAAATCGGCATGACCAGTATCTATGACAAGAACGGCAAGAACGTTGCAGTCACGATTATTGAGGCAGGCCCCTGCGTAGTAACGCAAATTCGCACAGAAGAAACGGACGGCTATTCAGCGCTCCAGTTGGCTTTCGGCGATCGCAAAACAAAGAATACTCCCAAGGCTCTGATGGGCCACTTTAGCAAAGCCGGCTTGGAAGAGCCGCTTCATAAAGTACAGGAGTTTCGGGACTCGAACCTTTCTAAAAATCTGGGCGACGAAGTAACCGTCACCGATATTTTTGAGGAAGGCGACAAAGTGTTGGTCACCGGCACCTCCAAAGGTAAAGGTTTCCAGGGTGTAGTTAAACGGCACGGCTTCGGCGGTGTCATGCAACAAACACACGGCCAGCACAACCGTCTGCGCGCTCCCGGCTCCCTGGGTAACTCTTCTTTCGCTGCGAAAGTAATGAAAGGCATGCGTATGGGTGGTCACATGGGTCACGCCCAGGTGAAAGTTCGCCGTCTGCAAATTATGAAAGTGTTCCCGGAACAGAATATCATCCTCATCAAGGGTGCGATTCCAGGCCATAAGGGCGCTTATGTAACAATTGAAAAATAATTTCTTGACCAATACTAATTTCTTCGGAAATGCAAATTTCGGTCTATAACATCCAAGGCGAATCCACGGGCCGGTCAGTGACCCTCCCGGATGAGATATTCGGTATCGAACCGCACGAGCACAGCGTATGGCTCGATGTGAAACGCTACCTCAACGCACAGCGTCAGGGCACGCACAAATCCAAAGAGCGCAGTGAAATGAGCGGTTCAACCCGCAAGTTGCACAAGCAAAAAGGAACAGGCGGCTCCCGTAAAGGCGACATCAACAACCCGTTGTACCGTGGTGGCGGTCGAGTATTCGGCCCACGCCCCCGCAACTACGATATTCAGGTAAACGCCAAAGTGCGTCGCCTGGCTCGTCGCAGCGCGTTGTCTGCCAAGGCACAAGCCGGTGGTATCATCATCGTGGAAGATTTCACGTTCGATGCGCCAAAAACCAGCCAGTTCCTGGCCATTCTGAACGCACTGCAAGTAGCCGACAAAAAGCCGCTGACAGTGACAGGAGCCTACGACAAAATGTTGTACCTGTCCTGCCGGAATATTGAGAAGGCAACCATTGCACCCGCTACCGATCTGAATACTTATCAGATCATGCAGGCAGGCGCAGTAGTGATCTCGGAAAGCGCTATTGAGAAAATTAAAGAAAACTGCGAGTAGGTTGTGAATAGTCAGTAGTGAATAGTGAGTATTTGATACTCACAACTCACAACTCACAACGCACAACCGATAACTAAAAAAGTTATGGCTAAGCAAATTTTAATACGGCCGGTCATCACCGAGAAAGCGACACAACTCGCTGACAAGCGCAACACGTATGCGTTCGTGGTGAACAGGGACGTGAACAAGATTGAGATCAAAAAAGCAGTCGAAAAACAGTTCAACGTTTCTGTCGACAAAGTCAATACGGCAATTATGCCGGGCAAACCGAAATCTCGCAGCACGAAGACGGCTGTAGTAAAAGGTACGAAATCCTCCTACAAAAAGGCGTTCGTTACCCTGACTCCAGGCGAAACCATCGACATCTTCGGCGGCACAGAAGAATAGTTAATAGTTATTAGTTAATAGTTATCAGGGCGCCAGATTCGGCATCAAAAGCCAAGCGCAGCGCACACCAATAACGAATAACCAATAACCAATAACATACAAAAAAAATGGCAGTTAAGAAATTCAATCCGCTGACGCCGGGACAACGTTTCCGGGTAGCCGTTTCGAGGGATGAACTGACGAAAGGCGCAAAACCTGAGAAGTCATTGCTCACCACGTTTGGCAGTACAGGCGGTCGCAACAGCGACGGTCACCGTACCATGCGTAACCGTGGTGGTGGTCACAAGCGTCGTTACCGCTTTATTGACTTCCGACGTGATAAAGAAGGTGCAGCAACGGTTCAGTCTATTCAGTATGACCCGAATCGCAGTGCTTACATCGCGCTGGTTCAATATGCCGATGGCGAAAAGCTGTACATCCTGGCCCCGAAAGGTCTGGAAGTTGGCCAGGTAGTACATTCCGGCCGTGGTGTTACACCCGATACGGGCAACTGCCTTTATCTGGCGGAAGTACCCCTGGGCGCGTTTGTCCACAACGTGGAAATGCAACCCGGACAAGGTGGAGTGCTGGTACGCAGCGCCGGTAACAGCGCCCAGATGATGGGCCGTGAAGACCGCTATGCCGTACTGAAATTGCCATCCGGCGAAACCCGTCGTATCCTGATTACCTGCCGCGCCACCATCGGTGTTGTAGGCAATGGAGACCACAGTCTCGAAATCATGGGTAAGGCAGGTCGTATGCGCTGGAAAGGCTGGAGACCACGTACACGTCCGGTCGTAATGAATCCGGTGGATCACCCGATGGGTGGCGGTGAAGGCCGCGCTTCAGGAGGCCACCCACGTACACGGAAAGGTCTGAAAGCCAAAGGTGCTAAAACGCGCAGCCGTACAAAAGCATCCAATGCACTGATTATCAACCGTCGCAAAACGGGTAAATAAATTTAACCGGACTCATAATTGTAACTGAGATATGCCGCGTTCACTCAAAAAAGGCCCTTACATCCATCATAAATTGATGGAAAAAGTGGTAAAGTCAAAACTGAGCAACCGTAAACAGGTGATTAAAACCTGGAGCCGTGCTTCAATGATTATTCCCGACATGGTCGGTGAAACAATTGCTGTACACAATGGTAAAACGTTTGTTCCTGTATTCGTAACGGAAAATATGGTGGGTCACAAACTCGGTGAGTTTTCTCCAACCCGAAATTTCCGTGGTCACGGTGGTAATAAAAAATAATGGGTTATCAGGTGTTGTAGATCATAATTTCTTGATTTTCAGCAATTTGATTTCAAATTTAAATAAACAATGGAAGCAGTAGCTAAACTGAGAAATTGTCCGATGTCGCCCCGCAAAATGCGTCTCGTAGTAGATAACATTCGCGGTAAGAAGGTGGTAGATGCCCTCGGCATTCTGAAATACACCAATAAAGAAGCAGCAGTATGGCTCGAAAAGCTGGTACTGTCCGCTATCAACAATTGGGAACAGAAATCCGAGCAGGCAGGCGCCGCTGACGACTACGAACTCTACATTAAAACAGCCTTTGTAGACGGAGGAGGCATTATTTATCGCTTTCTTCCGGCGCCACAAGGCCGTGCATACAGGGTGCGCAAACGCCGTAACCACGTTACGATCGTTGTAGCAAACCGTGTAGCGCTCGACACCGAACAAATCTCTTAGAAATCACTCATTCGCACATCCTCATTCAGTAATAAAATGGGTCAAAAAGCAAATCCGATTGGTAATCGCTTGGGCATCATTCGCGGTTGGGATTCTAACTGGTATGCCGACAAAGACTACGGTCTTAAAGTGGTGGAAGACGAAAAAATTCGTAACTACCTCCGTGCGCGCCGTCCAAAAACGGCAACGGCCGATCCGCGCGACCGTAACAAGCCAATGCAAAACGGTATCAGCCGTGTTGTCATTGAACGTACGATGAAGCGGGTTACCGTCACCATCCATACCAGCCGTCCCGGTATCATTATCGGCAAAGGTGGTAAGGAAGTTGACCTGATAAAAGAAGAACTCAAGGTGCTCACGGGCAAAGATGTTCAAATCAACATCTTTGAAATCCGGAAGCCTGAACTCGATGCGAACATTGTAGGCGAACAAATCGCCAAACAAATTGAAGCGCGTATCAACTATCGCCGGGCCATCAAAGGTTCTATTCAAGGTACCATGCGTGCCGGAGCAGAAGGAATCAAGGTGCGTATCAGCGGTCGTGTAGGTGGCGCCGAAATTGCACGCAGCGAGGAATATAAAGAAGGTCGTACGCCTCTGCATACTTTCCGTGCCGACATCGACTACGCCTGGGTGGAAGCCCAGACCGTATACGGTAAAATCGGTATCAAAGTATGGCTTTTCAAAGGAGAAGTACTGACTAAACGCGAACTGACTCCGTTCGCAGCAGCTGAAGGAACCGGTGGTGATCGTCGCGAAGGCGGCGGCGACCGCGGCGGAGATCGCAGAGGCGGTGGTGGAGATCGCGGCGGAGATCGCCGCGGTGGCGGTGATCGTCGCGAAGGCGGCGACCGCGGAGAACGCGGTGATCGTCGCGAAGGCGGCGGTGGCGGTAATCGCGGTGGCAATCGCGGCGGAACCGGCGGCGGCGGCAATCGCGGCGGCGGAACCGGCGGCGGTGGTAATCGCGGCGGCGGAACCGGTGGTGGCGGCAATCGCGGCGGAAGCGGCGGCGGCGGTAATCGCGGTGGAAGCGGCGGCGGCCCGCGCAGATAGTTTTGAAGATTCGAGTATTTGAAGATTCGACCAAGGCATCCCTTAATAAGTCAGATACTCAAATCCTCAAATCCTCAAATACTCAGATCATTTAATGCTAACTTTTGAAAAATCTTGTCTTGTGTTGTACCTTTGCAGCCCGTTTTCGGGATATACAAAGTAAATAGAGCACAAAACATTGATTGACAGGCTTTTAAATTGACACAGGATGTTACAGCCAAAACGTCAAAAATATCGCAAGCAACACAAAGGCCGCAATCGCGGGCTTGCAAACAAGGGGAGTTCCATCTCTTTCGGGTCTTTCGGCCTGAAATCTATGGAATTCAGCCGTATCACCAGCCGTCAGATCGAGTCCGCTCGTATTGCACTGACGCGCCACATGAAACGGGAAGGTAAGGTGTGGATTCGCATCTTCCCCGACAAACCGCTTACCTCCAAGCCTGCGGAAGTTCGTATGGGTAAAGGTAAAGGTGCTGTCGACCACTATGTTTGTGAAGTTCAACCAGGTCGTATACTGTTCGAGATTGAAGGAGTTACGGAAGAACTGGCATACGAGTCGCTTCGACTTGCTGCACAAAAACTTCCGGTGCTCTGCAAAGCAGTAACGCGGTACGACTTTGAAAGATAAAAATTAAAGTTTATGAGTGGATGGTTTATAGGTTTATAAACTGTCAACTCTTGTAAACCATCAACAAAAATAAAATGGCAAAGGAGAAATTGGAACTTGCTGACATGACTGTCGCCGACCTGCAAGCCGAACTGGCAAGCATGGAAACGGAGTACCAGCAAATGAAATTCGACCATGCGGTCAAAGGGATCGCCAATCCGATGGAATTGCGCGAAATTCGCCGCAACATATCCCGTATCCTCACGGAAGGCCGGAAAAGGGAATTAGCAGTGATGACTCCCGAGCAACTTGAACTGCGGTCCAAGTTGCGGATTCGCCGCCGTCGCCAGAAATAAAAGCGTTCAACTCATTTACATCTAAATAGATGGAAGCAGTAGTAAGAAATCTTCGTAAACAAAAAACCGGCGTGGTCGTGTCCAATAAAATGGACAAAACCGTAGCCGTCAAGGTGGAGCGCCGCCTGATGCACCCGCTTTACGGTAAATTCGTAAAGCGTTCCAAGAAGTTCTTCGCACACGACGAAGAGAACACTTGTAATATCGGTGATACTGTGCGCATCATGGAAACGCGTCCGCTCAGTAAAATGAAGCGCTGGCGTTTGGTGGAAATCCTTGAAAGAGCGAAATGATTTATAGTTATGAGTTATAAGTTATGAGTTATGAGTGACACACATTGCCTCACTCCTAACCATTCAAATAACTCATCACTCATAACTCCTAACTCATAACTAATAAAGATTATGATTCAGCAAGAGTCTCGTTTGAATGTGGCCGATAATTCAGGCGCGAAAGAGGTGCTTTGCATCCGCGTATTGGGCCATACCCGCCAGCGTTATGCCGGTGTCGGCGATAAAATCGTCGTGACGGTGAAAGATGCTTCTCCGGGTGGTGTAAAGAAAGGTACAGTGTCCAAAGCTGTTATCGTTCGCACACGCAAAGAAATCCGCCGCAAGGATGGTTCCTACATCCGTTTTGACGACAATGCGGTAGTGCTGTTGAATGCCTCTGACGAGCCGCGTGGTACGCGTATTTTCGGGCCGGTAGCCCGCGAACTCCGCGACAAGGACTATATGCGTATTATCTCATTGGCCCCTGAAGTTCTCTAATTAGCAATTACCCATTTAGCACATTTTTACAATGGCTACGAAAAATAAAGTAAAGCGTTTCGCACCAAAATTGCATGTCCGTCGGGGCGACCAGGTAATGGTTATTTCCGGCGACGACAAAGGTAAAACGGGCCTGGTTCTCCAGGTGTTTACCGATAAAAACCGCGCAATCGTGGAAGGCATCAATATTGTGAAAAAGCACGTCAAGGCTTCGCAAACAGAGGAAGGCGGTATCCGTGAAATGGAAGCAACCATTCACATCTCCAACCTCGCACACGTGGATCCCAAAACCGGGGAAGCCACGCGCATCGGCTACCGTGTAGAAGAAAATGGCGAAAAGGTTCGCTTTTCTAAAAAATCAGGAAACATCATCAAGTGATGAAATACGTACCTCGTCTCAAAACAAAATACCAGCAAGAAGTGGTGCCTGCGCTCATGCAGCAGTTCAACTACTCTTCTGTCATGCAGGCGCCGCGCCTGTTGAAAATCTGTATCAACCAGGGCATCGGCGATGCTACCGGCGATAAAAAGATGATCGACAACGCAGCGAACGAACTTTCGACCATCGTTGGTCAGAAAGCCGTGTCTACCAAGGCCCGCACCTCTGTCTCGAACTTCAAACTTCGGGAAGGAATGCCCATCGGTGTGCGCGTTACTTTGCGCGGCGAACGCATGTACGAATTTCTCGATCGTTTTATTTCGATCGCGATGCCTCGTGTACGCGACTTCCGCGGGATCAACGACAAATCATTTGATGGTCGCGGCAACTTCACTATGGGTGTGACGGAACAGATCATATTCCCGGAAATAGACATCGATAAGGTGTCGAAAATCATGGGTATGGACATTTCCTTTATCACTTCCGCTAAAACGGATGCTGAAGCGTACGCACTGTTAAAAGAAATTGGTATCCCGTTTGTTAAGAAGCAACAGCAACAACAATAAGATACCTCACACTCAATCAGATATAGAGCAAAATGGCTAAGAAATCCATCATTGCCCGGGAGCAAAAACGTCAGCGTGTGGTTGCAAAATATGCCGCCCTGCGCAAAAAGTTAAAGGAAGCCGGTGATTACGAAGCACTGGACAAACTTCCGCGCAATGCTAACCCGATTCGTTTGCACAACCGTTGTTTGCTGACTGGTCGTCCGAAAGGATACATGCGCAAATTCGGTATCTGCCGTGTGAAGTTCCGTGAAATGGCTTTATATGGTAAAATTCCAGGAATCACCAAGGCATCCTGGTAAACATTAGGTGTTTTAGGGTTTTGGTGTTGTAGTGTTTTAGTGTTTTAGAGTGTCTGCGGACGAAAACACAAAAACACGAACACACAAAAACACGAAAACACAAATCAACATCTTTTTAGAATACAATCAATCGAGAAGATACAATGCAAGTCACTGACCCGATAGCAGACTATTTGACCCGCATCCGCAACGCGCAGATGGCTGGCCATCGCATCGTCGAGATTCCGGCTTCCCGTATCAAGAAGTCCATCACGGAGATCTTGTATGATCAGGGTTACATTCTCAAATATACGTTCGAGGAAAAAACTCCTGAAAATAAGCAGGGCATCATCAAAATTGCACTCAAGTATGATACGGCTACCAAACAGCCTGTCATCCGCGATCTGGTACGGGTAAGCCGTCCGGGTTTGCGTAAGTTCTCCGGTGCAACGGATATTCCGCGTATCATCAACGGCCTGGGCATTATGATCGTTTCTACTTCGAAAGGAGTAATGACGGACAAAAAAGCCCGCGAGATGAATGTTGGCGGCGAGTTGCTCTGCTATGTTTCCTAATCACCTAAGCGTCAAAAACTTAGAACTAAGAATTCATTTGCGATATGTCACGCATTGGTAAAATGCCGATTCAAATACCGGCAAAAGTGGAAGTTTCGCTCGCGTCCGATAACACGGTTACCGTGAAAGGCCCGAAAGGCTCACTTTCTCAGAAAGTGGACCCGGATATTAGTGTGCAGATTGAAGACGGCACACTTTCTGTCACGCGCCCGACTGATCAGAAGCGGCACAAAGCCTTACACGGCTTGTATCGCGCACTGCTCAACAACCTGGTGACCGGTGTTAGCCAGGGCTACATCCGTGAAATGGAAGTAATCGGGGTAGGTTATCGTGTGGAAAATCAGGGGAATCTCCTGACCCTCACGGTTGGTTACTCACACCCGATCATCTTTTCCATCCCTTCGGAAATCAAGTTGACGACGGCCATGGAAAAAGGTTCGCCGCCACTCATCCGCCTGGAAGGTTCTGATAAGGAACTCCTGGGTCAGGTGTGTGCAAAAATACGCTCCTTCCGCAAACCCGAGCCTTACAAAGGAAAGGGTATCATGTTCAAGGGAGAAGTGGTGCGCCGCAAAGCAGGTAAAACTGCCGGTAGCAAAAAATAAAAACGATTGGATCGCGTCGTTTCGGGTTGTTTTTTATGCCTTGTACGCCGCTCTATTCATACCTTATTATCATGTTTCCCCGGTCGGTAATCGGGAAAACCCAAATTGATAAAAATAATGAAACGCACAAAAAAGCAAAGTCGTCAGCGCATTCACATGCGCATCCGTAAAAAAGTGAACGGAACGGCCGCGCGTCCACGTCTGAGCATTTTTCGCTCCAATAAATCCATTTACTGCCAGGTAATCGACGACCTGACAGGGCATACGCTGGCTTCGGCCTCTTCTGCCGGATTGACCGGAACTAAACAGGAACAGGCTGTAGCAGTGGGCAAACTGATCGCCGAACGTACGAAGGCTGCCGGTATCGAAAACGTTGTTTTTGACCGCGGCGGTTACCTGTACCACGGTCGTGTAAAATCCTTGGCTGACGGCGCCCGCGAGGGAGGTCTCCAGTTCTAAGTATATTTTTAAGTCAACATCTCAACAGTAGCTCGTCAACTATGGCACGGCAAGAAAGAGAAAGAGATAATTCCCGTACTTCTGAAGATTCGGGTCTCAAAGAAAAAATGGTTTCGCTCAATCGCGTTGCCAAAGTAACCAAAGGTGGTCGTACTTTCAGCTTTGCCGCAGTAGTAGTGGTGGGCGACGGTAAAGGCCGCGTTGGTCAGGGTTTGGGCAAAGCGCGTGAGGTTTCTGAAGCCATCGCCAAAGCGGTGAAGGACGCAGAAAAAAATCTCGTTAAAGTGCCTGTATTGAACGGTACCATTCCGCATGAAGCGCGTGGTAAATATGATGCAGGCCGCGTATTGATCAAACCAGCCGCTCATGGAACGGGCGTTATTGCCGGTGGCGCTATGCGCGCTGTACTGGAAATGGCCGGTATCCACGACGTACTGGCTAAATCGCAGGGTTCATCCAATCCGCACAACGTAGTGAAAGCCACGATTGCTGCATTGGCCAGCCTGCGCAGCCCGGTTGAAGTGGCCCGCCAGCGCGGTATCTCAATGGACAAATTGTTTAATGGTTAATTGGTTGGTCGTCTGATAACCGATAACTGATAACCGATAACTAAGCAACATGAGCAAGGTAAAAATTACACTGGTCAAAAGCCCGATTGATAAAACCAAACGGCAGAAAAACACGCTTACGGCGCTGGGATTCCGCAAAATGAATCAAACGGTCGAGCATGAAGCCAATCCCCAGATTCATGGAATGATCCGGGTCGTACAACATTTGGTTCAGGTAGAAAACGCCTGATTGCAATTGTATTCATCATTGAAATTCAACTAAAAACCTGTTGTGGGAATCTCCCATACGGGTTTTCATATCGAATAAAACACAGCAATGGAACTCAATAATCTTCGTCCGGCACAGGGTTCTGTGAAAAAAGAAAAGCGTATTGGTCGTGGTACAGGATCTGGCCATGGCGGTACTTCCACGCGCGGTCACAAGGGTGATAAAGCCCGCAGTGGCTCGAAGGAAAAACGCCACTTTGAAGGCGGTCAGACGCCTATGCAGCGTCGTTTGCCAAAACGCGGCTTCCATAATGTTAATCGCGAAGAGTATGCACCGCTCAACCTGAGCACGCTCGAAGCGTATGTCCAAAAAACAGGCGTATCTGATCTGGATGTGGCATTAATGGTCTCTGTAGGCCTGGCAAAAGCCAGCGACAAAATCAAAGTGCTGGGTAAAGGCACCTTGACCTCTAAAGTGAATATCAAGGCGCATGCAGTGTCGGCCTCCGCGAAGGCAGCCATTGAAGCGGCAGGTGGTAGTGTTGAACTTGTTTAAATTCTTCTCTCTCGGCAATGAAACTTTTTACGGTTCTCAAAAATATTTGGAGTATCAAAGAACTCCGCCAGCGTATTCTCTTTACGTTGGGTTTATTGTTGGTGTACCGTGTGGGCACTTTCGTGGTATTGCCGGGTGTTATTCCGGCCGCGCTTGACAAAGCAGCCCAAAATCGCGGTTCCAACGACCTTCTCGGTCTGATCAACGTATTTACCGGCGGCGCTTTTGACAATGCTGCCATTTTTGCCCTGGGCGTAATGCCCTACATCACGGCATCTATCATTGTACAGTTGCTGGGTTTTGCGGTGCCTTATTTCCAGCGCCTGCAAACCAAAGAAGGTGAAAGCGGTCGCAAACAGATCAACCAGATCACCCGTTTGCTGACGGTAGCCATTACCCTGGTACAGGGCGGCGGTTATCTCCAGTTGATTCGCAGTACCCCGGGCGCCATTTCTTCTGAAATTCCCGATGGCCTGTTCTGGTTTACCAATATCATCATCCTCACTGCCGGTACCATCTTTTGTATGTGGCTGGGTGAGCGTATTACCGATAAAGGTATCGGCAATGGCGTATCCCTGATTATCCAGGCCGGTATCATTGCCCGTTTGCCGCAAGCGTTTGTATTTGAATTCCAGAAACTTTTCAGCGACAATAAACTGCTGCTTTTCTTTGTAGAACTGGCGTTTTTCTTCCTGATCGTACTGGCTACTATCCTGGTTATCCAGGGTGTTCGACGGATTCCGATACAGTTTGCCAAACGAATGGTAGGGCGTTCGGGCGGTTCCGTACCTGCTGCCAGCGCACGCGACTACCTGCCATTAAAAGTAAACTCTGCGGGCGTTATGCCGATCATCTTCGCCCAGGCGCTGATGTTCCTTCCGGCTACCGCTTATCAATACCTGGCCAGTGCAGACAGCGGTACAGGACAATTGCAAATGTTCAGCGATATTTACTCCTTTGGCTATAACGCATCTTTTTTCCTGCTGATCGTTATCTGTACTTATGTGTATACGGCCCTGATGATTAATCCGACGAACTATGCAGAATACCTGAAACGAAACAATGCGTTTGTTCCGGGTGTCAAACCGGGTGAAGCGACTTCTGACTATATCGATAATATTATGACCCGGATCACACTTCCGGGCGCAATATTCCTCGGTCTGCTCGGTATCATGCCATCCATTGCAGCCACTTTCGGAGTCAACCAACAGTTTGCACTCTTTTTTGGCGGCACAACGCTGCTGATTATGGTGGGTGTTGCACTGGATACCTTACAAGTGATCGAGAGCTACTTGCTGACGCAGAAATACGATGGTCTTATTAAATCCGGCCGCATACAGGGACGCTCTTCACAGGGCCTCCAAATGGGGCAGCCGCAATAAAAATTATGGGACTTTTCGGTTCTGGTAAAGAAGGCAAAAGAGTCTTCTATAAAACCAAAGAAGAAATTGAATTGATGCGCAATGCCAACCTCCTGGTTTCAAAAACCCTGGGATATGTTGGTACGCTGCTCAAGCCGGGTGTAACCGGCAAACAATTGGATCAGGCGGCTGAAGAATTTATCCGCGATCACAAAGCCCGGCCGGCCTTTAAAGGCTACGGGTCGCCACATAACCCTTTTCCGGGTTCACTCTGTATCTCTTACAATGATATAGTGGTACACGGGATTCCGGCGAACAGGGAATTTGGAGAAAAAGATATTGCTTCGGTGGATTGCGGTGTGGAACTGGAAGGATTTTACGGGGATGCGGCTTTTACGTTTGCTTTGGCAGATGTTGACGATGCTACCATGGAACTGCTCCGCGTCACCTACGGCTCTTTATACAAAGGCATCGAACAGGCAGTGCATGGAAAACGGGTGGGAGATATTTCATTCGCAATTCAGGACTACTGTGAACGGCAACATAAATACGGAGTGGTGAGAGATCTGGTGGGACATGGCGTTGGACGCTCTTTACACGAAGAACCGGAAGTTCCGAACTTCGGAAGAAGAGGGAAAGGGCCGGTTTTGATGGAAGGTCTGGTGATAGCAATTGAACCGATGATCAATATGGGTGTTAAAGAGGTGTACCAGGATACCGACGGCTGGACCATCCACACCAGAGACAGAAAACCGAGCGCGCATTACGAACACTCGGTAGCAGTACGGAAAGGAAAGGCGGATATTCTCTCTACGCATGAATTTATTTTGGACGCTATAAAAAATAATAATTCTTTGCGGGAAATCTCCCCAAAAAGTTAGACCTTTGCAGCCCAAAATCGAAAAGGCCTTATATGTCAAAAGAAGACATTATTAAACAAGACGGAGAAGTAGCGGAAGCGCTCTCCAATGCAAATTTCAAAGTGCGTCTGGAAAACGGGCACGTCATATTGGCGACCATCTCCGGCAAGATGCGCATGAACTACATCAGAATTTTGCCTGGTGATAAAGTATCGGTAGAAATGTCGCCTTACGATTTGACTCGTGGACGAATTATTTACCGCTACAAATAATCAAGGTGTCAATATAATTTTTGCAAACTGAAAATACGCACGACATGAAGGTTAAACCGTCTATCAAAAAGCGTTCGGTTGATTGCAAGATTGTTCGCCGGAATGGCAAACTTTATGTAATCAACAAGAAAAACCCGAAATTCAAACAGCGCCAGGGTTAAAAGCCGGCGTTTGATTCATTCGCAAGTTATTGAAAATCAATAATTTAAAAATGAATCGACTTATCAAAGGTTACAACAAATCAACAATAGAATATGGCACGTATTGCTGGTGTGGATTTGCCCCGGAATAAAAGAGGGGTTATCGGTCTGACCTATATCTATGGAATTGGCTCTACAACAGCCAAAGTTATCCTGGATAAAGCGGGGATGGACGAGAACACAAAAGTGGAAAACTGGACGGATGAGAACATCAAGGCGATCACCCGCATCATCGCGGATGATTACCGCACCGAAGGTCAACTTCGTTCGGAAGTTCAGTTGAGTATCAAACGTCTGATGGATATCGGTTGTTACCGCGGTCTCCGTCACCGGAAAGGTTTGCCACTACGTGGCCAGCGTACCCGTACCAATGCTCGTACCCGCAAGGGCAAGCGTAAGACGGTTGCGAACAAGAAAAAAGCAACGAAGTAATAGTGTTTAGTGTTTGGTTTTTTGGATTTAGGACTCATTGCCTTTGGCAAACCTAACAATAAAAGCCAAAGGCAAAGTGTCCCAGACACTAAATACTAGATACTAAACACCCAAGTTTAAAGCACACTACCATATACAATGGCAAAAGGAGCTGCAAAAAAAGTTGTTAAGCGCAAAGTCAAAATTTCCCCCGAAGGAATTGTCTTCATTCGGGCCAGCTTCAACAACATTATCATTTCTATCACCAATAAGCAAGGTGAAGTAGTGTCATGGGCATCAGCCGGTAAGGCAGGTTTCCGTGGATCCAAGAAAAACACCCCATACGCTGCGCAGGTAGCGGCCAATGATGCTGCGAAAACAGCATTTGAAGCCGGTATGCGTACCGCTGAGGTATTTGTAAAAGGCCCGGGTTCCGGTCGCGAAGCTGCTATTCGTGCGATTGACCAGTCCGGTATCAAAGTAACCGTCATCAACGACGTTACGCCGATGCCGCACAATGGTTGCCGCCCGCCTAAGCGCCGCCGCGTATAATTATTGCTGCTCACTACATTTCATTATCGAATTCTAACACATTCCTGTAAAGAATGGCTCGTTATACTGGACCAACAACTAAAAAAGCCCGCTCGTTCGGCGACCCGATTTTTGGGTTTGATAAAGCATTTGAACGCCGGAAGTATCCTCCCGGACAGCATGGTCTGTCTAAGAAGAAAAAACAGGCTTCAAACTATTCTTTGCAGTTGACGGAGAAGCAAAAAGCGAAATATACCTATGGTGTACTGGAACGTCAGTTCCGCAAAACCTTCGTCAGCGCAACACGCCGTCACGGCGTAACCGGCGAAATATTGCTCCAATTGCTGGAAGCACGCCTGGATAACACCGTGTATCGCCTCGGTATTTCCCCAACCCGTCGTGGCGCCCGCCAGTTGGTAGGTCACCGCCACGTGACTGTGAATGGCAATATCGTAAACATCCCTTCCTATTCGGTTAAACCGGGCGATGTGATCGCAGTGCGCGGCAAATCGAAAGGTCTGGAGATCGTAACGACCCACGCCAACGCAAAAACAAGCAATGTGCGCCAGTTCGGATGGCTCGAATGGAACCCTGATAAAATGCAGGGCACCTTCCTTTCCTACCCGCAACGCGACCAGATACCGGAACGGATCAACGAGCAGTTAATCGTAGAGTTGTACTCTAAATAAAGATATTGATAGCAAAACGGTTGGCACTCGGTTACGGTGCCAACCATTTTCGCGTTTATGCTTTTTCAATCCGACCTGCTCCGCCCTCAAACCAATTTTTGTTTTCCCACCCTTTATTAAGGAGACTTCCAAAATATGAGTATTCTCAATTTCCAAAAGCCTGAAAAAATTCTGCTGCAAAAAGCAACTGATTTTGAAGGCACTTTCGAGTTCAAACCCTTGGAACCAGGTTTTGGCCAAACGGTGGGCAACTCGCTTCGTCGCGTCCTCCTCTCTTCATTAGAAGGTTATGCCATCAGCGCCGTTCGTATCGGCGGTGTCGACCATGAGTTCGCAACCATTCGTGGCGTAGTAGAAGACGTGGTGGATATTGTGCTGAATCTCAAGCAGGTGCGTCTGAAACAAGTGATTCAGGACGATAAAAACCCGCAAGAAAAAATTTACCTGACCATCAGCGGTCGCGAAGAATTCCGGGCCGGTATGATCGAAGAGTTCAACAACGTGTTCAAGGTGATGAATCCCGACCTGCTGCTTTGCCGCATGGAACCGACCATCAACCTCGAACTGGAATTGACGATCAGCAAAGGCCGCGGCTACCAACCCGCCGACGACGGCGCTCCGAAAGACCTCGCCATCGGCGTGATCCCGATCGACGCCATCTATACCCCGATCAAAAACGTATCCTACAAAGTGGAAAATACCCGCGTAGGCCAACGTACGGACTATGAAAAACTGACCATCGACATCAAAACCGATGGCACGATCCACCCCGAAGACGCCATCCGCGAAGCCAGCCGTATTATGATCCAGCACCTGATGCTGATCACAGACGACAATATCACGTTTGACACACCGACCAGCCGCGAGGAAAATGTAGTGGATGAACACATCCTGCACATGCGCAAACTGTTGAAAACTTCCCTGGAAGACCTCGACCTCAGCGTACGTGCCTACAACTGCCTCAAAGCAGCCAAGATCAATACCCTGGCCGAAATGGTGCGCTACGACACCCACGAATTGCTTAAATTCCGCAATTTTGGTAAAAAGTCGCTCGTGGAAATCGAAGAATTACTGCAAGATAAGGGCCTGACCTTCGGAATGGACCTTGCGAAATACAAATTGGACGAAGAGTAAATCTAATGATGAATTATGAATGATAAATGATAAATGATAAATGATGAATGATGAATGATGAATACCGCTTTAGATTACTCTACGTGTGATATTCATCATTCATCATTCATCATTTATAATTCATAATTCATCATTCATCATTCATCATTCATCATTAACAAAGCGTGGTAACTGCATGAGCGCTAACGCTGCTCCAGTGCCGCCACCTACAAAAAGGTACCTGTACCATGAGACACGGAGATAAAATAAACAATCTCGGACGCACCGCTTCCCACCGCCGCGCTTTGCTGGCCAACCTGACCATCTCGTTGATCGAGCACAAACGCATCACAACCACCCTGGCGAAAGCGAAAGCCCTGCGCCGTTACGCCGAGCCGCTCATTACCAAGTCGAAAGACAACTCCACCCACTCGCGCCGCGTCGTTTTCAGTTACTTACAGAATAAAGAGGCCCTGACAGAACTGTTCGGCCCGATCGCAGCCAAAATCTCCGAACGTCCGGGCGGTTACCTCCGCGTCATCAAACTCGGCTTCCGCCGCGGTGACGGCGCTGAAACAGCCATGATCGAATTCGTGGATTTCAACGAAACCTACAACCCGAATGCAGGTAAAACCAAAACGGCCAAGAAAACCCGTCGCGGTGGCAAAAAAGCAGCCGTGGTTGCCGGAACGCCCGAAACAGCAGCAGTCGTAGAAGAAGTAGATGAAACGCCGGCTGTTATCGAGGAAGTTGTAACACAGGTAGAAGAAGAAGTAGTAGCCGCTCCGGTTGCGGAAGAAACTGCTCCTGCAGTTGTCGCTGAAGAAACGGCGGCTGAAGTAGTGGCTGAAGTGGAAGCAGCAGCGCCTGTTGCAGAAGAAGTCGCTCCTGAAGTAGTCGCCGAAGCAACGGAAGAAGCACCGGCTGCCGACGAAACGCCCGCTACAGAAGAAGAAGAGAAAAAAGATTAATACCAGATAAGTAGGAGTGGATGTGCAAGTGTAAGTTTTATACATTTGCACGTCCACTTTGAATAGGGGGATTAGCTCAGCTGGTAGAGCGCTTGCATGGCATGCAAGAGGTCATCGGTTCGAATCCGTTATCCTCCACTTGATTATGAAGGGTTTGCGCGAAAGCGTGAACCCTTTTTTGTTGGGCGGTTTAAACAAATGTGCTTCAGCAAGATTTTTTCGAGCAGAAGACAATAAGAAAGTGCCGTTCTTCCTTCCTCTATCGCAAACCCGATTCTGATTCTGCCGGGATTTCTTTGCGAGTAGAACATCGGACCCAAATCAACAGGTGAATCTGTGAAAGTCCGGTGAAACCGTTCAGTTATTGTAATTTGAGTTATAAAACTTCTTTTTCCTGAACGCTATCAAATTCCAGTCCGCTGTTTGCTTCCCCCCGTCCGTTTTTGACTTGCCGCCCCAACCATGTGAATACCGCGCCTTGGAGCCATCGGGTACGTTGCCAGGACCGTGTGACCTGCACGCCTGAGCGTGGCACTTCTTCTTCGTGTAGGAAGTAAGGCCCCCAGGTTTGGGCTGAAGGATCATAGCCGGTTCGCAACAATTCCGTGCGCGGGCGAATGCGTTCAGGTGTACGGCCAGGAATAAGCCTGGGCATAGCAGCTCGCCGAAGCTGTATCTGCCGGCTGTTTACACCGCCCAGGCGAACGGGGATAAAAGGAATCCAGTGTTCCGGAACCGTTGTGCCGATTTGATATCGTATTTGGGCGTCATTATTGACCGGCGGTTGTGTTCCCGGCGACGGAGTAATTTTTATAAGGTAATCGTAGAGGCGACGGGCAGCATCCCAGCCATCCTCATGACTGCCAAGCCCATCGGGAATAGACGTTTCAATGCCCCAGACCATATTCGCCATTTCGTCGCGCAACAGGTTTACTTTTTCAATAGGTTCGCTTTCCATGGTCCGGATCACGGCAGGCGGAACGAACAGGCGGTTGTCGGCCCGACCAGAAAGCATGTTTCTTCTTTTTAGGTTGAACATCGACCAGCGTTGCCAATCCGTATCGTCACCTGCTCCCGCCGCATTGACCTGGATGTACTGTCCAAAAACATCCTTCACCACTAGGTTGCGAATATTGCAGAGGTTGCCCACCTGAACGTTAAATGGCAGTAACATCCAGTCATTGCTGTAAATCAGCGCAAATTCCGCCAACAACAATTTGGGGACTTCATTCGTGTTGGCTTTAATATCGCCGATGTCGATTTTGTAGTCTTCAAACTGCCACCAACGGGACGCTGGCATACCCGGAAAAATCAGGTCGGCTGGTAATACTGAAATCAAGCGCCGGTTGATCAGGTTGGCATCAGGCATTCCACTGGTCAAAGTACCGTTATATTCGTCCGCAGCCGTTTCAAAATCAAAATTATACCAATCCAGATGGCCATTGGCATACTCCGTCGTAGTCAGCACGGTAGAAGCGTGCAGCCCTGCAGGCGCCGAGCAATGGAACTGGTATTCCAACTGAGAGGGGTTCCAGGCGGACTCGGTGGCGGAGGCAGGTTGACTATAAACGCGTTCAAACCAGACCAATAGATCTGCTGCTGCATCGTCGACCCTGCTCAGGGCCGCTGCATCTCCGGTTGAAGTCGCGTAAGAAGAAGCCGGCGTTCCATGCTTTATACTCCGGTACAAGTTCCCGCCGTCGAGCGCACGCCCTTCACTCAGGCAGGCGTATATCTTCAGCAATGCAGTATTGCTATGTATTTCCGGATAAAATTCGGCAGGGGTGGGCAGGGAAAACTGAAAAGCGGGCGTGTTTCTAAAATCCGCCCTGATCCCATCGATCACACTTTGTGCTATACTTCCGGGGGCGGCCGATAATTTTGCCTGTAGTAACCGTTCGAAATGGCGACCCATTTCCTGGCGCATCGTAAAATCCAGTTGAATGGGTTCGCGCTCCACGATCGTTTCCATCGGTACGGTACCGTCGTATGATTGCGCATTCCCACCCTTCAGAGAAAATTTATTAATCAGGGTGGTTTCCATGTCGACGCGCATCTCTACGGAGGACCCAGTGTCTTCTCCCTTGAATTCGCCCATTTGCCATTGCCGGCTCAGGAACCACAGGGCATCCCTGACTTCGGCACGTAGTACCCGGGAAAAATCCTGCGTTCTGGGCCGCGCTTCCAGCCGGTTCCATGATAGGATGGCCGGCCGCGAAATTTCCATACTGACCTGGAGGTATAAATTATCCAGGAAAAGATCGCTTACATAAGCTGTAGCGACTCGGTAAGTAAGGGCCGCGCTATCCTTGTCGGGGTCGTTCAGCATACGACGGACAAAGGCATCCCGATTGTTCTGGCTCAACTCGAAGAATGTTGCGGATTGTATTTTGTGAACCAAGGCCTGTCTGAATTCCACCGTATCTTTAGTAAAAATACCATCCGTCAATTCGCCCAGGTTTAAAGTCCGGGCAAAATGCTGGAACCTGCTTTTAACAGGTCCTTCTTGGTCGGTATAATAGGTCAATAGGTTCCATGAGAGCGAGCGTTCTTTTTGATACGGCATGGCGTATACATCGGCAAAAGCCGTCAATACTGCTGCGGGCGCAAATTTGTTGTAACTGTCGGCCAGTTCAGGTTGCTTGATTTCAAACCTGTCTTGCGGCCCGATATCAAAAACTTTCAAGTACTGATAGGCGGAATTTCCGACACCCAGTAAGTATGTCGCAAGTTCCAAATTGGACTTAATCTCCGTTTCTCCATGGCCGGTATCCACCACGGCAGGCCGGTTTTTGGCATCCAGCCCAGCTATCAGCCAATGCATATTCACCCATTTACCGCCGATGCGGATATTCGGGTTGCGCGTGATATAGTTCACAGCGTTGATCAATCCCATATTGATGCCCCAATCTGCCGGCGACTGAACCTTTTCAGCCGCCGGTATTATTTTGTTCCAATCAAAATGATTGTCATCGCCGCCCCGCAATGAGGGCACCTTGTCGTCAAAGAATATTTTTCTTACGGCGGAAATCGTATGGGCAGGGGGTATTTTTCTTCGTAGCGCATTGACTTCCAACGCGCTCAGGGCCTTGATAAAGTCATCAAATTCCTGCCCCAAGCCGGTTGGAACAGGTGCGCGCAAGGCTACGAAGGTATAGATGAGGTCATTGAATTTGTCGATACCGAAATAGGGAATATCGGCCAGTTGCACGATGTCTGTAAACTGATTGCCCGGAAACGAAGCCCTGTGTGCCAGAATCCTTTCCGCCACGGTGATTCCGATATCATAACCTTTCCGGGTAGATTTTCTTCCGGGATCATCTTCCAGTGGTCCTCGTTGCGGTTCCTTTCCGGCTATGTCCTCGGGGGTTTTGGCCTGATTGAGAAAGTCCAGAATAGCCAGCTGGTAAACCGAGATAGCACCCTGACGGGCCATATTTTCCTGTATATCAGATATTTTCAACATGGTAACTTATTATCTTAATAGAGGCGCTGGGGTTATGGAAAAAGATTAATATCAAAAGGAGATTCTCCCACTATATAATCCGAGATCCGGACAAGATCAATCTTGCCGGGCGTAGGTTTTTTAATTATATTTCTTCCAAAATCCAAAGTGGGTGTGTTGCCGCTCGCACTGACTGCTGCAAAAATGGCGGGTAATACCTGGGCATACAGCGAATCGTTCAACAAATCCGGGTCGACCGCCCGTTTTTTGGACCAATCCAGGGTTTCGGACAAAGTATCCATCAGATCGTCCCAGGACCATTGCCCGGTGAGATCGGGCGAAACTGCCAGCAGACAGGACTGAGGGGGTTCGGAATTCGGATTGTTGTAATGTATCGCTACGCCCGTATATGCCGTTTCCTCCGGTATTTCCTCTACCCATTCGTCTACAATAATGCCGGCCTGTAGACTACCTGCGGAATAACTGTTCGGCATTTGCAGGACGAAAGAAATGTTTTCATCCGGCATGCGGTAGCCCTTCGGGAATTCGACTCCCAACCAACGCGTTAATACGTTAGCGGATTCGTCCAAAGGTTCCAGCGGCAATTGCGACAACGTAAGTTGCAGATGGCTATCCGTATTCCGGAGGGTCTGCGACAACAGCCGGGCCCGATGGTAGGCGTGGGTACGTTTCCGCACGGGCGACAATCCCTGTAGCCATTCTTCGAGGGCAAAAGGCGAAGCGTCGTTTAAATAATCGGGATACTGCAAGGCGGCGTCGAATACGCTGTCGTTGTAGAGACGGTATTCCGGGTACACTTTGAACGAACGGCCGAATATTTGCCTGGCTACCTCGCTCAAAATAACCAGTTTTTGATCTTCACTGGAGGCTGCGGGCGCCTGAGACAACAAGTCTGCAGCTTTTACCTGTCGGGGCTCCAGTTCGGTCAGTACGCGGGCAGCCAGTAAAAGCAAGTCGTTGACGATCGTTTCGGATGTATCAACCGCAGAGTCGGGCACGGCATTCTGTACACCGAACATAAGCGCTCCAGTCAGGGCTTCCCGCAAGGCAAACAGTGCGGCTCCGCTTATTCCCGGAAATCCGACATTTGAAATCAGTGTATTGATACCTGTTACCTCTGTTTGTATGTCTGTAATAACACCCAGAAGCCCCCGCGCACCGTTTGACATGGTGAGGCCTGCAACATTTGAAAGGCGGGCAAAAAGCGGGGCAGTATCCAGCCCTTTGGCAGGGTTGGCAGCAATAACGCTCTCCGCACCTGTGGATAACAGGAAGTCTGTTGCTTTGGCGTGCCGGCTATTCCCCACCACTGCATGCAGCTGATCGATGAGCGGTTGTAATTCGAACAGCGACAATTCGTCTTGCGCAAATCCGGTGCGGAAGGTAAAGAGTACTTCGATACTGATCCGGTCCGCCATTTCTATGTTCTTACGAACGTGATATGCGATCCGATTCACTAATTCCACGGCATCGCCCTGTTCTGAAGGTTGGGTCAGGATACAGTACAAATCGATAGGTTCCAGGCCCAGATCTCCCAACGACAGCATGTCTTCAAAAACAGCGCCGGGAAATCCTTCCGGTGTATATACTCTGTACTGGAAATTGACCAACAGTTTATTTTTATCCGGCAGCATGCTGCTCAGCCAGCGATTCAGAAACGGTTCGGCCAGCGAACGTGCAGTACCCTGCGAGGTCCACATAGTATGCCCATTGGGGGAAAGGTCAAATTGCACGCCCAACCGGTGCGAAAGCACGTGGAATTTTCTAGGCGTTTTAATCACCTCGGGATCAATTACGACGCTTTGCCCTCCCATCGCATTCAGGGCGCCATTCGCCCGGGCGAAATTACCCTGTACAACCTGGTACATCGATTCGGATAGCAACAGATCGCTGATCGCATCGAGCGAATCGTGCAACCTATCGACTTCTTCTATAATAGCGGATTTGGCAGAGCCTGAATTTGGCAAACCACTCACGCCATAGGGATAATCGGCGCTGGAATTCCTACTGTTTTCTACCAGTTCAAGGCCGTTAACTACGTTATAAGCTTCGGCGCTTGAAATGCTGGTTACGCCGCTATTGTCTGTGACCCGACCTGCAACCAGGGGATATTTGGTCCTGATCTCCAGAATAAAGGCATCCAGGCCGGTATCCCGGTCATGCAATCCCCTTTCGAACTGGTAGCCCAATAATGCGGCCAGTTCCTGACCGTTTTTCATCCCTTCTGCAAAGTACATGGCTCTGCGGACGCGGTCGGAGCTCAGATTGATTGCCATTTTATTGTCCGGGGAACTGGCATTGTGCGACACGTACCCCGAACGCAGGACGGCTGCTGCCGTCGCCTGATTTATGGAAGGCGCATGAATATAACCTTGGTTGCCAGGGTCAACCCTTGGATTATGGATAAATTTGTCAATAACAGGATCGTAAGTGATGTCGCCGACATTGTCCTTTCCCAAATAAACGTACGGAGGGCCCGGGTTTTTGATGACAGGTACGTCCAGCAGCAAGGGAGTATTCAAATAAGCCTGTTCAACTTTTTGCTGGATAGTCAGAATCGCCCCGCTGGTCGGCATTAGTTCCAGATCGTTCACTACAGGATCGGGCGGCCCTTTCTCGGTGCGCGTTGTGCTGATCGGTCGGGGCGATGTGGGTGTAGACACAATAGGGGATTGCAGAAGGATATCCTGGATAGACAACCAGGGCCTTCCCGTATTGATTTGTCCCTGAATAGTCAGTCCTTCAAGGGCAACTTCCCGGAACCCCGGGACTACAATCACATCGGGTGTAATATCTACTTCCCTGTAATGAATGCCGGGTAGACTGCCTGGCCGGATATCCTCCAGCCAGGAATAGGCGCCCAGGTAAACGCCGGTAGTTCGCTCGGCGCCTTTATTGCGAAGATTTTCCAGACGATCCAGCACCAGGCTGTAAAACCACGCATCGAGCCGATACGAGGCCAGGTCTATATGCTCGGCAAAACACCGCTCCAGCCGGGCCGTCGGCAAATCCGCCAGGCCGTTCAATGCTTCTACCAGTTCCTGTATTTCAATTAGGTCCTGATTGGGGTTGGGTTTAAAAATTTCCTGTCGTATATAGTCCGCTAGGGTGATACCTTGCAGAAATTCATAACTGGCGGTGAGGGTTTCAATTTTATTGACAGTATTTTGAAAGCCTTGCAGTACTATGTTGAGCTCTGCTTCGACTTTCGCTTCCATTTTGGGTGCTGCAGTGGATTTCAATGCCGCCTTGTATTCCGATTTTACCTGGTTCAGCGATTTCAGGTTCAAGTCTTCCAGTTCGCCTTTTGCCGCACGGGTTTCAAACTCCTTTTGTACCTTTTTCTCGATGTCTTTTTCTAGCAATAACCCTTCCTTGAACTGTATCTGGGTTTTTACCAGATTTTTTGTTTCCATGCTAATCTGCCCCATGGCTCCCAAATTCATCAGTTCCGTATCGATCAATGCGGATGTAGCAAGAATACCCTTGTCTACAAGCAGGGTAAGGCTGGTGCGTACATACTCTAACAGGGTGGAGTGGCGCAACATCAGGTATAGCAGTGCTGTGGGCGGTTTAGCACCCGGGGCGCCGATATTCGTGAAGTTTTCGGCTTTGATCTCGTTCCAGTTGCTTTTAGCCAGCCAGTGGATATAGTTTTCCCCCTGGCTGCCCATTGCCTGGATCGTGCGTAATTCGGACAGGCCCAGGGTATCAATCAACGGCCCGTCAAGGTATTTGTGATCTTTGAGGTAGAAAAAGTCAAATACCCGGGGCGGCAAGACGAATGAGTAGTTTTGACTGTTGAACAATTGAAGAAAATCCAGCGAAGTTGCATAGGAAGCCTGTTCGAAGTTGACATTGTTTTTCTGTATAATCTGGCTGTAATTGTACAGGTTCCAGAGAAAATAAGGGCCGGCAATGAAGCGCTGGTAAAATTCCACACTGGAAGGGTGCAGGCCTACAATATCTAAAAAATGATTACTGAATTCTGCAGAATTTACTACCCCGCCTGCATATTTTACACGCTGGGAAAGGTTGTCCCAGGTGGTTTCCATGTTTTTGAGCACCTGCTTGTGCATATTATTCAGAAACCGGGAATGAATGCTGTTATCAGGATAAGTCCATTTTGAAAAAGCTGTCGCCGGGAGAATGCCATACGGCTGATTATTGATTCGTATTGCTGGCATTTTGCCCCGCCCCAGCACGTACTGATTGAAATGGCTACGGGTCTGTATGATATCGCCGCTTGAAAAAACTGGGTGCATCATTTGCGACAAAAAATATCCGAATGTAGTGGGCCAGAGTGCGCGGTTCATGAGCATAGCCTCCCGGATATCCTTGCGGTCGGCATGTCGAATATGCTGCAGGGTTTTATAAGAGATTCCCAAGGCTTCGGCTAAGCGTTGGCCGTCGGTTTTTTCGAGGTCGAGCACACTGGGCTCAAATCTCGCATCCTTCAGTTCAATATCAAAAAGTTCTTCGTCATCGCTGTTAAAGGCAGTGTATCCCGATTTGACATCTTCAGTGTTGTTGGTCGGCGTACCCTGCGGAACAATGGAAAATCCACCGTGCCGATAATGGTGGTTGTCGATCAGTTCTTCGAGCAGGGCCTGTCCTTCATCCGGGCCGGCAGCGGCCTTGACACCGAGTACAAGTATCCTGTCAAAACCTGTCAAATGCTCCCGGTGCATCAACGGCACCCGAATGGCCATTCCTGTTTTTTCCGCTTCTTCAAAATCTTTCATCCATTTTAATGGGTCGGCCAGTTCGAGCAACCCGTCCGTGCTGGTGATTTCTCCCGCGCCGGCAAGAGGATCCGGGCCGAGTTGCAGGGAATCTGCTACGGTTTCGCCTACCACCTCGCGATAGGTCGATCCGGTGTATAAACGGGCGACGAATCGTTCGGGCATTACCCGTGTGTGCGGTGCGTGGCTCCAGCTACTCGATTTAACTCCTGGGGTAGGGAATACGGGGCTGTATGGAAGCGGTTGAGCAGGGTCTGTAGCGGCGGCAGGTTTATCCTGCGGGTTGGCAGGTTCCATTTGTTTAGCGATCCAGGCTGCCCGTTCAGGGCCCCTGCCCGACACCAGGCCGCGCCAGGCGCCGATTTGCAGCGAGCGGTCTTCGCCTGCATACCAGATATGGTTCCAGAAGATTTGGGCGGCTTGTATTTCAGATTCGGTCAGGCGGTCTTCATGGGTGTGAATAGCAATATCATCGGGGAAAATGCGGATCCAGAGTTCTTGAGCGTCTTTGATAACGGGTATTTCCGTTCTGCCTTCGAACAGGGCGCCCACGCTGAGCAGTTGGGGCGCTGCAACCGGAATGCCCCCTACAATGGTCAAAATCGGGGTTTCCAACGGCGGCGGCAGTTCTGGCTTTACTCTGGCAATGTGTTTAACCGTCATAAAGCGCGTTTCTATCCGGACTGGTATCAAAAAAACAGGATAGTTATCATCAAGCAGCGCAATCTGGTCGCGCGGGTCGCGCGAAAACAGTACTTCACCAATAATATTGCTCAGATCGGTTTCTATTCCGACGATCTGTTCCTGTGTTTTACCTAACCTGGCGTGCAGGTTGTCTTGATTTTTTTTTATCCTGTCTACCTTGCTCTTTTGAGCGCCGGCTCCTTTGACCAGTTCGTTTTTCAAATCCCTGGCAGATGTGGCAAGCGCTGCCCGGATTGTTTGCAAATCCTGCTTTTTACGCTTCAAAAGCTCTCTTTTTTCACTCGTTTTCTTTTGAAGAGAGGCGAATTTGGACTTATTGAGCTTCATGGTCATTCAGTTTACAAGTACTAATGGCAATACAGCCACATTAAGGAATCATTTCATCGGCATGAACTGCCAGCAGCACCGGGTTTTGATATAGGATTTGCGCAAAATTGGTTGAATTAAAACCCCAGTTGACCGGTTTGCCATTTATTCTGTTGCCATTGACTCCAGAAGGGTTTACCGCATTGTCCGTTGCATTTAGATATATACCGCTGATAGAAGCATTGGCTTGATTGAGGTCGTTCCAAGTGGCCGGCGCTGCACCCGAACCGCCGATGTCAAGACCGAACCGTATCTCTCCCGGACGTTCCTGGATTACGAAAAACCAGCCCGGATCACTCGTATTGCGGTCACCCAGCGCCTGTTCTGCCGTTAGGTTGAAGCCGAAGAAGGTAATATCCGGTTCTATTTTTGCGCTGAAAATGGGAAACTCTTTGGCTTCCGCCAGTTCGCGCGGGTCGGTCAGGTGGTTGCTGCCGGCCTTGAACCGCGCTTGTTGAGCGTAAATAACCGTATCCGGAAATTTTTTCAGCAGGTCGCCACGGATGACCATCACTAAGAGTCCCGTATCGGGTACGCCGGGCCGGGCATTGTGAGTACCCAGTTCGGAATTGGATAACCAAGTGTGTATTTCTTCGATATCCAGCCCCTGGCTTGCCAAAACTTCTTCACTCAAGTCTCCGCTGTTGACCTGGTCGCTCGAATCCCAGAACTGACGGAAGTAACTGCCTCGCTGATCTGTGGGAAATTCCCGCCAAAGTAATTCCCTGCCCGTTTCGTGGTTGGTTCCTGCCAGAAAAGCCTCCACGAATCGCTGGTTGGATTCCAGCAGTGTGACGGTGTTGTTGGGAATCAGGTGAAGATTCGGAATAAGAAAATCTACTCCCAACGCTTTAACCGACTCGTACATGGGTTCCGGGAAAACGGGATATGCCATCACCGGTACGATTTTATCGGCCGGCGGAACGGGATAAGTCGGTTTACTGAAATGGATATTGTGATAGACGTATTTGGGGATAATTGATAACGGGTTAATAAAATTAATCACCTGATTGGTCAGAGCGGTCAGGTTGAGGGCAGGCAGATCGGGCACGTCAAGCCAGTTGTCGGCTCCAAAGTAATTCAGGTAATCGCCGACGGCAGCCTGGAACCGAATTTCCGCTTCCATATTAGGTTCAACCTCCTGTATAAAGGGTTCCATGGGCGCGAACATGGGCGTCTTTACGAAATGATTGGACACGATCTGTACATCCTGGTTGACGTTCAGCCCGGGCAGACTTGCCTGCATTTGGCTGGATACCTTGGGTGCCACAGCGACCTGTGTTTTGTTTGCCAGCGATATTCTTAAGTTATTGTTGAAAATGACGTTTCCCAGGCCCATGCGTTTCATAAAGGGCCCGGCCGGTCGTTCCATCCGCCGGTAAGCATAGCTTTGTACGGCGTTTGGCAGCGCGCTGTCATTTACTTGTTTGAAAGCGGTCAGGGAGCCGATTTTAACTTTCCGGTATAGATTGGCAGCTATAGCGTTCGCTTGTTCAGACGTCTGGGCTTTCAGGTTTTTGGAAAAAGAGGCAAAAGCTACCTGCTGGGAAAATTGCCCCCAACGCAGTTTTCTATTGGCTTCGATCACTTCCCCTATTTGATCCCATGCCTTGTCCATGATTTTTTCCTGGTTGTTTTTCACATGTTTCACCCCCAGCCCCGCTACGGCACGGCTTCTCGGATCAAGGTTGAGTTCGTAAAACCAGGTCTTGTTGTGGTTAAGTGCGCCTGCCGGACCAAGGTTAGTGTCGAGGGTGTTTTTCAAGGCATGCCATCGACCGTAGAGGTCCGGCGTAATGATGGGATCATCCTCAATCAGATTAGCTGGCCCATGGTATCCGAATGGATTGGTTCCGTAAAATTGAGAAGGCGGGAAAGTGGCTTCCATCAGGTCTTCACTCAGATTGAGCAGATCAGCCAGCCTTTTACGATAGGTGTAGGCAGGGGTCGTAACGTGGGTTGGGTAAGGCGCGCGCGTAGTGGTGCCGAAGGGGGGGAGTAGAGCGCCTTCCAACATGACGATGCCATTGTCGGGCACAGATACGGAATCAAAGGAAATATTAAACCCGGGTTCCTGAATGTCCATCGGGCGTGTGCCTACCCGGGGGTCCACTTCTCTGGGAACCAGCTTTCGCACCAGCGATTCGAAGTCGCCTACGTCGCCTGTCATAAATTGCCAGGCATAGTAATAGGGGAAATGATCAACGTATCTGGAATGGTCGGCATCTGTACGATGATCGGCGCCGAAAGAAGATTCCTGGGCATTGTGGGTTGAAATAATGGCCGCGTCGGCACCCAAACCTGCCAGGCGACCCGTTTCATAAGCGGGTAACAGGAAGCAGTGGTACATGGTATTGGGGTCGAGGATGCGCGGACAAACCATCCGGGCCACCGCTTGGTCCGGGTTGTTGGCAAGCAGTTGACGGAACCTGGAGAGTGCACTGTTCAGGTTAGCAGGCACATTGGGGTCCAGATTGTTGGAAGGATCGAGGTCGCCGTTCAGGTGTACATGGGCCCATGCCCAGCTTTGTGCAGGATTGGGAAAAACCCGACTGGCGGCTCCGCTCGTACCGGCTGTATCCTGTTCATGTCCCTTGATCAGAATGGATGGAAGAGCGCCGAACAAGGCGTTGTCTTTTTCAAACTCATCTACTTTCAGGGCAACCAACACCAGCCAGGGTCGAAGCTTGTGTCCGATTGGAGCGGCGGGAGTATACCGCCAGGGAAAATCTTCTTCATAGAATTCAAGGTAAGGGAAAAAATTAGGCTCGTAATTGGTGATCCAGTTTCTGGGTTCGGTTTTGACCACTACCCGGTTGTCGATTCCTATGATGTCTCCCGGCCCAACGAGGGAAATGCTCTGATCAACAAAATCATCAGTTGTACTACCGCTTTTTTTTGCCGCAATATTCACCCGCACGTCGATTTCGGGGCGTTCGAGCGTCCAGCCGCCGGCTGGCGGTGTTGTAAAATTGTTGAAGTTTTCCACTTCTTCAATTTTGGCGGAAAGGCCCCTTCGCATCCAGGGTAGAAAAGCATATCTGGCTAATACGTCACTCATGGTCAAGCAAGTTCAAAGGTTGGAACAATATTGATTTGGCCTTCCAGTTCGGGTCGCTGAGTCAAAACACTCTGAAACATCATCTGCGCCTCCTGAAAACTGGCGGTCTGTATGCCTTCGAACAGGGCCAGGTTGTCGGTGTTGACAATAGAGAAGCCCTCTGTGGCGAGGCCGACCTTGCCGGGCGCCAATGGAGAGATTTTATTCGCCTTGCTCCCGAGGGGAGATTTAGCCGCCGAACCGTTTTTAATAAATGCGTTGAATTGCAGCACATCATAAGATACCAGTATGGGCGTGGGGTCGGGTTCGTCCAGGATAATCTGTTCGAATTCTACTTCTCTTTCCCGGAAAAAATCGGATGTCAGTTCGGAGGTGCCCGTTCCACTCAATCCGCTGTTGTATTTTTCAAAGGAAGGCCTGCTCACGCGTTGCGATTCGGTGAGTCTGAAAAAACTATCCGGCGCGAATTCTTCTTTCAGGGCCGAACTTCCTATTTCAACACCATCCCCGTCTACGAGGACTAAATGGAAATTGGAATAATCCGCCGGGTTCTGGGTGCCGAATTTTTCTATGTCTATGTCTAGGGGTACCACCTTTTGGCTCACCGACAGGCTACGACTCGGATGGGCGATAATTTGCTCGTCCGTGTTCTCTATCATGCGTAACTGCACCAGATTATCCGGGTTTTCATTGGTCGCTTCAAGAGGCGTGAGCCAGTTGGCCTTATTCTGCAAAGCTTTTTTCAGTTCCGGCAATACCTCGATATCGGGCAGAGAGGTGTTCTGGGAATCGCCCCAGGTGGTCTCTACGCTTACACTGATACTGATAAAAAATAGAATGCTAAATTTGACGCGCCCCGTAATGTGCCAGGGCGTAGGGCCTTCCAGCGTTCCGCTCAAATGGATGCCCATGATCTCGCTGCCGCCCAGATAAACGCCTAAACCCGCTGAGATTGAAATATTGAAATAGAAAGGATTGAACTGGAACAGTGCATCGAAATTCAAATAGCCGATCACCTCGAATCCGCTTACTCCGAAATAAAAATCTACTCCGGCGCCGAATTGCACGGAATTGGATGTTACGGCAAAATACGAACTCACTGTAAGCCGCGGGTTGCCGCTGAGCAAACTAATGGACAAGCGCCGCAGGTCAGGTAAATCCAGGGGCGGCGGCGTATAGTTCGGATGGAAGCCGCCTACCGTAAACAGGAAATTGGAGTTGTTGCCCCACTTGATGCGCAGCGCCATATCTCCTTCGAGGGTAAAAATGAGCAGCGTAGAATCAAACAGGCTGGCATCGAAAGTGATGTATTGCGCTTCAAAATCGATCGTTCCGACAAAATTGACCTGTAGTTTGAGAATAGCGGCTTCTTCCGTAGGCAATGTCATTTTGATGACGCCCAGAATAGCCAGCCTGACCGGGTTGGGCACCTCCAGCATGAGACCTATTTCCAAGCTGATGAGGGTAGGCGTACCCCAGCCCAGTTTGCCCATGATCCCAAAAGTGAAGCGATTTTGCTGCGTGGGGAAAACGCGTTCGAGATCGGAGATGATCTGGTTGGCGTTGGCAATCGGATCGGAAGGGAAAAGAATGTTGTCGAGCGTATTATTGCGCACACCGTCCCGGAGTGCCTGCAATATCATGGTGCGGTTGACGCCAACCAGACCGCCCACACCGTTGAGCGTAAAGCCGAAGCCCAGTTGGATCGGCGTGAATTCCGCGGTGATCAGCAGCAACATGGAAAAGCCCGGGCTACCATCCGGATTTTTGGTCGTGATCAGGCCGATGGCAATGACGTTGACCACCCCCTGAATGGAGAGCTGGACAATTCCGGTATATTTTCCCTGTTCAAAGTTGAAATCCAGAAACCCGCCGCCTTTGACCACTCCGGCGTCAATGGATAAACCCACGCCAGTTGGTGGCTTGAAGTCGACTTCCAGGTTGGCAGCGCCGAGGTTGCCGCTATTGTCGGACGGGAAAGTCAGGATCGCTTTAATGCCCATGTTCCGCACCACGGCTGCAAACGGCCCGAGCGTGAGGCCGACGTCGGCGCCGATGCCGATGGGAATACCGCCCGAACCGGCTTGCAAGGAAAGCGTGAGCGCCTGGATCAGGAGCGGTCCGAGTTGCAAATTGACCGGCAACTGAATTTCCAGCCCGCCGCTGCCGTCGAAGTAAAACCCCCTGTCGCTGTCGTAGCCCATCAAAAAACTAAGGTCGATGACAATGCCCTCTTCGGGCAGAATTTTGGCGAGAAATCCGTCGGGATCGCGCGGTTTGATGACGATCTTGCCTTCGCTCAGTTCTCCTTCCACATGGAAACGCCCCCGCGCGTCGGGCGGTTGCCAGGTCAGGCCTGCGCCCGCTTCGAGGCGAAACTGCGCGAACTCGAAGCGGCTGGCATCCGGTTCGCCGATGAGGATGTACGGCGTTGAGGAAGGCGCCGAACCGGGTACCGTGAAAACGAGTGTAAGTTCCCCGTTGAACGGCCCGACAACCGGCCGTAGGGATACGTCCCCGGCAGGGCTCAGGGTGATGAGCGCGCCTACCTCTATTGAGGCGCTGAGGCCGCTGGTAAAGTTCCAGTCCTCGGTGCCCGTAGAAAATGCGCCCGCCATGCCGAAGTTATCGTGGATCAAAATATCAAGACCGGGCAAAGGGCTTAGCCCGAGATTGGGAGTAAGGCGGACAAACAGAACGTCCAATTCGGGTGTGGCGGGGTTGTAGACCGCCGGCAGCCCCAGGCCCAAGGCCAGTTTGCCCAGCTTTTCCAGCATAGCATGGCCGGTGAAACTGGGATCGCCCCAGCCGTACAGGGTTCGCAGCAGCTCGCCGGGATTGTCGAAGAGCTTGGGAACATTGTCTAATTGTAGCTGGTATTTAACATATTCCGGAAATACGGGGTTGGTGGAACCTGCGCGCTGAACCGATCGATCCAGTATACCAAAAAATTCAAGCCCGGCTACCAGCACTTCGGACTTGCTTTCCAGGTAGTGAATCAACAAGTAATCTAACAGGTTGCGGACGAAATCGGCGACAAAACCTTCAAGCTCCGATAGATCGCCCCCCGATAGACCGTCCATGGGAAAATTGTCGAGCGCGTCTTTGACGACTGTGAATTTCTGGATGGCGGAGATGATTTTTGCGGTCAGGGCGGCCGATTGATTGCCCACTTCTCCCCATTCCTCAGCAGATATAGCGGCGACCAATAACTTGACAATGTCGGGCATGGCCGAGACATCGTCTACTAAGCCGTCCAGGGCGGAAGTAAAGGTTGAGTCATCTTTCAGCGCTTCCGGAAACTGGATGCCCAGTTCTGCCAGCAGCAGCAGGATGTCGCCCTCTTCCACCCTTGTCTTGATGGGTTGTAAGACTTTGATCAATTCAATGCCGATGGCATCCAGCGTACCGGGGTTTTGATCAGGCATGGCGTTTGGGGTTTTTTATGGTTCCGCATTGCGGGCAAAAGCTGTGCTTCTCCAACAGGCTGTCGAGCGACCCTGCCCCGGTATATTCATGCGCAAAATCGAACGCGACGACGGAATAGTCTTCCACGGCTTTGGCCAGTTTCCGACTGCCGTGCCGTTCCAGTACGTCGCTCATTTTGATAAGAAGATTGTTGAAAGAATAGCCTTGGATATCCTTGGGTATACTGTGTTGTGGCTCGCGGGCATTCTTCATAAGATGCCCAATGTAAGAAGGCCCATTGTAGCGGTTCCAGGCTACTTTTACTTCCCGGTTGTCGTTGATAAGGTCCATAACTTCGTGACGGTTGTCGCGGATGGCCTGTAACAATTTCTGGCCCGGCTCGCTGCGCTTCAGTTTTTGCTCTATTTGGTGGATGAAAGTATGGGGATTGGCCGTTAAAATGGGTTCGGCTGCAATGCCAGAAAGCGGAATGGCTCCCAAAGTACCCGCGGATGGGATAGATATGCCCAAGGCGGTCTTGACCTCACTGATGTGGTTGCCCAATGCGGAATTATCCGGCCCGGGTACTCTATTGGAAGAAAAGTGCAGCCCTATAATCTGGTTTAAGTTGTTCACATACACAGCGCCCGAGTCGCCGCCGGTTCCAAATTCAGGAAATATGGGATCGGGCATCACTTCAATCTGGTTGGTTCGTAAGAGGCCGTTAATAGGTACATTAGGTGATTCCATCGTGGACATGACGACCCCCCAGGTCAGTTCGCTCGACGCGCCTCGTTTTCTGACAATGTCGCCGATTATTGCCGGAGCATCGCCGAAAATCGGTCCTATTTGCAATATGTTGTTTGAAAACCGTTTATCCAGGAGAATGGCGATTCCGCAATCTACGGATGCATTATCTTCAGTATCCACAACTTTGGCGATATCACCGCAAATGCAGCAACAGCAAGTGTCGTCGGGCTCGGTGGGTTGGCCGACCAGTTTGCCAATGGCGCCTGTAGAACCTTTGAGGATGTGGTGGTTACTGAGCAAATGAGCTTTTCCATCCGCATTCAGGGTGACAAAACAACCCAAGGTGCCCGATATGGGTACTTCTTGCGTTTTAATACCTACACCGCCCCACATAGGGTCATAACTGCCGGTATCCGCATTGATGTAATAAGGGGTATCGACCTTGACATCGGTTAGAATGCCAGCGATTGCTGACGGAAGGACTTCCTGAGGCTTGAGTTGGCTGAGCGGCTTCTTTTGCTTGACGTGTAGTCGAAAGCAGATTATTTGCTGTGGTTGGCCTTTTACTTGTTTCAGGCCGACATCCACGGACACAACATCCGGATACTTCGCCATGATCTCCTTGCGGACATCATCCAGCATAGCGACCAGCCGGTCGTGTATTTCGATGCGTTCCTGTCTTGACCAATCCATGGTTGATGTTTTTTTGAGTTACCCGGTTTGTGCGCCGGTATCTATTTGTTTAATTTCATCAAAAACTTGTCTCAGGCTGTTGAATCGCTCTGCCCAGCTCAATACCAGCCCGGTATATTCGCCGATCGCACGTACCAGAGCGGGCGTACCATTTTCCTGGAGTGCCGCCGCCATGCGCCGGAGCAGGGTGCTCATTTTCACGCCGTTTATTTCCGAAGGCGCTTCGAAATCCGCTTCGGAACCGCTTCT
>JALHMA010000011.1 GCA_022844265.1 Saprospiraceae bacterium | reverse complement strand
ACCAAACACTAAAAAAATGGCAGATAGCGAATACGTCGAACTTCGCTCCGAAGATGTGCAGGAGATTTTAGGCACCCCGCCCGGCTGGCTGGTGCGGTGGGGTACAACTATTGTACTTTTTGGTTTCGGGATGATGCTCGCCGCGGCCTGGCTGGTGCGTTACCCTGATGTGGTGGAGGCAAAAGTGATTGTTACCACCGCTACACCACCTTTAGATATCATCGCCCGCACCGACGGTCGTATTGCCCGCTTGCTGGTCAGCGATACCGCCCGGGTCAAGGCCAATCAGCTGCTGGCTGTGATGCAAAGCACCGCCAATTACCGCGATGTGCTCCTGCTCGATTCCTGCCTGGGCGCCTGGCAACAATTGAAAACGGAAGATTTCCGAAATGTGCAGCAACCCGACAGCCTGACGCTTGGTGAATTACAAGGCGATTATGCCGATTTTGTCCGAATCCTGAGTGATTTCAAGTTTGGAAGAGACAATAGAAGCGCCTCGGTACAATCCAACATCAATTCCATTAATCAGCAAATCAGTCAGTTGCAACAAAGTATCGTATTTGAACAAAAAGCGCTGAAACGTACCAATGACCAATTAAAAACAGCTGAAGACCTGTACCTGAAACAAAAAGACCTCTTCGAACAGGGCATTACTTCCCGTGTGGATTTTGAAAAAGAACGCACCAGGTTAGCAGACCTCGAACGCCAGCGCGACCAGTATGAAGAGAATATTTTACAAAGGCGGCGCGAAATTATCAGCCTGCAAAACAACATCAGCAGCGCATCATTTGGACAACAGGAAACCACATCTTCGGCTTCCAGCCGATTGTCAGGCAGCCTGAACACACTCCGCAGCAATGTGAGTAAATGGAAACAAACCTACCTGCTCCTGACACCGATGGACGGTAAAATCTCGCTCAACGGAATTACAGCGCAGCAGTATGTCCGGCAAGGCGACCAGGTAATGACCGTAGTGCCGCTGCAAAACGACAAAATTATCGGGCGGGTATCGCTGCCTATCGCCGGCAGCGGGAAAGTCAAAGAAAAACAAAAGGTGATCCTGAAATTGGACAACTACCCCTACCATGAATTTGGAACGATCAGCGGACTGATTGTTTCGAAATCGCTGGTTCCAAAAGACAATCAATACTCCATCCTCGTCGCACTGCCGGTGAATAAAAACAATACCCTGCGCACCAGTTATGGCCGGGAGATTCAGTTTGAACAACAACTACAGGGAAAAGCCGAAATTATTACTGACGATAAGGGCTTTTTGCAGCGGATTAGCGAGCAGATTTTTGCGAGTGTGCGGCGGTGATGGTAGCATGGCTTTGAAGAAAGTGCGGGGTCGTAAGACCCGCGCACGGCGGTAACGCTTAGCTTATCGACAAACTAAAGCCATGGGTTATCACTCATTCTTGGGCCAGACGTTACCGCCGTGCGCGGGTCTTACGACCCCGCACATTTCAGGGCCGTGCTATCATCACCAACTTATTCCCCAAGTGCTTCATCCACCAGATCCTGCGGCAGCGACTTGGTCGCTCTGGCCCCTAACTCCCTGATTTTCTCCGCTTTACCAATGAGTGTGTCACCGGGACGGGCGGCATGGGTCAGTTTGTGCATGGCATCGTCATAAGCGAGGCGGGCATTGTCCAGCCGGGCGCCGATGGTTTTCAGGTCGTCTACAAAAGCCACGAACTTATCGTACAGGAGGCCACTGTGCCGGGCAATTTCGAGCACCGAACGCGTCTGTTTTTCCTGTTTCCAGAGGTGCGCCACGGTGCGCATGGTTGCCAGCAGGCTACTCGTCGTAACCAGCACGATATTGCGATCCAGCGCATCTGTGAACAGTTTCGGATCGGCCTGCGAAGCGGCGCTCAGTGCGCTTTCCAGCGGCACAAAAAGCAGGAGGTAATCGGGCGTGTTGATTTGATACAACATCTGGTAATTCGTGCGGCTCAGGTTGTCGACGTGGTTGCGGATGCTCGTGACATGCGCCCGCAAATGCTGGTCGCGCTGCGCAGGGTCATCTGTATTGAAATAGCGTTCAAATGCAGTTAGCGACACTTTCGCATCCACGACAAGTTGTTTGTTGTCAGGAAGTTGTATGATAAAATCGGGGCGTTTGGCGGCGCCGTCGTCATCGCGGAATGTAGCCTGCATCAAAAAGTGAATACCTTTTTGAAGTCCGGAGTGCTCCAGCAGGGTTTCAAGTTGCATTTCACCCCAGTCGCCCTGCATTTTATTCTGGCCCTTCAGGGCATTGGTCAGGTGGTGGGCGTCCTGGCTGAGTTGCTGATTGAGGGTATGCAGCAGTTGGAGTTCGTGTTTGAGACTTGCTTTTTCACGGGTTTCTTCCAGAAATTTTTTGTCTACGTGTTCTTCAAATTCTTTGATTTTTTCGCGCAGCGGACTCAAAACCGTTTGCAGTTGCTGGGCATTTTGTACCGTAAAGCGCTGCGATTTTTCTTCCAGCAAGCGGTTGGCGATATTTTCAAATTCCGTTTTGAACTTCACCTGCAACTGCTCCACCTCTCCTTTTTGGGTTTGAAGGGTTTGCTGCAAATGATAAATCTGCTGTTCCCGGGCGGCCAATTGCGCATGGGCATCGCGCAATTCCTGTTCTTTTCCCTGCCACTCCGCACGCAGGGTTTCTAACTGCGTCTGGGTGGCCGTATATAACTCCCTGGGCACAAATTGTTCGTTATCAATGGCTTGAATACGGTTATTTCCTTGATGTCTGGTAAACAAAACGATTAGAGCAACCAACACCAATGCAGCCAGCAGGTAAAAATAGACTTCCATCTGTAAAATATTTTGTTGGACAAATGTAGCCTTCCCACTGACATTTTGTTTATTTTTCAGGTTTTATTCAGCGTTGTCGCTTCCAATATCCGTTCAAAATAAACAGCCTCTACCCCACTCCATTCCGGCTTTTGCTGGGCCAGTTCATAAAAAGGAGCGCGTTTTTCGAGCAAATTTTTTATAAAATCCGGCAGTTCTTCGCTGTCGAGCCCGGCCAGCAACGGACGCCGGTGCATTTCTTTGGATAAACGTGCGGCCAGTATTTCGACAGGTACCTGGAGGTAGATGGTGCGACCAAACAGGTTCATTTGCTCCATATTATCAAAAAAACAGGGCGTTCCACCGCCGGTAGATACCACAGAAGCCGGTTGTTCGATCAAACCCAGAAGATATGCCTGTTCTATTTTTCGGAAACCGGCTTCACCGTGTTCGGCAAAAAGTTCGGGAATGCTCTTGCCCGTCTGGGCAACTATATACGCGTCCAGGTCATAAAAAGGCATTTCAAGTGTTGCCGATAGCCTGCGGCCCCAATACGACTTGCCGCTTCCCATAAAACCCAGTAAAAATATCGGTACGGTCATTTGCGTTTCCTTAAGAAAATAAGCTGTGCGGGCTAATACGGTCAACGTACTTTTGTCCGAATTTTATACAAAAAAGCCTGTTTAAAAATCTTTTGCAGGCGCTTCTTAATATCTCAATATGAAAAACGGTCTTTTATTACTCTTTGTGGGTGTTTTTGCATTTCTCGCCTGCAAAAATGACAAAACGGAAGGTGTTCAGGAACTTTCCGGCGGCCCAAATTCCGACATGATACGCAATCCGGCTACCGCTGAACTGACAGGCGATACCAATCAATTAGCGCGAATCCGCTTTGATGAAAGCGAATTTGATTTCGGAGAGGTCACGGAAGGCGCTATCGTAACCCATAGTTTCAAATTTACCAATACCGGAAAAGTGCCGCTGACTATTCTGAACGCCCGTTCTACCTGCGGCTGCACCATTCCGGAGTGGCCCGATGAACCGATTCCACCAGGTGGCACCGGTGAAATTCTGGCCAAGTTCAATACCGACATGAAAAAAAATCAGCAGCGTAAAGCCATCACGGTTATTGCCAATACCTACCCGAATGAGACGCAAATCATGCTGAAAGGTATGGTGAATGAGCAAAAATAGATAAAAATGGCACACGGATAAGTAGTTATTGGTTATTAGTTATTGGTTATCAGTGTTGATAATCAAGCATTTGCAAATAATTTAACCAAAACTAGTTTTCCATGAAGATTTAAAAAGGATGAGACACGGATTTAAGAAATCCGTGTTTCATCCTTTTTATCCGTGTTCCATTTTCGCACAAACAAAAAGAGCCACCCCGAATGTTCGGGATGACTCTTTTTTCTGGGGAGGATGAGGGGTCTCGAACCCCCGACCTCAGGAACCACAAACCTGCGCTCTAACCAACTGAGCTACAACCTCCATTTTGCTCGAAAGCGGGTGCAAAGATAGTATCGGTTTTTGAAAACAGACAAAAATTAAACCCCGAAAATTTTAAAAAAGTTTCAACGGCCACTCACTTTGGCTGCCTGGGGCGTTTCAGGTTTCCATTTGCGCAGTTTTTTGAGCAATTTGCACAGTTTCAGGTTCAAACTTGGATTCACCGTGAAAAAATGGCCGTTGATGGTCAGCCATTCTTTTTCCCTGCGAATGTCGCGCAGGTCTTCATATGATACCCGCCGCGCTTTATCAAACGGCGCACGCCAGTAAATGGCCTTGTTTGTCATGGCAAAACCCTCTTTACAATTTCCCTTGAGCGATAAATCGCAAATGAAAAACACTTTTTCCTTGCGTTCGGCAAAAAGGTAATTCTTGCAGGCATTGGCCAGCAAGTCGGCGGGCATGGTGATAAAATCAATGTAAAAGACTTCTTCTTCCCGTTCAAAATCGAGGAAGTCTGTCAGTACGGTCCACAAATCAGCAGTCTCCAATTGCAATTTTTCATATTTCAGGATGGAGGGCGGCAGCATAACGCCATTAAGGTCGGGGCAAAATTGAATGATAAAATAATCCATCAGCCCTTCAAATGCCGTTTCGATACGCCGGTCCACTTCTTCCAATGACGCTCGTCCAAAACGTTCCCACTGCATCATCAGGTCATCGGCTATTTGTTCGGCGCGCAGGCTGTAAATTTCCCGGAAACGGGAATCGTAAAAACGGTGTACGTAGTCGCTGTATTTGGCAACATCGTGCTCCTCTTCAATCCGCCGTTTTAAACTTTTAAAAAACAATGCTTTTACCTGCTCCGTCAGCGTAACTGGGTTAAAATCCAGGGGATAAACCGGCTGATAACCATGATCGCTGCGGTGCCTGCCTTCAAAATGAAAACCGCAATGGTGGCAAAAGACGGAAGCCAGGGGGCTTTGCTCCTGGCATGACGGACAATCTTTCATGCGCTCGACGACCTTGTCGCCACAGCGATGGCAAAATTTGGAGCCGGGAATAATTTCAGCTGCACAATTTGGACAAAGTTTCATAACCCATGCGTTGTATGTTAAATCAGATCACAAATGTAAAACTATTTGTGTTTTTAAACAACAAATACAACACAGAAAATTTTAACTAAGCAAAAAAATGTGTTTAGTGTATGGTATTTAGTGTTTAGTGTGCTTCGCTTTTGGCGTTAGAATGTAATTTGGCCAAAATGCACTCTAACGCCAAAAGCGAAGTACCCAAAACACCATACACTAAACACCATTCTGGAATCTTTCCCAGAGATCCGGCCGGCGCGCTTTTGTCCGCTCCATACTCTGGTCGTGCCGCCAGTCATCTATCATTTTTTCGTGGCCTGACAGCAAGACGTCGGGAACTTTCATACCTTCCCATTCTGCCGGGCGGGTGTAAACCGGCGGCGCGAGCAAATCATCCTGAAAACTATCGAACAATGCGGAAGTTTCGTCATTCAAAACACCGGGAATGAGCCGGCCAATGGAGTCCACCAGCACGGCGGCGGCCAGTTCGCCACCGGAGAGCACATAATCGCCGATACTGATTTCCATCGTGATGTATTTCTGCCGGATGCGTTCGTCGATACCTTTATAATGGCCACAAAGAATGATGACATTCTGCTTCATGCTCAGGCGGTTACAAAGTTGCTGATCGAGGCACTGTCCGTCCGGCGAAGTGTAAATAATTTCGTCGTAATTGCGTTCAGACATCAATTGTTCGATGCAGGCAGCAATCGGTTCGGGTTTCATGACCATGCCTGCGCCGCCGCCAAACTGGTAATCATCCACCTGTTTGTGTTTGCCGGTGGCATAGTCGCGCAATTGATGCAGGTACACTTCGAGCAGCCCTTTATCTTTGGCCCGCTTCATAATGGAGTGATTTAAAGGACTTTCCAACAATTCCGGCAGAACGGATATAATATCAAAACGCATTTTTCAGTTATTTTCACCGCAAAATTAACAGACTTCTACAACCCAGAGCCACTTAATATATGCTGAGCATTACCAAAGATTTACTTACGAACAAACGCAACCGCCCTTTTCTGCGCGATCAGAACACTTATTCCATCCGAAAACTGAAAGGTGTGATCGCACACTGGACCGCCAATACGGATAAAGGCGCCACTGCCAAGGCCAACCGAAATTATTTTAACAATACAGATCGCTATGCTTCGGCGCATTACATCGTCGATGACAAAGCCATTATCCAGTGCCTGCCTGATAACGAAGTGGGTTACCATGTCGGCGCCAATATTTACAAATCGGACGGAAACCGGATTAAGGAAGGAAGCCTGACGCCCAATTATTTCGTGATCGGATTTGAAATGTGCGTCAACAAAGACGGCGACTGGAATAAAACCTACCGGAATTCCGTCGACCTCGCCGCCCACCTGCTGCGCAAATACCAGTTTAGCATCCACGACCTCTACCGGCATTTCGATATCACCGGCAAAGACTGCCCCAAAATGATGCTGGAAGAAAAAAAATGGCAGGCGTTTAAAACTGACATTGTGAAGGCTATGGCCGATGACCCTGCGCCACAGATAGCCGTTGGGATAACCACGCCGAGAGGACTCAATGTCCGCAGCGGGCCTGGAACCACTTTTAACGTGTTGGCAAATTTGCCTTTGGGCACAGAAGTCGATATTTATGAAGAAAAAAGTGGCTGGCTGCGCATTGGAACGGGTCGATGGGTGTCCAAAAATTATGTAACTATTTCATTTAACACCTGGCTCGGACAAATTAATTCGCGCACGGGCGCCAACATCCGCTCCGGCCCGGGCAGCAATTTTGCAGTCGTCGACGCGCGTCCAAATGGTGTCATGGTGGATGTTATCGGGCAGTCCGGTTCCTGGCTAAAAGTAGGTGAAGGGCAGTTTATAGCCCAGTCGCTGGTACAGCCCCTGGCCCCCAAACAAGGCGAAGTGACCGGCACCAATGAACTCAACACCCGCCAGGGCCCTGGTACGGATTATATCATTTTGCGCCGTTTGGAAAAGGGCGACAAGATGCAGGTGTTCGAGGAACAGGATGGCTGGCTGCGGATTGCGCACAGCGAATGGGTGTTCGGGCGGTTTGTTAAAATAACATAATGGTGTTTGGTGTATGGTGTTTAGTGTTTGGGGCGCTCCGCCTTTGGCAGTGTTTGGTGTTTAGTGTTTAGTGTTTGGGGCGCTTCGCCCTTGGCATCAGCCCCCGACCCCTAAAGGGGAGTGCATCGCAATAGATTGATAATCTGTACTTTAAGATATAAATTTTAATTTATTGCGATGCACTCCCCTTTAGGGGTCGGGGGCTGATGCCAAGGGCGAAGCGCCCCAAACACTAAACACTAAACACCATACACCAAACACTATACGGCTTTTTCCCGCACAAAATTCAACGCCGATAAAAACTGCATGATGTCCACGCCGTCTGCATAGTCATGCAGTCCGGGTTCCTGCGATTGACCGAACGGTAAAACCTGGAATTGCGGTAACTGCACATTGCTCACCACGCATTGAATATCATTTTTATGGTCTGCTAACTGTGCATCAAGATCATGGAGATCATCGTAGTATTCGTAATGCACCGACGCAATACGTGCCTGTAAAGAAGTATCTTCTTTCAACAATAAACATCCGTTGTTTTTATGCGGTATGTTATTGATGATGTACAAGGTGAAATTGTAATCGAAATTGTTCTTGTACTTGTTGTGGAGAATCATCTCCCGGTATTCGTGCAGGGTTTCGAGCAGCGTATCGAAGTGGTAGCCATGCGGCACATACAATTTACTGACATTGCGGCAACCCAGACCGAAATAAGAAAAAATATCGCGGCCCAGGGCGTACAGCTCTGGAATAGTTTCCAACCCGGTCAGCACAGCCACACTGTTTCGGTTGCGGCGGATAATGTGTGGGTATTTCCCGAAATATTGTTCGAAATAACGCGCCGTATTGTTGCTTCCCGTCGCGATAACGGCGTCAAAATCTTTCAGGCGGTCATTGTCCGACAAAAACTCGGTATACGCCCAGGAATCCTTGCGCCAGTGCCCCATTTTCTGTACCAATAGCGGCAAGAGGCGCTTGTCTTTATCGGATAGTTTTACCTTGGCGCGCTGCCCCGCCACAAAAACGCACAACCAGTCGTGAAATCCCACCAGCGGAATATTGCCGGCCATAATCAGAGCGACCGTTTTTTCCGGGTATCCCGGATCGGCCATCGGATATTGGGCAGCCCAGGCGGCCAATTTATCGCGATCCAGGAATTTCTCTGCAATGGCTTTCAGTGCGCTGCGAATATTTTCCTCGGTAAACCATTGATTTTCAATGGATGATTGCTGCACCGCTGCATCCAGGTCTTCATCTCCGCCCGCGCGGAGGTAGTGACCCAGTTCGGCTAATAAATCAAGTCGTTCCTGTAGTTTCAAGATTGCAATTTTTGCGTAAAGATAGTTGTGCAATGAGAAGTTTGTAGGTTGCAGTCTTAAACAAGTTACCATGAAAATCGTTTTAAAAATCCGATTGCCTGATCTGGCAAAATAATCCGTCCTGATGTGCTAACTGACCGAACAAGTATTTATCGAAAATGCCTGAACAATATATTAACCTTCAAATGACTCCGATCCGGCGTTTGCTTCGGCTACTTAGCCAGTTTCGCCGTGAAATACGCTACCTGATTTTATACGCCGTGGTAGCAGGCCTGATTAATCTCTCTTTACCGCTTGGTATTCAGGCGATTATCAGCCAGATTGCCGGTGGGGCCATCAATGCCTCCTGGGGAGTCCTGGTACTTTTTGTACTGGTCGGCGCGTTGCTGGCCGGCATACTCCGGATCATGCAACTTTCCCTTATGGAATACATGCAGCGCCGAATTTTTGCCGATTCGGCCGTTGAATTTGCCATGCGTATCCCCCGCTTCAACCTGGAACTGTTGCGGCGCGAGTATGTACCTGAATTGGTCAACCGCTTCTTCGATACGCTCACCCTTCAGAAGGGCTTACCCAAAATATTGATTGAGGGCAGTACCGCAGTGCTTCAGATTTTTTTCAGCCTGATGCTACTTTCTTTTTACCATGCCGCTTTTGTGACGTTCTCCCTGTTATTACTGGGTCTGTTGGCTATCCTGTTTTACTGGACGGCTCCCCAGGGCGTAGAAACCAGCCTGGTGGAATCGAAATACAAGTACAAGATTGCTTTTTGGCTCGAGGAACTGGGGCGCGTATCCAATACATTCAAACTGGCCGGGGAAAATGATTTCCCGTTGCGGCAGGCAGATTCACTTACGGTGCATTACCTCAATGCGCGTGCGAAACACTGGCGCATCCTGCTGACCCAATTCATCAGCAGCGTCGCATTCAGGGTACTCATTCTGGGCGGTTTTCTGATATTGGGAAGCGCACTGGTGATGTCGAACGAACTTAACCTCGGACAGTTTGTCGCCGCAGAACTCCTGATTTTGTTTGTTATTGAATCGGTGGAAAAACTGATTTTATTGCATGAAACAGCGTACGATGTGCTTACCGCTACCGAAAAACTGGGGCAGGTGGCGGATTTACCCCTCGAACGCGAAGGCGGTATTTTGGTCAATGAGTTCTGCAGCCCCGAGCAGCCGTTAGAGGTCGAAATGCGCGATCTTGGTTATCAGTACGAGGACGGCAGTTCGCCCGTTCTTCAATCCATTTCGCTTCAAATAAAAGGCGGTGAACGGGTGGTCATTGCCGGGTACAACGGTTCCGGCAAAAGCACGCTCATGCAAATTCTGTCCGTTGTGAAACGTGACTTCACCGGATCGCTGATGTTCAACGGACTATCTAAAAGAAACCTGAACCTGCGCAGCCTGCGTGAACATATCGGAGATTTATCCTCTCAGGAGGATATTTTCAAGGGCAGTATACTTGAAAATATTACCCTGGGCAATCCGCGCATTCCACTCCAGCGCGTATTACAGGTTATTGAAACAGTAGGATTAAACACGTTCATTCAGGAGGCGACAGAAGGTTTGGAAACCCAACTTTTACCCGGCGGCCACAATATTTCACGAAGTATAGTTACGAAAATTCTGGTGGCGCGCGCTGTGTCCAACAACCCGAACATGCTGGTATTGGAAGAACCGCTAGGTCACCTCAATTTCCGGGACCGGCTGCGCATCGCACAATTTCTGACCGACAAAGCAAAACCCTGGACGCTCATTTGCACCAGTTCCGATCCAGTGCTGGCAGCCCTCTGCGACCGCGTGATTATCCTGAACAAAGGAATTGTTGTATTCGATGGCACTTTTGAAGCGGTGCAACAAACGGAACACTTTTCCCGCGTATTCAGAACCACACTCGGGGTGAGTGGCGATGCGGAATAATCATTCGAACCACATCAACTAAATAAGTAATCAAGCAAAATTAGTTTTGGCTAAACTATTTGTAAATGATTGATTATCAATACAAATAACCAATAACCAATAACGAATAACTAAATAGTATGCTGAATATTTCAGAAAACACATTCCACCATGCCGAAGACCTGAGCCAGTTGCAATCGCTGAAAACGAGTCAACTACCCGGTTGGCACCTTTCCTTCCGAAAACTAATGCTGGCGCTGCTGGTCATTTTCCTGTTGTTTATGTTTTTGCCCTGGACACAGACAGTCCATGCTGACGGAAAAGTCACCACGCTTCGACCCGAGCAAAGACCGCAGACCATTCACGCTACCATTGCCGGACGCATCGAGCACTGGTATGTCACCGAAGGTCAGGCTGTCCAAAAAGGCGACACCATCGTATATCTTTCCGAAGTAAAATCAGACTATTTTGATCCCAGGCTCGTGGAGCGCATGGGAAACCAGGTGACTGCCAAAGAAGGCGCAATTGAGTCATATGGCAACAAAGCCGATGCGCTCAACGATCAAATCTCAGCAATGGAGCGCGAACTGGTAAGCAAAACCAATCAAATTCGAAGTAAAATAGAGCAGGTTCGGCTTAAAATAGAAAGCGATAGCCTGAAAGTAGTGCAGGCGGAAATAGACCTGCAAGTCGCTCAACGGCAATTAAACGGAACGCAGGCGCTGTACGACAAAGGATTAAAATCACTGACCGAACTGGAAGAGAAACGCCTCAAATTACAGGAAGCAAAAACCAAACTGGTGGCAGCCGACAATCAAATGGCCAGTAGTAAAAACGATTGGGCTATTTATCAAACGGAATTGCGCCTGGTGGTAAATGAAACAGCCAACAAAGTCGCTAAAACCCGCAGCGATCGTTTCAGCACCATCAGCGAGCAATACGATGCGCGTGCGACAGTCAGCAAGCTCAGTATCGAGCGCGAAAACTATGCCCGCAGGCAGGGTTTTTACTACATCACCGCTCCACAAGACGGCTACATTGTTAAGGCTATCAAACCTGGCATTGGAGAAATGATCAAAGAAGGCGACCCGGTGGTGAGTATTCAACCGGCTGATTATCAATTAGCTGTGGAGATGTACGTTCGCCCTATCGACCTGCCGCTGTTACAAGTCGGACACGACGTGCGCTTTCTGTTTGACGGGTGGCCCGCATTCTTCTTCAGCGGCTGGCCGGGAGTATCCCTGGGTACTTTTGCAGGCAAAGTCGTCGCCATGGATCGCAATATCAGCGCCAATGGTAAATTTCGCATCCTCGTCGCCCAGAACACTACGAAAGAAGCCTGGCCAATAGCATTGCAGCCCGGAGGTGGCGCCAAAGGCATTGCTTTACTTAATGACGTGCCGGTTTGGTATGAAATGTGGCGCATAATGAACGGATTTCCGCCAGATTTGTACCAGCAATTGGGCGATACAAACACTGAAAAAGACGTAAAAAGCAAATGAGGACTCCCCAAAATCGCATAAAATGGACCTTGGCTGTCGTACTGCTGACCCTGTGTATCAGCAGCCGCGCACAGGTGCTGGAATGGTCGGATTTCAGGCAGCAAGTGCTGGAAAGCCATCCTGTCGCCCGGCAAGCCGACCTGTACCGCGACATGGCGGCCTCTACCCTGTTGCGTGCAAAAGGCGGTTTTGACCCGAAGGCTTACTCTGATTTTTATTCCAAAAATTTTAGTGGAAAAACGTATTTCCAGTATACCGAAGCCGGCGTAAAACTGCCGACCTGGGCAGGTTTTGAATTAAAAGGCGCTTACAACCTGGCCTCCGGCGATTTCCTGAATACAGAGTCTACCCTGCCGGCCAATGGCCAGGCCACGCTGGGTTTCAACTGGTCGCTGGGACAAGGTTTGCTGCTGGATGAAAGGCGCGCTGCGCTGCGACAATCCCGGATCGGACTACAGGGAGCAGAGGCCGAACGCGAACTGCTGCTCAATGATTTGATGTTCGAGGCAGCCAAAACCTATTGGACCTGGGTTGTGGCCGGCAACCAGTTGCGTATTTATGAATCTGCACTCCGCCAGTCGCGGATCCGGCACGAGGCATTGCGCGAAAGTTTTTTACAGGGCGATAAACCGGCTATCGATACCATCGAAACGTTTATCCAGGTACAAAACCGGCTGCTGGATGTCAATTTTGCCGGCGTCGACATGCAAAATGCAAGCCTGGCACTGCGCAATTTTCTCTGGATTACTGACAATCAGACGCTCGCATTGGAACAAATGCCGACGCCTCCAGTCCTCTCCGAAGCAGAAAACGCCGTTCCAAACCTACCCGTACGGGAAGAACTGGTACAACAGGCCCGGGTGAACCATCCTGAACTGCGCCTGTACGAGGCAAAACGCCAAAACCTGGAAGTGGAGCGTCGTTTGAAAATGGAGAAAAGGAAACCGGTACTCGACCTGAATTACAACCTCCTGGGCTCCGGTTGGGAGTTTTTCCCAACAAGTAACACGGAAGGCGTTGGGGTACTTGCCAACGATATTAAATGGGGACTGAATTTCAGTTATCCTATTTTCAACCGCAAAGCGCGGGGCGACTGGCAGGTAACGCAAGTAAAAATTGCACAAACAGTACTCGATATCCAGCAAAAAAGCCAGACTATTGAAAATAAAGTCCGCCAATATGCCAATGATCTGGACAACCTCCGCAATCAGGTGGTACTGTACCGGGATATTACCCGAAACTACCTGACCCTGCTGGAAGGCGAAACAGAAAAATTTAACCAGGGAGAAAGTTCTGTTTTCCTCATCAATACCCGCGAACAACGCTGGCTGGATGCCCAGGTGAAGTTCCTGAAACTGGCAGCCGAATACCGGAAAACGGAAGCCGGGCTGTTGTGGGCAACTGGCTCTAGGTAAGTCGTCATCAGTCGTCAGTCCGAAGTGCGAAGTCCGTAGAGTACACCGTTTCATGTTTAGAAATACCAAAAGTGAAACGGTGTACTCTACGGACTTCGGACTGACGACTTCGGACTGACGACTTACTTAGTCTTGTTGTTTTCAATCATCCACTGCGCCACCTGCAAGTGGGAGCAGGCGTAATTTTTCATGCTGTCCACCAAAGCCGGATACAAGTGGCTGAGGTCTTCCAAAGAGCCGCTGCGGTAATCATACAGGGTTTCTCTGCCCGATTTACGCGCAACGTACAGGAAGCGCTCATTGACAACACCCATTTTATGATCCTGGGAAAAGAAAGCAAAGGGTCGTTTTTCCTGAAAAAGGTCATAACCCAGGGTATTCTGCACATAATCCTGCCGGAGTAGGCCCATCACCGTCGGGAAAATATCCGTTTGGTTGGCCAATTGATGCCGCACCTCGGGCTGTTCGAACAAGCCGGGCGCATGGATGATCATCGGCACATGGTTGTAGGACAAAGGCACGTCATAAGCACCGGGGAGATTTACCCCGTGATCGCCGACAAATACAAAAATGGTGTTGTTGTACCAGGGCTGGCGCGAGCAGGAATCCATGAAGTTTTTGATCGCCCAGTCCGAGTATTCGTAGGTAATCTCAATCGGATCTGTACTGCGCGGCTTGAATTTTGTAAAAGCGGGCAGGGTAAACGGCGGATGCGTCGTGATGGTCAGGATGGTAGAGAAAAACGGTTTGCCACTCGGATCCGACGCCAGGCTATCCATGTTCTGGAAAGCGTGTTCCAGCAGGGTTTCGTCGCCTACACCCCATGAATTAGCCACTACTTCCGGCGGGTAGTCAGCCAGATCACTGATATGGTCGTAACCGTTTTTTTGCAGGAAAACATCCAGGTTGTCAAAGGTTTTGGGGTGTGTGCAGAAAAACTGCGTGATGTAACCTTCTTTGCGCAAAGTGACGGGCAGCCCTGTAAACTCCAGGTATTCCGAACGACCATTGTTCATCGGGTGCTGCATCATAATGATCGGCATACCGTAAATAGAGCTATACAGGCCGGCGTTGGTGTGTATGCCGTTGGAATAACAGTTATCGAAAAAAATACTGCTGCGGGCCAGGCTGTCCAGGCCAGGTGTAAGGTTTTTAGGATTTCCATAAACGCCCATTCGATTGGCGCTCATACTTTCCATCAACACCAGTACCACATTCATGGGCTTGGCAGACTGCGGGTAACGGTGTTCGCGTGCAATGGGAGAAGCGGCAGCCGGCTGTTGAATGCCCAATTCGTATTGCACTTTTTTGATGGCTTTTTGAATGTTATCGACATGAATATCGAAGTCGAAATACGAGTCAAACCAGGTATGTACAGGATTGAGTGTCAATTGATTAATAAAACCGTCATTGCTGAAAGTAGCCCTTTTCATATCGGGCGTTTTCGGCGTTGCGCCACCCCAGAGGCCGCCCAGCATCAGTACGGATGCCATGGCCGTAGCCACCATCCGGTTATTGGGCGAATGGCTGTTGGGCGCCCAGGTCCGATGCCAGATTTTCCGCATCAGTCGCCCCGTCCCCCAGATACAAAATGCACAAATGAGGATAAAAGGATAATATTTCACCTCGGAAAGGATGTACTTGGCCACCTGCAAATTGTTCTTCCAGTGTACGGCAGCGGTGGTCAGCCGGGAGTTGAAAAAGTTGAAATACGGAACATCTGCCGCACATATAATCAGGGAGACCAGGATAACGGCGCCGCAATAAAAACGGGTGAAAGCAAAAAGCCTGCGGTGTTCGCGGGGCCAGATAAACGCCGCCGTGAGCAGTAGATACGGCAGCAGCAGCGCATAACTCGCCACCGTAATATCAAACCAAAGGCCAATTTTAAATGCCTGGCGTACCGTCAGGGTGCGGTCGACCTGAAAAAAATAGGAGGGGCGGTTGTACAGCAGGGTCACATACCGGAACAAGCTGAAAATACTCAACAATATCAGGTGAACGACCACTAAAAAGCGCAGGTGCGAGGGCACCCAACGGCGATACAAATCTTTCATCATTGCCATATATTAGATAACAGGGTGGACGAAACCTCCCAACATCCTACACGACATTAGAGATCATTTGTCCAGTTCAAATCATCGTTGAAAAAACACGGTTGCTTTACCGGATGCAAAAGTACATCACAATCCCGTATGTACGCCGTAAATATCCGCCCAAACGCCGCTTCGGTTCGTTAAGCGAATGTTATTCCGTGACATAGAGCCTGTTGGTGGAGTAAGCAAAGAGGCAGGCGGTCCAGAAAGAATACAAGGAATACACCAATGCAGGTTTTACCATATCCTGGTTGCCCAGCATATTACTGGCTATCAGAAAGGCGAGTGTGGTATTCTGAACCCCGCTTTCCATAGCGGCTGTAATCCTCGATGCATGCGGCATTCCCATCCATTTCATAAAGAAATAACCAAAAAACAGACAGGATGCGTTCTGAATCAGGGCAAAAGGCGTAATCAAAATAAAATCATCCATACTCAAACCCGCCCCACCCTGACTTTCGCCGGCAAAAAGTTTGATGGTGAAAACCACGCCCAGCAATACCAGCATCACGTATTTTGCAGGTTTACTGATCCGCTCCGCAAAAACCGGAAAATTCCGCCGCAGCAAAATGCCCAGGGTAGCCGGGATCATGGTAATAAAAAAAATATGGCTTACCGTTTCCCAAAAAGGCAAATGCAAATCGGTCTCCCGGCCCATAAAAACCTGCAATCCGATATTGACCAAAACAGGAATGGAAAACAGGGTCAAAAAACTATTGACCGATGTCAGCGAGAGCGACAGGGCCACATTGCCACCCCATAAATACGTCAGAAAACCCGAAGTGGCGCCTCCCGGACTCACGGACAGAATAATCAAACCGACCTTGATTTCGGGAGGTAGCGGCGCTATAAGGCAGATGATAAAGGCGATAATCGGCAAACCCAGCATCTGGGCGCCCAATGCAGTAAAGAAAGCACGGGGATGCCTGACAATACTGATGAAGTCGGCCAAAGTAAGAGACAAGCCGACTCCAAACATAACCAAACCCAATACGCCACCTACGGCGACATCAACAATAGCAGCAGCAGTCAAAGGAGCAATTTTGTTTTAAAGAGGCAAATGTAAGCGGGAATCGTGAATCGTGAGTGGTGAATAGTGAGTGGTGAGTAGTGAATAGTGAGTAGTGAGTTGTGAATAATGAATAGCATCTGGTTAGAAGAATGTTCTCCATATTCCCTTAACGAGATGCTACTCACTATTCACAACTCACTACTCACTATTCACGATTCACAAAAATCTCGATCTTTGTTCTCGAATGTACTCAAACCTCTTCCGTAGCAAACTGTTCAAAAAAAAGCGACATATCCTTGTTTCATTCTGGCTTTCATCAAAATACAGGTGAGTCAGGGACAAAAAAGCAACAAGAAAAGCACAAAAGCCAAAGGGGAAGTTTCCAACCATCAAACTATCAAACCTTCCAACCCTCCAAAATATATGAAAATCGTAGCCTTTTATATTGCCGAACAATTGCACCTCAAGCGCCTCAAAGAGGTGTATGCAGGGTCGCTGCTCCAGGAAAACCCCTCTGAATTGTTTTACCTGGTAGATGAAGACTGTTATTTCTACGCATTTGACTACGGTGCGGTCGTTTTTGCCAATATGAGCGACACCGACATGAGTCAAAACCTCGTTTTCCTGCAACCGTTCTGCGACCACCCGCTATCCGAAAAATTGCGCGACGATTTTGAACTTGAACACCGCCCAGACCAGGAACCACATTTCGGTTTCGATTTGCTGCAAGTGCCCAAATTCACCGAAGACGTGGTCAAAATCGCCATGCTCAATGTGGCGCACTCCGTAGCGCTCGATTTTTACTCCCAGCGCGCACATGAACTGTTGCAGGAAATGCAACATTTCACATCCCAAATGGAAAACAAAGGCAGTATCAGTATCAGCCGCAAAAATATGATCCGCTTTATTGGTCGCGCCCTGAACACCAAAAACCGCATTGTCGAAAATCTTTTTATTTTTGACAGCCCCGATCTTACCTGGGAAGATGAATACCTCGATCGCATTCACCGCGGACTGGCGCGCACCCTGGAGACACAAACGCGTTTCCGTGAAATCGAATACACGTTCAAAGTAGTGGAAGACAACTTGTCCGTTTTCCGCGAACTTTACCTGCACCGCGAAAGCAGCAAACTGGAATGGATTATCATTATTTTGATCTGTATCGAGGTTTTTGACCTGATAATCAGCAAGATTTTTTAAAAGTCCGAAGTCGTCAGTCCGAAGTCGTCAGTCCGTAGAGTCCGCCGTTTCACTCTTGGGTTTCCAAGGCATGAAACAGCGGACTCTACGGACTTCGCACTTCGCACTGATGACTTCGCACTATTTTCCATACTTTTGCGGCAAATTTTCAAACCAATACAAAACAGCCATGATTCGTTCGCTTGTTAAAATAGGCATATTACTTGTAGTTGCCATTCTGGTTTACAATTATTTCTTCGGCACCGATACAGAACGGGATAATTCCCGGAAAATTTTTGGGCAGATGCGCGATGTGGTAGTTTCTGTCGGTCAATTGGTAAAAACCGAAAAAAACAACTTCAATGCCGGGAAATACGATGCCGCACTCGACAAACTGGGTGACGCTTATCGCGCCATTCGCGACCGCGCACAATATGTTGATGAAAAAGTGCTCAAACGCCTCGACGAACTGGAAGATCGCAAAGCGCAGCTGCAAACGGAAATAGACAGCATTGAAAAAGGCGACCAGGCGGCTGATGCGCTGGCGAAAAAAGGACTCAAAAAAGACGCCAAATCTGAACAACAAAAAGCCGCAAAGGCTGCTGATCAGAAGCGGCGCAAAGAGGAACTGCAACGCGAACTGGAATCGCTGCTGCGCGATTCGGAGTCGCTCTTGAAACAGGCCGAGGAAAACTAAAATTGTACGCTCAAACTATTTACACAATTCCCTGTTAAGGGGAAAGACAAAAAAGACAGGCAAAAACCAAAAGTATTGAAATTCAATACGTTATGCAGAATTGCCTGCTAAAAACGGCGTTTCTTCACTCATTTGATATAATCTTAATCCATGACGGACTTTTTACAGCAAATCCTGGGCGCTGACTGGGAAAACTCGCTGATTATCATATTCAACCTAATCCTCATCGAAAGCCTTCTGTCTGTGGACAATGCCGCAGTATTGGCTACTATGGTGCTCGACCTCCCACCCGACCAACGAAAACGGGCCTTGCGTTACGGTATTCTGGGTGCCTATGTGTTTCGGGGATTGTGCCTCATTTTTGCTGCCTGGCTGATCAAAATCTGGTGGCTCAAACCGCTCGGCGGCGCCTACCTGATTTATTTAGCATACGAATATTTTAAGAAAAAAGCCACACCTGCCAAAGACGACGACCTGCTCGTAAAAGAACAGAAATGGTTTTATAAAATAACATACGGGCTCGTCGGGCCTTTCTGGGCTACCGTTATTGCCGTCGAGATCATGGACCTGGCCTTTTCGCTCGACAATGTATTTGCCGCTGTCGCCTTCACCGATAATATCTGGCTGATTTGTACAGGCGTTTTTATTGGCATTCTCGCCATGCGTTTTGTAGCACAATGGTTTGTCAAACTGCTCGAGCGCTATCCGTTCCTCGAAACCAGCGCCTTTATCGTGATCGGCATCCTGGGCATCAAGTTATTCATGGCGCTGCCTTGTCATTTTATGAAAGGACACCCCCTGGCAGACTGGATTGAAGGTGAAACTGCCGACCTGATTGTATCGGTCATCACTGCCAGTTTCTTTTTTATCCCAATCCTGTCTTCCCGTTTCTTCGGCTGGCCCAAAAAAGTGGAACCAAAAGTGGAAGTAGAGGAACCCTTGGAAGCAGTGACTAAACCTTAAACCGACATGGTTGATTTTACCCGTACCGTACTGTCTAACGGCCTCCGTGTGCTGGTGCATGAAGACCACACCACGCCTTTAGCCGCCGTCAATATCACTTACTATGTCGGGTCGCGCGACGAACGCGCCGACAAAACGGGGTTTGCACACCTGTTCGAGCACCTGATGTTCGCAGGCAGCAAAAATGTACCTGATTTCGACGACCCGCTCCAGCGCGCCGGGGGCGAAAACAACGCCTACACCACCAATGACTACACGACGTTTTATGAAATAGTGCCCGCAGACAACCTCGAAGTGGCGCTCTGGCTGGAAAGCGACCGGATGCTGGCCCTGAGTATTTCCAAAAAATCGCTGGATGTGCAGCGCAAGGTCGTGGTGGAAGAATTCAAGGAAACCTGTCTGAACGAACCCTACGGCGACTGCTGGCACCACCTGTCCGAAATGATGTACCACGTGCATCCTTATCGCTGGCCGGTCATCGGCCTCACGCCCGAACACATCGAAGGCGCCACGCTGGAAGATGTGCGTTCCTTTTACCGCAACTGGTACACACCCACCAATGCCGTGCTCAGTATTGCGGGCAATATCCGCACCGCCGACGCCCTGCAATTGGTGGAAAAATGGTTTGCCGACATCCCGGCAGGCCCGTCCATACAGCACAATCCCAGCCCGGAACCGCCCCAAACCGCTCCCATCCGCAAGGAAGTGCGGGGCAACGTACCCGTGCCGGCCGTTTACCTGGCTTTCCGAACGCCCGCCCGGCTGGATCCCGATTTTTACGCTATCGACCTGCTCAGCGATATTCTGGCTCAGGGACATTCCTCCCGGCTATACCGCCGCCTGTTAAAAGAAAAACAGGTGTTTTCTCAAATTGACGCTTATATCACCGCCAATATCGACCCGGGACTCTTGGTCATCGAGGGCCGCCCCGCTGAAGGTGTAGCCATCGACGACGCCATCGCCGCCATCTGGGAAGAACTCGAACTCCTGAAAAAGGAAGCCGTTGAAGAACGAGAATTAAAAAAGATCCAGCACCGCTTTGAAAGTACCATCGTTTTTTCGGAAACGAGTATCCTGAACAAAGCCCAGAACCTGGGTTTTTATGAAATCCTGGACCGGGCCGAATTGATGAACGAAGAAGTGGATACTTATTTAGCCGTCACACCGGAGGAAATGCACCGGGCGGCAAACGGGATTTTCAGGGCGGAGAATTCGGCGACGCTGGTGTATTTACCGATGGAGGTGATATTTGAGGGATGAGGAATGAGCATCAACGTTGGGGGGCATCACGGCATCACGCTCGGTCATTCCTCATTCCTCATTCCTCATTCCTCATTCCTCATTCATCGTCCCTCATCCCTCGTCAATTCTCTTCTCGAAGCAAACACTGTTTTCCACTGCCACATATTGTCCGTAATTCGCAATGACCTGATACCCGCATTTTTTGTAGAGTGCAATCGCCTCGGGTTGTTTATGTCCGGTTTCCAAAATGCACCTGGTGACAGGTAGTTCCTTGGCCCATATCTCCAATTCAGCCAGAATTTCGGCAGCGATGCCTTTCCCCCTGCACTCCGGCAGCACATACATGCGTTTGATTTCCATGGTACCCGGTTCGTATTCCTTCATGGCGCCGCAACCGACGGGCTTTTCATTTTCGTAAGCCAGTACCACGTGTTTGATGTTGGAAATGGTATTAAACGGCGCATAAAAACTGTGCTCGGCTCCGTCTCTTTCGGCCAGTTCGAGGTCTAAATGTTTCACCAGTTCGATAAAATCGGGGTTTTCAGCGTTGGTTCTTGATAGTTGCAGCATTTCCTTGAAAGTTGTTGATTGTTTGAAAATCGTAATTATTGCTTTGAAATATATTATAAGAAGATTTGCAGACCCCATTCCTTTGCATCATCAAATGGACAAAGATGGATAAGATTGAATCAATAGAAGAATTTTACAAAAGGAAGTTTGATTGGATACCCGATAACATCAAACATGAAATAGGGCATTTCAATGTGTTTCAGCATGAGCCGGTAGAAACGGGTAAGTCCAAACCCCTACCGTACAAAAGAAGGGATTTTTATAAAATCATGCTGGTGGTGGGTGATATCGACATGCATTATGCGGACAAGGTGATTTCCATCAAAAAACAGGCGTTATTTTTCTCCAATCCACATATTCCTTACAAATGTGAAAACCTGGAAAGGATTAAAACCGGTTTTTACTGTATTTTTAATCCACACTTTTTCCACAAATTCGGCGATTTAAATCAGTATTCCGTGTTCCAGTCTGCTGGAAACCATGTGTTTGAATTATCAGATGAGCAGGTGGTACAGGTGAGCGCCGTTTACCAAAAAATGTTTGATGAGATCAAATCAGACTATGTGCATAAATACGATGTATTGAGGAATCTTGCTTTTGAACTCCTGCATTTTGCGATGAAAATACAGCCGGCTGCAGCAACTGATAACCAGCAGTTAAACGCTTCACAGCGCATTGCCACCTTATTTTTGGAATTGCTGGAACGGCAGTTCCCCATCGACGAAAACCACCCGAAAGTGGGCCTTCGCTCCGCCTCCGGTTTTGCCCAACAACTGAACGTCCACGTCAATCACCTGAACCGGGCTGTCAAAGCGATCACAGACAAAACAACGACCCAAATCATCGGTGAACGCATTTTGCAGGAGGCTAAAATTATGTTGCGGCACAGCAACTGGAATGTATCGGAAATTTCAGATGCCCTGGGTTTTGCGGAGGTGACACACTTCAATAACTTCTTCAAAAAACACCTCGACATCAGTCCCTTGAAATTTAGAAACGCGTAAACGTTCATCGTAAAAACATATCCATATGAGCCACGACAGAAGAAATTTTTTGAAGGCCGGCGTTACCCTGGGCGCATCGCTTTTAGCCTCTCCGGCTTTTAGCGTTAACCCCACCCCATCAAACGCAACGGCAAACGGAATAACCAAAGTCGGCAAGACAAATGTCAAACACCGCATGCTGGGCGCTGGAAAGCACAGCCTCGAAGTGTCCGCACTCGGGCTTGGTTGTATGGGCATGAGTTACCACCGCAGCTTTGTCCCGAACAAGAAAAGTATGATTGCATTGATCCATCAAGCGTACGACATGGGTGTTACACTATTCGATACTGCCGAAGTATACGGCCCGTACGTGAATGAAGAATTGGTTGGAGAAGCGCTGGCGCCGTTCCGTAAGAAAATAATCCTGTGCAGCAAATTCGGGTTCAATATTCAAAACGGGCAAATGGCCGGTTTGAACAGCAGACCGGTTCATATCCGGGAAGTAGTGGAACAATCCTTAAAACGATTGAGAACCGACCACATCGACTTGCTGTATCAACACCGGGTGGACCCGAATGTGCCCATAGAAGATGTGGCCGGTACGGTAAAGGATTTAATTAAGGAAGGCAAAGTCAGGAGGTTCGGCTTAAGCGAAGCAGGTGTGGAAAACATCCGGAAAGCCCATGCGGTGCAGCCGCTAACCGCCCTGCAAAGCGAATACTCCCTGATGTGGAGAAAGCCCGAAGAAGACGTGTTTAAAGTATGTGAAGAACTGGGTATCGGCTTTGTGCCGTACAGCCCGCTTTGCAGGGGCTATCTTTCCGGGCTTATCAATGAGCGAACAAAATTTATCGCTGCCAACGACAACCGGGCTACCCTGCCACGGTACACAGCCGAGGCGATAAAAGCCAACTGGGTCATCATCGACGTGCTGACCGAGTTTGGAAACCACAGAGGTTACACCGCAGCCCAGGTGGCACTGGCATTTTTGTTCGCTCAAAAACCCTGGATTGTGCCCATTCCCGGCACCACCAAGCCGGCGCATTTGCAGGAAAACCTTTGGTCGGCAGACATTCAATTCACACCGGACGAATTAAAAGGCCTAAACGAAGCCCTCTCAAAAATTACGGTGGTGGGCGATCGGTATACGGGGCAGTCTGCGCAACAGGTGCGGAATTAAGTAGTTATTAGTTATTGGTTATTAGCGCTGATAATCAAGCATTTGCAATCAATTTAATCCAAACTAATATTGACGAAGTATTTAAAAAAAGGGGCAAAAAGCTATGTAAATCAATGCGTTACAGAAGATTTTGGCTCGACTAATTTTGCACACCTGCTTAATAAAATCTGAACAATGAAAAAACGTAAATTGGGTGCCACCCTCGAAGTATCAGCCATCGGACTCGGCTGCATGGGCATGAGTTATGGCTTAGGCCCTGCCGGTGAGAAATCTGACATGATAAAAGTCATTCGTGCCGCTGTCGAGCAGGGTATCACCTTTTTTGATACGGCGGAAGTGTACGGCCCCTACACCAATGAAGAACTGGTGGGAGAAGCCCTAGAGCCTTTCAAAGGGCAGGTGGTCATCGCTACAAAGTTTGGCTTCAACATTGAGGATGGAAAAATGAATGGTGTGAACAGCCGCCCGGAAAACATCAGGCGCGTGGCAGAAGCATCGTTGAAAAGACTACGCGTGGACGTACTTGACCTGTTTTACCAACACCGGGTTGACCCCAATGTGCCCATAGAAGATGTGGCGGGAACGGTAAAAGACCTGATTCAGGAGGGAAAGGTGCGGCACTTCGGCCTTTCGGAAGCAGGAGCGCAAACCATCCGGCGGGCGCATGCCGTGCAGCCTGTGACGGCGCTCCAAAGCGAGTACTCGATGTGGACAAGGCAGCATGAAACAATCATTTTTCCCACCATCGAAGAACTGGGAATCGGCCTGGTCGCTTTCAGTCCGCTCGGAAAGGGGTTTTTAGCGGGTAAAATTGATGAACATACAAAATTTGCTGAAGGCGATATCCGCAACCGTCTGCCGAGATACACCGAAGAAGCCCGCATAGCCAATAAAGCTTTGCTGGATTTGCTCCATCAATTTGCTGCAAGCAAAAATGCTACCCCTGCCCAGATTGCCCTGGCCTGGGTACTGGCGCAAAAACCGTGGATCGTGCCGATTCCCGGCACTACAAAACTGCACCGCCTCATCGAGAACAATGCCGCTGCGGCCATCGAACTGACAGCGGCAGAACTACAGGAAATTGAAACGGCCTCCGCACACATTAAAGTGATGGGCACGCGCTATACGGAGGCGATGGAAAAGTCGACGGGGTTGTAAGGAGTTGTCCGTCCTCCACAAAGAAGTACTTTTATTAGTCCCTTAAAAACGGCTCAATACTCGCCCACACTGCCGCAAAATTTTCCAGGAAAACTGTGTGGGTGGTATTGGGTATGATACCGATTTGATGGTTCGGAATCATACGTGCTGCATTGATGACGTGTTCAACCGTATTGCCTTGGTCACGGTCGCCAGCCAGCACCAGGACAGGGCATTTTATAGCGCCCAATAATGCTTTGCCGACAGTTGCTTTGTTGTAACAATTCGATACCTGGGCAAACATTTCTTCCAGCCTGTTGGGTTCGGGCATGAGTTTTAATTGCTGCTGCCAATAGGTTGTGTCCATTTCCACGGCTTGTTTTGCAGTAAATTTAAACGCCCTCAATCCGGGATACAATTCTCCCGCACCCATCACGATCATTTTTTTAACTTTATTCGGATACATGGCCCCGAATTGATAAGCGGTGTAGCCGCCATCGCTGAACCCAAGTACCATTACGCTGTCTTTTGTTACGGCCTGCACGACCGCCAGTACGTCATTAGCCCGTTGTTCGAGCGTTAGTGGTTCGGCGCCCATTTCCGACTTGCCGTGACCCCTTGTAGAAACAGCAATGACCTGAAAATCCTGCTGCAAACGGTCAATAAAATCTGCCATTTCTATGGTTGAACCAAATAAGCCACCGTGCAGCAGCACAATCGGTTGCCCCTTGCCATAAACTTCGTAATAAATTTTAGCATCATTCGCCTGCACATAACGCCCTGCATTTTCATTGGCGCCGTAAGGTATCTTGTTCTCTACATGAGCCGGCTGAAAAGCCCTTCTTAAATGCTGTTGACTATGAGCATAAGAACAAAAACCCAGTAAAATAATGAAAAAAAACAACCTTAAATTCATTGTTTAATTATTTTTAAATCCCTGAAATAACCTTCCGTCCAATTACCTACCCAAAGACCAATACTCCCGGAATTATGCTGACCGAGTTTCAAATCATTCACAATCAAAGCAGGTTGTTTGTTTTTACCAATAAACAACCTGGCATTCGAGCCTTGTACAACTATTTTAATTGTTATCCATTCATTTAGTCCCATGTCAGCATACGATTCGTATTTTTCAGGCGATTCTTTCCGCAAGCGTTCAAATTTGTAATCGGGAAAGGCAAAATACTGAATCGAATGATTGCGCCTGATTTGGTCTTCCGCGCGACCATTTGTGGGGCGGATATAGATGCTTTCAAATTTGGTATTGTTTTCATCAATCCTAAATGCCACTCCTATGAACCCTCTTGCCCAATCAGGGGCATTTTTAACTATACGACTTAACACTTTTACCTCTATTACGCCATTTTCAAAATCTATATCCTTTATTTTGGCAAATGTGGGCTCATCGAATGTCTTGATGGTCGTATCTACCAATACTTTTAACACCTTTCGTCCTTCCAGTTTTTCATGAGATAAAAACACATTGCTTGCTATGAGATTGTCCGCATGCAAATGCACTTTTTGTGCATGCAGGCAATTTGAAATCAGAGAAAGGCTGACGAAAATAATGTATTTTAGATTTTTCATTTTTATGCATTTTATTTTGCAAAGTAACGCTTAAAAAAACAAATCCACAATTTGACTACTTAGTAAATAACCCCGCCCCCAAATTAGAGCCCAATGTGCCGGGTTTTATGTGAAGATAATTCCTGCTGGTTTGGTCTTCGATTATTTCCAGTTTTCCCGATTTTTTTAAAATTACATCCTTGTTTATGCTCAATTTGGTTTGATCTGCTTTTTCACCAAATCCATGAGCGCCGCCACCTTTATTTACCAACGAATTATAGCCTACAACAATTGAATGCTCAATCGAATAAGACAATTTTTCGTCCTTTTCCAGCATCCATAACACATTGGCATTGCTGACAACGTTGTTATAAAACTTGAAATCATCTGTGGCTGACCATGTCCAAACGATACCTCCATAACTGTCTATAATAAGATTATGGTGCATGGAAGAGTTGGATGCCGGGCTGTACCACATCACAACGGCATCTTTGACGCCATGAAATACACAATGATCCACTTCCAGGGCTGTTCCGTTTGACAAAATTCCAAGGTGATTGGGCGCAGCATATTTACTGCCGATAAACAGACATTGAGTAACCCTCAAATCTTCCAGGTTTTTGCCCTCCCAAACAATAGGATAATTCCTGATCAACAAGCCTTTGGAAGGATTCTCGTGAACGGGTTCACCCAATATCCGGAGACCCTGAATTGTAACATGGCTGTTTTGTACCAGTATTCCAAAGTTTTGCCCTCCGGTTATTTCACCCTTGTCGTTTTTTTCTATCGAAAATGGCATCGTGGAAATCAAAACAGGCATATCCGAGTGACTCCATTTTTCGTCATCGGGCAGTGTTTCAGCACGCACAGTCAGCCGATTCGATGCTGAAAACGTCCACTTTGTGGGGTTAAAATCCACGGTTTCCGCTAAACCATATATACCCGGCGAAAGGTAAATGGTGATGGCTCCTTCACCTTCCGATACATTCACCCGTTTGGCAGCCTCATTCAATGACTTCAGCGGACTTTCTTTTGTGCCATTATTGCTATCCATACCCAATGCAGCATTCACATAAACGGCTCCATCTTTTGGTACGGAGGGAGACTGTGCCATGAGCAATTGGCTGCACAGTGCGAATATTAACAATAACGAAAATTTTATTATCTTTTTCATGGTTTTGCTTTTTTTAGTTAAAATGAAGATTTAAAGGTGGGACGAATAGATAGGGTTGCCCCTTAAATTAAATAGCGGTGAAATGCAATACAGGCGGCAACTTTCCTGTCTCTTTGAGGATGTTGCCGCCCGTTGCAGTGAAAAGCCTATCGTAAAATTACTTGGACCTGTTGTACATATACCGCGCAATCTTCCAGTCGCCTTTTACTTTTTGCAGTACAAAAAGTTCCCTGAATTCGTCTTCTACTTTTTGTCCACTTGCTTTGATAACAAACGTACCTTTTGAAGTGGAACGAACAATGGCATGATTACCCTTTACGGTTACTTCTCCGACGGTTTCTTCCAAAGTGTACGTGAAATTATCGAACACATATTTAAAAGTGCCCTTCAACTGTTCCGTACCTGTGGCTGTGGGCGCACCCGCTGCCAGTAATACACCATCCGTAGTGAAAAGAGATACTACTTTATTGGCGTCCGACGCATTCAATGCATCAAAATAAGTATGCACTACATTTTCCACTGATGCTTTGGCTTTTGATTGTGCGTTTGTTGTGTTTGCGAACAACACAAAAGAAGCCACGGCCAACAAACTGAAAATTGACTTTTTCATAATTGAGAATTTTATTTGTTACTTAAATTTTTGATTTTGCTTCCGACGCAGTGACCGTTTTCCCGAGTGTCCCAAACTCATGCAGGTCGCCAAAAACTTCCATACGGATGGATTGGTTGATACCGCCAATTTGAATGGGTTCAAATCCGGTATCCCGAATAAGGTCTTCGATGGGCGCTGCTAACGCTTTGTCATCGGTAGCATAAAACAGTACAGCGTTTTCCGGTTGTTGAAATGAAGCAGTGGCAAGTGAGCCTGCACCCAGGGAACCCAAAGCTTTCACAAACTTTGCACCTTCAGGAAGTATGGAAGAAAGGATTTCACCCGCAGATTCCTTTTCACCAATAATTTTTTTGAAGCCACCTTTATCATCAGGTGCAATTGGATTGGAAGGATCAACAATAATTTTGCCCTGCAATTCCGTTGAGTGGGTATCAAACAGTTCCTTTATTGTATTGAAATACACGGCAAATACAATAATATCCGCTGCTTTAATGGCATCAGCAACTGCCAGGGGGGTGACTTTGTCGCCCAGTTTTTCAGCAAGATTCTTTGCTTTCTGGATTTCCTTGTTTGCAACGATAACAGAGCGACCGCCTTTCACAAGATTTGCGGCAACTGCAGTACCGATATTTCCAACACCGATAACTGCTACTTTTAATTTATCTGACATGATTTTTTTATTTTTAAAATTGTTTGAATTTTACCTCTAAATGAATGCTCAACTTATTTGCCAAGCCCTATTTGGTTCATGTAGGTTTGGTTGTCCCAGAAGAGGTGCTCTTCTGTCATCGTCCCTTCAGGTCCCCAAACCCCAATGGTGGCCATTGGCATTTTGAATGCTTTGCCGGTGGGCTGAATAAATTTCCCATCTCCAATCGGCATCGGTTTGGTAAATGTTCCTTCAAACACGCCTGTTACTGCGGTCATATTTCCCGAACCGAAGCGGATCGGATGCTCTTTGATTCTGGTGTCCGGCGCAAAAACAAACATTGCTTTCAAATCTTCGATATGCTTTTCAATTCCTGTTGCGATATGTCCGTCAGGCCAATAAACCTTAATGTCTTTGGAGTGACTTTCATGTAACCGCGTCCACTCCTGGTTGCTAAACACCGTATAATCCAGGGTATCAAACTTTTGAAGATTGGCCGAAATGATTGCATCGTTTGCGGTCAGTAGCGTGATTTGGGTTCTCAATGAGTCAATTTCCGCATTACTTGCAGTATTGTTTGCGCCGCCTGAGCAATTTGTGAAAGTTACCGATGCTACTATTACGAATAGTGCTGCAATTGCGCTAACTGTAGTTGCTAATTTTTTCATTTTCTGAAATTTGAAATCTTTATTAGATGAATTGATGGCACAAAGGTGCAGGGAGCCGCGGCTGCGCTCCAATGAACTGCATCAAGAAATAGTATTGATATAGATTAAGGGTAGGCTGAAACTAAGACTTGGATTTAACTTTTCTATTGCGCAAGCGGCTTAGGAATTCAGGCGTCATGCCTAAAAAGGAAGCAATTTGAGTTTGAGGCAGGCGATTCGTGAGGTCTGGGTATGTTTGGATAAAAGATAAATACTTTTCCTCTGCATTGGAACTTATGTTTTGCAATAACCTTTTTTGAAGGGACACATAACTGTTTTCCATCAGCACCCTGAATATACGGTCAAATTTTGGCGCCTGGAGATAAAGCGCAAGCAAATTGTCATAACTGATTTGCAATACCATGGTGTCCTCTAATGCGTCTATATTGAGTTCAGATGGAGTCCTGTCGTGAAAACTACCAATGTCCATTATCCACCAATTTTCTGATGCAAACTGTATGATGTGGATGTTGCCACCAGTGTCCACTTTATACATCCGCAAGCAACCACGAACCACAAAATTGCATTGGTTGCAAGTGTCGCCTTCCTGCAAAACATACTGGCGTTTTCTGTAAAGCCGGGGCTTGAACAAGTCGACAGCCAACTGCTTTTCCGTGTTGCTTAAAGGTATCAACTTTTGAAAATGGTCGAGCAGCGGTTCTGCTTGTGTCTGCAACAATCTGTCTTTGTCCATTTTTATCTAAAGTTCTGTTGTCTGTACAAAGGTGATAACCTTTTTCGTTTAATCGTCCATCGACTGCCCCACCAACACGCGGAATCTGTTGCCGGTGCCATCGGAATATGTTTTCTGCGTTTGTTTAAACAACAGGCCTATGATGCCTTCCTTCGGATCGGCGAAATAGGAAGTGTTGAAATATCCGCCCCACTCGAAGGTGCCGGCGCTGCCTTTCCCGCCCGCATCCTGGCCTACCTGGCTGACCACGCCGAATGCCAGGCCGTAAAATGCGTCGGGATCGTTCATCAGGTCTTTGGTCTGATTGCCCATCATGGATTGTATGGTGGTGCGGCTCAGGATACGCACGCCGTTGAGTTCGCCTCCGTTCAGGTACATCTGTAGAAAATTGGCATAATCCACAACAGTACTGGACAGCCCCGCGCCGCCGGAAAAAAAGCGCCTGGCGCCAGTAACAGGATAGGCAGGATCGTAAAAAGTAAAGGCATAACGCACCCATTTTCCATTTTCGGGCTGCTGCACCGGCACCAACCGGCTCGCTTTGTCGTCGGGCAAATAGAACCAGGTGTCTTTCATGCCCAGCGGATCAAACAGCCGGGTTTTCAAAAACCGGTCGAAAGGCATCCCGGAGACAATCTCTACCAGATAACCAAGCACGTCGAGTCCTTCGCTGTAGGTAAATTTTTCACCCGGCTGGTGGTGCAGGGGTAATCCGGCGAGTTTTTTTACACTTTCCCCGATGCTGATGGTATCCGTGGTAAACAAATCGGTCACGCCTGCCTTATGGTACATCATTTTGAAACGTTCGTCCCCGTCGATCACACCGTATCCCAGCCCCGAGGTATGGGTCAGCAATTGCCGGATGGTGATCTCGCTTTTGGCCGGCTCGGTGGTGAAAGTGGTATCGCTGAACCGGAAAGTTTTGAGTACCCGGGGGTTCTTAAATTCGGGGATAAACTTGGAAATCGGATCGTCGAGGCCGAATTTGCCTTCTTCCCATAGCATCATAACGGCTGTCGCAGTAATGGCTTTGGTTTGTGAAGCGATCCGGAAAATATCGTCCCGTTTCAACACCCTGCCCAGGGAATCATCCGCCATGCCAAAGGCCTTGTAATACACGATTTTGTTGTGCCGGGCCACGAGGGCCACCATACCGGGCACCTCGCCCTTTGCAATGGCTTGCAGGCACATGGAGTCGATGCGCGCCAGGCGCTGCGCAGAAACGCCCACCGTTTCCGGTTTCGCCTCCGACAATGGCGGCGACTTTTTAAGGGATGGGGTTTGAGCAGCGGCGGCAAAAACCAGAAAAAGGTAAAACGAGGTGAATAAATATTTCATGATTTGCATTTTTATGCAACTATTGATTTATCAAAGTAGTCAAGTATTTTTTGTTTGTATTGTTCGCTGTGATTGGACTTCATTATCATGGCATGTTTTGCTTCCGTCACCGTCCATAATTCAGATGGCACTGGGCAATTTTTTTGAAATCTTTCTCCCATGGATACAGTTGTCCAGGTATCTGTTTGAGCATAAATAAACAGGATGGATTTTAGTTTTTTTGCTTCTTTTATTCTATCGATCATTTTAATTTTTTGTTTGTATCGAGGCATAATTAAATTTGAAAATTGTAATACTTTATAGGCAAAAGGAAAGTGAATCCAAAATTCATCCAAAGTTGTTGCCGCGCTTTCGATAATTGCAAAATCGTAGCAATGCGTATGGTCCGCAAAAGAAATAGTTGCCCATTGTCCGCCCAATGAAATCCCGTGATACCCTATCTGCAAATCGGGTGTCAACTCTTTTGCTTTTCTGCTGATGGCTACAATATCTTCAAAATAAGAAAAGTTACCATGCGTGCTTTCACCAAACCCATTTATATCAAAAATGACCACATTGTATCCGTTGCTTAGCAACAAATCGGTGTAGCCATTTTTTAAAAAGTAGCCTTTGGCTTCTTTTCCCATGGGGTGTCCTAACACAATCGTTGCTTTGGCCATATTTTCCTTTGTTTTGGAAAATAACCCAAAAATAGTTCCACCCGATTTGCTGTCTGTTTTAATTTGTTCCCATTCTTGTATTTCTTGTTCGGTTAACGGATTTCTCCATCTTACCATAAAGTTTCCAAAAAAGGGTTTTTTCAACAGTTTGTAAAAGTTCATACGCTAGTTTTTTTTTGCCAACTGGATTGCTGTTTATTGACGGGGTGACTTGAAGTCACCCCGTCAATAAACAGCGCACGTTGCCAGGCGGCAATCTGAAATGCACCCCGAGCGTCAATATTAGTTTAGATTAAATTAATTATAAATGCTTGATTATCAGCACGAATAACCAATAACTAATAACTATTTATTCCTCAAGCACCCCAAACGCCGCAATGGCCACAACATCGTCCCAGCAAAACCTTATTTCACCCCTGTCTTTTGTTCCAGCCATTTCAATGGTAAACTGCTGCCTGATATCGTTGCTTTTTTCAACGGGAATGGTAACCTGCGCAAATTCTTTACTTCTGTTCGGATCGGTGGGCCATGAGGTCAGATCGGTATTAAAAATAAGCGTCCATTCCGTCTTTTTTGGAATAGAATAAATACTGTATTTCCCTTTGGGAATGACCGTATTTCCGATCTTGATGCCGTGTTGCATATCCAAAACGGTTGGCCCGTTTGCGCCGGTCCTCCATAAAGTGTCGTAAGGCACCACCCCGCCAAAAATGGTTCTGCCGCGTTTGTACGGTCTTCCGTACGTGAGACTCATCTTTGCGCCCCGCATATTAGCCTGAATCGTTTCTGTCGGGGAAGGTATCCCGATTCCGGGTGTTTTCGCCATTCTTTTGGCAAATTCGTCAATATTGATGGGCGCATGACTGGTCACATAATAATTCCAGGGTGTGCCGATGCCGTCGATGTCGAGGATTTTTCCTGCCGGATCGATCCTGATTTTTGTATATTCCAGAAAAGGCCCACCAAAAATGACCGTATCCTTATTCAGGAAATGAACGCCGATGTCGTACACCCCGATATTGTGGTTGATCATTTTTAAGGGCATTGCCTGCCGCCCGGATTGCACCAACCGCCTGCATTGCCATTCCATCAGAGAAATAAAAGGAACCCAGCCGCCTACAAAATCTACTTTTGGAGCCGGATGTTTGTATATCTTTTCATCCGGTACGCCTGTTATGGAATTATAGTAGGTGCAGGTATCGTTTTTGCAATTCATATTCAGCCTGTATTCAAATGCGCCGGATTTCGCAGCAAAAGGCACGGAACTGTTGAACGGGTCCATCGCGGAAACATTGAACTCCCGTATACTGCCGTCCGGGTAAAAATGAATGCTGAATTCACCGATATAATCCTCCGGCACCCGAACAAAGGCTTTTCCGTACAGATGATTGTTGATCATAGTATACGTCTCCACCAGCACGGTATCAACACCCATCCGCCCGACAAAGGAGGCCGTGTACGGTTGGTTGACCTGGCTAAAGCCGGCGGTAGCCCAAAAAAACGAGGCCAGGATAAGTATGGGATGGGTGGTGTTTTTCATAAGGAAGTAGATTTATAGCCATTTCATTGGTTTATCAGACACTAATATAAACACACGGCGCACAAATAAACAAGTATTTGAGGGGAAACGGCTTTTCTGCCGGGTGAGTAGGAGCGGTAAAACAAAAAGTGCTTTGGATGATTTGAGAAGTTTAAATGATACATTATTATTGCAGACTCATAAACTATAAAATAATAAAACTACTAATGTTTAAGATTTGTAAACGTTCTGGTTCATTAAAAATTAACCTTGGGCATGAAAATGTGATTCCAAATGAAGTGGTTCAATTCACTGGGGTGCGGGATGTCATAATAGATAGTTCATTCGTTCTTGATGTAACCAACTTAAGTTTATTACAAAATTTAAATGAAGTTTGCTTCAGGAATTGCACATGGGAAGATTTTCCGAAAGGGCTTTCGGAAATAACAAATTTGAAATCAATTCAATTTATTGAATGTACCGAAATATCTTCCATTGATTTCGATAATCTTTTTAATTTGGAAGCACTCTCGATATCAGATTGTTATAATTTAAGAGAATTAGCAAATGTAGAAAAATTACTCAATCTTAAAGAATTACATATTTTATTTTGTTCTAAAATAGATTTTAATCCTTTAAATAAATTAAAAAATCTTAAATATTTTAAATTTTGGAACTGCGGCAGCATTAATTTTAATCTTCTAAGTGATTTAGTAATAAGTGGCTGTTATTTTTCGGCTGAATTAAATGACTGGGAATCTATACAGCCTACATTAGATTTAAATCCAGCAATAACCAGTATTTTTGTAGATAATGACAAACAATTTATGGATGTGATTGATGGTGATATTGCTAATAAAATCTTATTTGAACACATTAAAAAAATAAAAGGCTTGATTATCAACACCGATAACCAATAATGAACAACAGATAATTCCTTATAAATGAAGATAACCATTTTAAGTGGCGCGGTATTTTTAACAGGATTGCTGGCGGCTTTATCGGGCGGCTATGCCTTATTTACGGCTTTTCATAACTGGCCCGCTGCTGTGTTATTCGGCTTGGTCTGGGGGGCGCTAATTTTCAAACTGAACCGGTACATTGTGTCTTCCCTGAAAAAAAACACCGGTACGCACAACACCTGGTTACAAGCCTTGCCCAGGTTCGGATTAGCCTTTATATTGTCGCTGGTCATCGCCAAACCCCTGGAATTGCGCATTTTCAAAACAGAAATTGACAGCATTCTGTTCGATGAAAAACGGGACGAAGCCATTCGCATAGAGGCCTCTTTTGATCTGAAAATAAAAAAAATAAACGAACGAATCGCCGGCATCAAAACTGAAACGGAATCGCTTTTCAATATCCGAGAGCGCTTGTACCAGGAATACCGCTGTGCATGCGATGGCGCCTGTGGCACAGGAAAAGTGGGGCGCGGAACGGAATGCGAACGAAAAGAAGCCAAATACAGGCAGGCCGACCAAGAGTTCCAGAACCTGAAAACAAAAAATGACCGGCTGATTGCTGCGGCTAACGCAGATGCCTTAGCAGTGGATCAGCAAAAGAAAACGGCACTCCTGCAATGGTTGTCTACCCGCAGGGACGGGTTAGTGGCCCGCCTGGAAGCCTCCGGAAAACTATCTTTCCTGCCGGGCCTGTCTATCTTACTGCTCATCATGATGGTAATAATAGCACCAGTGCTTTCGAATCTGCTCACACCTTCAGACGTATAAGAGCAAGCAACCAAACATATTGGGCAAATTTCCAAATTTTGTGTTGGAACGCTAATCTCCCTATTACTCTACCCCTTTCCCACTTTTCACCTTCTCTTCCCCCACCGCCGCCTTTTTCGGCGCAAACGACAACCCCACCGCCGTCAGCACAATCACCAGCAAAATCCGGATGGAATTGCTCAGTGAGATACGGAATTGTTGGGCCAGAAAATGATATTTCCGGCAACCCGCAAAAAAACCAAGCGCCCCGGCGTGTTTCCACACAGGAGCGCTCGATTTTTTTCACACAGGCCTCCTCAGATGCACTCCGTATTTTCCAAAATCGCTTTACCAGAGGACACTATTGACAGTTTATTCTTTCACTACCCGCGCTGCGTACCATTTCCCCTTTTCACTGATCTGCAACAGATAAATGCCTGATTCATGCCTGGAAAGATCAATGGTATTGCCCGGCTGCACCAACCGCTGCACCATACGGCCAGTATAGTCAAAAACCTGTATCTCATCTGCCGTTACGTTACTTAGTTGAATGATACCCGTAGTGGGATTGGGCGCCAAGCGGATATGAGTGGCCGTTATCTCGGTAGCGCCCACACTGCCGACGCGGGTCACCTCAAGACAAAACTGCCCTTGCAATCCACCATAACCATCTAACATCAAAGTATATTCCTGGCCGGCTACCGTATTGACTTCAAAGCTGATGTTGAGCAGACCCAAACCTCCGTTTTCATCATCGTTGCAATCTACAAAAACCGGGTTGGCACAGGAGCCGGAGAATAGTGCCGCCTGGGTATCGCCGTCTTGTATATAATTGGTGGCGGCGCCTTGTACGGTACGGATCACGTAGCGATTGCCATTGCCTGTAAAAGTGAACCAAATCGTGTGCTGTAAGGGGTCAGATTGATAAAAACAAGCCAGGTCAACCGACGGATCTCCGGTTGTATTGGCCCCCGTGTTGTCGTACGGAGTAGAGACTACCGGCGCTCCAATTGTGGTGGTAAAAAGGCTGTTGATGTTGTTGGCGGTGGCGCAAACATCGCCCGGGATAACCGGTTGGTCTTGTACGGTTGCCGTGGCGGTATTGGTACATCCGTTGGCATCTGTGACCGTTGCGGTGTACGTACCGGCTGCCAGGCCGGTATTGACCGCTGTGGTAGCGCCGTTGCTCCAGTTGTAGGCGTATGGGGCTGTGCCGCCTGTGACGCTGACGGTAGCCGAACCGTTGTTCGGTGTGCCCATGTTAGGCGTGGAAGTGGTAGTAAGCAAGATGGCAGGTGGGGCTGTGATCGTTGTTGTTGCAGTAGCAGTACAGCCGCCGGCGTTGGTGACCGTGACCGTGTATGTACCGGCGGGCAGGTTTGAAAGGACGGCGGTCGTTGCACCGTTTGACCAGAGGTAACTCACTCCGGCTGATCCTGTGGCTGTAATCTGGCCGTTGTTGAGGCCAGCGCAGGAGATATTGGTGCTAGATGCCGATACAGTTGCCAGTGGCGCAACCGTAATGGAAGCCGTACTCGTCAGTGCGCCATTGGTATAAGTAACCGTGTAGGTACCTGGCCCTGCTGCCTGCCCATTGAAGGAGAAGGTTTCGCCATTGCCGCTATTGGTCACGTGCGGGCCGCTGTATATGCCGCCGAGGGGCGAGCCGCCCGTGCGCAATGCAGCAGACTCGGTGACACAGACCGGAGCCGGGGGTGAAAAGGACAGGGCATTGACGGAGAGCCTGGAAACGTTGCCGTTACCTTGCTGGCCGAAATAGATGCTCAATCCGTCGAAAACCGTCAGGGTAGGTCCGGCGAGGCTGGAAACGACGGTTTCTACGGTAGGGTTAGGTTGGGTGACATCGAATTTGACGATTCTACTGCCTGTGGACTCGGATACATATAAAAAATTGCCACTAAAGGTCAAGCCATCGGGTCCAGCCAGACCAGTGACGACCGTTACCGGATCTGGGTTTGGCTGGTGCCGGTTGATTTTTGATACATTACTGCCACTATAAAGGCCATAATACAGCTCATTGCCTCGTAATGCCAACCCGGAACATTTCTCGGTACTGACCTGAACGCCCGCCTGCGGAAGCGGCTGACTGAGGATGACCCGAAAGATACCATTGTTGGCGCTGCTGATGTACAAGGTGTCGCCGACCTTGGCGAACGCTTGTGCATCGTCTATGGAATTGGTCAGCACCTGTTCTATGGCAGGAGAGGGGCTGGTCAGGTTTATCCGGGCAGATCTGGCCGCGCCAAGCCCGGGAATACTGCCCTCGGTATTGAAATACAGGTAATCGCCAATGACGAGCAATCCGGTTGGATTGGTTATATTATTGAGTAACGTAGTTGGCGTAACAGGAAAGGGTTGCGTAAGGTCTATTTTGACGATTTTATTTCCCAAATAATCACTCACGTACAAGTCACTGCCCTTGAGTGCGGTTCC
>JALHMA010000010.1 GCA_022844265.1 Saprospiraceae bacterium | reverse complement strand
GCTGGGTGGTGATGGCCGGCAACTGCCGGTGGTCGCCGATCAGGATAAAATGATCGAAGCGGGTCAGCAGCCCGATGAGTTGCGGTTCGAGGATTTGCGAGGCCTCGTCCACAATCAGTCGCTGGAATTTTTTCAGGCGCAGCAGTCCGTCATTTTGACCGAAAGAAGCCACGGTACTGACAAAAATCCGGCGGGGTTCCAGCACTGCCCGCAGTTCGGCGCGGTTTTTTGCGGGTGCGATTTGAGTACTCAGCAGTTGATCGCGGAAACGCTCGGCGGTCGAGTGTTTGCCGCCGATGCGGATATATTGCTCCCGGATGTCGCCGCCGATAGCGTCCAGGGCATCGCAGATTTCATCGACTGCCCGATTGGTGTAAGCCAACAGCAGGAGATTGTCCGACGTTTCGCGCAATACCCAGGCAGCGAGGTCGCGCAGCATAACACTGGTTTTGCCCGTGCCGGGCGGCCCCCACAGCAGGAAATAGTCGCGCGACGGGATAATATTGCGCCAGTCAAATGCCGTCTGCTCAGCGGCGTCCGGCGTCTCCTCCCCGTCCGGTCTGCGCGGCGCTTCAGCGCCCAATAACAATGCCCTGCGCTGTGGGGAAATGTCGGCCCATTCCAGCAGTCCGCGGTACTGCGCAGCAAATCCAATATCCATCAAATCGGGTTCAAGGCACCAGTAGCCTTCCGTTTCAAAAGAGATCAGATTGAACTGCCGATAACGCGGTTGCACGGTCACCCGGCTGCTGCTGAGTTCGCTGATGGTGCATTTAATCACCTGGTGCTGCAAGACGGTATCGGTGTTGTCGAGCGCCGGGTACAATACAGCGATATCGCCGACCCGGAAATTGGCTAAGGGATTGGAGTGTTCCGTTTTTTGAAAAACAATACAGGGATCGGGCTGGTCGGCCCGGTTTTCCAGGATTTCCAGGTGACTTAAAATGCTGAATTGCTGCTGTTTATCGCCGAAACTGTTGCGCCAGAGGGCCGCATGGCCATTCGCGTTGTCGGAACCCTCGTCGCCGGTTTTGGCAAGCCAGTGTTCCCGCGCAATAAAGCCGGTGAAGGCATTGAAGTATTTTTTTTCCAGGGTGGACAAACGGCCGTAAGTTGTCTCGAATATCCCGTAATCGCGCTCCGTAAAACCTTTGCCGTGGGTGACTTTCAGGCGACCGAAGACCGGAATATGCTCGTCGCCGGGCCGGATTTTGGTGAGCAGCCGCTCGATGGCTACCATCTGGTTGCGTACCTGCAGGGCCTCCCATTGTTCGGGCGCCACGGTGGGGGCGAAGCGCAGGTGGTTCAGATCGACGCCGGAATACAGGATGTATTTGGCGGGGTCGGTATGTTGGCCGAATACGGAACGCACCAGCAGGTCGTACAAAAGTGTTTGTGTAAAATGGCTGCGGGCAATGCCGTAGCTGTTGGGTTTGTACGGCGTGCCGCTTTTTAATTCCACGATAGCCGCCTGTTCTTCCGTTTTGTAAAACAAATCGAGGCGACCCTGGATGCCGTATTGTTCGCTGTAAAAAGAAGGTTCCAGGGAACAATGCTCCGGTTCGATGCCCTGCCGGGCAAATCCGCCGGACGCCATGTTTTTCAGGGTCAAAAAATGTTTTTGCGCTTTTTGCGACACGGTTTTCACCTCCGCGTCGCTCATGGGTGCATAGACAAAAGGAAACAACTGAAACGTTTCCCGAAAAACCGCGCTCCATTCTGCCGTCGGTTCGGTCAGCAGGCGGTCTAAAAAAAAGTTGGCGATATTTCCCAGTAGTTTGGGTTCCGAGTTTTCATACGGCAGAAATTTGCGCACCAGAAAAGTATAGGGATCAGCGCCGGTGTCTTTAAAACACTCGGCAATGGCAGATACGTCCATCAGGTAGTCCGGCTCCACCACAATGGCGCGGGGGCAGTACTGTCCGGCGCGGTCGATGTCCACATCTATGAGGTTGAGCGTGACCGGGAAACCGAATACCTTGCGGATTACCTGGATGGTCGGCATAAAATTTTCGTTGCGTTCCGGCATGCCGTATCGCATCCTAACCGGGCGGTCCGATTGCGCTTCATCGATGACAATCAGGCAGTTGTGTGCCGGATCGTCCTGTATCGCCACGACGCGGGCCATACGTACCCAATGGTCGGCAGGTTCGGCTTCCTGCAATTGCTGCAGCGTTTCGTCCGGGTCAAATGCCGCAATCAATTCAGCGGGAATGGCTGCTTCAGTCAATACCAGCACAGCCTCGGCAACGGCTTGCAAACCCAAACGGACATTCTTTTCGACCGCCACCTGGCCATTCCGCACGCGTTTGGCCAGCAGGCGGAAGCGGTGAATGCGCCGCAAAATATCCGGCTGAAAATGAAATAAATGCCCGGCATAACTGATGCGGGCAAAAAGACTGCTGAATACAATTTGTTCGCGGCGGGTGGCCTCGAGGAAAATACGTTCCATCAGTCCCGCCAGGGCCAACACCCGCTCGCCGGGCGGCCAGCCTGTATGGGTAGCGATTTTCGTCAGTTCGCGATAAAACAAAGGGGCTGATTCGGATGGGAACATGCCCGCAAAGTTCAGGTATAGCGCACACTTTTGTATACCATAAAGCCAAAACTATACACTTGTTTTCGACCATACATCGCATAGTGATCGGCCAAGTCCATTACCTTGCCCTGCTTATTTACCTTATAATACCATGATCGAGTCCATTCCAACGAAGACTGCCTGCCCCGTGGAGCACGCTATTGTGTGCGCACTGCTCTATTTTGAACTTTTTTCGTATCCTCTGACGGATCGGGAAATCTGGCAGTTTGCTCCCTGTGAGCGTGCGGAGACAGACGATCCGGCGGCCGGCGAATCCTTTGAAGTATTTCAGGAAAAATTACAACTGCTGGTAGCGCGGGGCGTCGTCTTTCAGTTTCAGGGTTATTTTCAGACGCAGTACCAGCCGGATTGGGTGGTACGCCGCAGGGATTCCAATCGAAGAGCCGATACCTTTTTACCAAAAGCGCGCCGGATGGCCCGATTCATTTCCGCCTTTCCCTACATCCGGGCGGTGTTTGTGTCAGGCTCCCTGTCCAAGCACAGCATGCGACCCGACAGCGATATTGACTTTTTTATGATCACCGCGCCCGGACGACTTTGGCTGGCGCGCACCCTGCTGGTGGTTTTTAAAAAAATGTTTTTGTTTAATTCGCATAAATACTTCTGCGTCAACTATTTCATCGATACCGGGCACCTGGAAATTGAAGAAAAAAACCTGTTTACAGCGACCGAAACGGTGACGCTGCTGCCGATGTACGGACAGGAATGGTACCACGCTTTTTACCAGCAAAACCAGTGGGCCTGGCGGCAGTTTCCAAACAGCGCCTTGCGCCCGACCCATGCGGTGCCGCAGCATAGCCGCTCCTGGTTGAAACGCAGTGTGGAATGGGCGCTCGGCGGCGCTTTCGGCGACTGGCTCGACCGGCAGGCCATGCAGGTCACAGTTCGTTTCTGGAGAAAAAAATTCAGCCACTTAGATGAGGGCACTTTTGATGTCGCGCTGAAATCGCGCAGACACGTGTCGAAACACCACCCGCTTTATTTCCAAAAAAAAGTGCTGGAGCATCTGGCAGGGCGAATGCGGGAGATTGGATGGCACACGGATTAGAGAGATGGTACACGGATTTAAAGGAAAATCCGCGTAACCCCGCCTCATCCGTCTAATCTGCGTCCCCATTTACGCTACGATGAAAAAAAAGCAGGTCAACTCTAATGCGGTAAATCCGTGTCCAATCCCTCTAATCCGTGTGCCATTTACACCCTCGAAATCCTCCGATTTATCGCACAAACTTTTTTCTTGAAAAATATAATTCTGTAAAAGCCAACAGCAATTACTCTAATATCTTTTTTTTACAAATTGTCGGATGCTCTTAATTGTTCTTAATTTATTGGCAATTATAATTTTACAAAACGTTAATATATAGCCATGATTCAGACTATTATTTGGTTTTTGTAATTTTGTCGTATCTTTGCGTCAGATTTTTTCACCAAACTGAAATTCGACTTATGAAATTGCAACAACTTGTGGATGCACTGGATACCCAGATTGCCCAAGGCGACATCTCTGGCGCATTTGAAGCATTTGCTGCTGACCATTGCGTAACACTCAGCAATGAGGCCGACAAAACCCATTCCAAATCTCAAAAAACAGAAGCACTGCGCTCTTTTCTCAGCCATGTTGCTCAAATCAATAATATCGAACGCTTCGCGGTTCAAATTGTCAATGACAAGGTAACGGACTCGCAGTTTGTATTCGATTTCACCGACCATTACGGTCGCCCCATGGTGTACAATGAGGTGATCCGCCGCACCTGGGACAATGGCAAAGTGGTAGAAGAACTGTACCTGATGGGCAAAACCATCGAGGCCGCCAAACCATCTGCCGCCGCTAAAAAAACAACCGTTCCGGCTAAAAAATCTGCAAAATCTGCCGCAGATAAAAAACCGGCTACGAAAAGCGCTAAAACGCAAACTGAAAAACCAGTTGCCGTTAAACAAAAAGCAGGGAAATAAAGCCCCTCCCGGCCTCGTCCCCGATGAGGTGTAAGGGCAAAGCCCGGTTAGTCTTCGCGACTTACCGGGCTTTTTTTTAGAGGTGAGAGGTGAGAGAGGTGAGAGAGGTGAGAGGGTGAGAGAAGTGAGAGGGTGAGAGGGTGAGAGAAGTGAGAGGGTGAGAAGTGAGAGAATAAAACTATGCGTTGTAGTTCATACGATTATCTTTGCAATCCGAATACGGCTCTTTACCCGTTGTGTCAGTCAGATACGACCTTAGGAACGGCGCCAAAATTATTTTGGTCAGTTTCCTCCAAATGCCTGAGTATCAATACTGATAACGACTAACCAATAACGGATAATAATATATGAGTTGGTACAAACGACTGCGCGAAGGCATTTCTACCGCCACGAAAGCAAAAAAGGATGTCCCGGAAGGCATTTGGTTTCAATGCAAAATGTGTAAGGAAACCAGCACCATGCGCGCATTGCGCGACAACTTCTACAAGTGTCCGAAATGCGATTACCACACGGCCATCGGTTCGGCGGAATACTTCGAGATACTTTTTGACAACCACGAATTTATCACCTTGCACGACGATCTTATTTCGGTCGACTTCCTGCATTTTACCGACCTCAAACCCTACGATAAACGATTGGAAGAAAGCCGGAAAAAAACCGGCCTCAACGACGCCTTAGCCATTGGCGTCGGCAACGTACACGATTACCCCTTGGTCGTGGCCGCTATGGATTTTAAATTTATCGGCGGCTCGATGGGTTCCGTCGTGGGCGAAAAAATTTCCTTAGCCATCGACTACGCCCTGGAAACCCGTGCCGGGCTGCTCATTATCTCCAAATCTGGTGGCGCCCGCATGATGGAAAGCGCTTTTTCCCTGATGCAAATGGCCAAAACCAGCGCCAAACTGACTTTGCTGGCTAAAGCGGGCCTTCCCTACTTCTCTATGATGACCGACCCAACTACGGGCGGCGTTACGGCTTCTTATGCCATGTTGGGCGATATTAACCTGGCCGAACCGGGCGCATTGATCGGTTTCGCCGGACCACGCGTTATCCGCGAAACGATCAAACGCGACCTGCCCGAGGGCTTCCAGACGGCGGAATACCTGCTCGAAAACGGATTCGTCGACCTGATCGTTAATCGCAAGGATCTGCGCGAAACAATGGGCGATTTACTGGCCTTTTTTGGTAAAAACCTGGATACGGCAAAGGAAGAGGCAACGCATTAGTGTTTCGTGTGTGGTGTTTAGTGTTTGGGGTGCTTCGCTCTTGGCCGCCCCCGACCCCTGAAGGGGAGTGCATCACAATAGATGGACAATTTCTACCTTTAAAGTTCAGTTTCTCCATTTATTGTGATGTACTCCCCTTCAGGGGTCGGGGGCGGCCAAGGGCGAAGCACCCCAAACACTAAACACCACACACTAAACACCTAGTCGCATCGCCGGCTTTTCCAGCAAATAATAAGACAGATGAGCCGCTACCAACGTCCCTGCCAGCGCGACCGGGAATATCCAGAAGTCGGGAAACTGAAAAAAACGCAGGTTTACCACCTTGACGACGCGAAAAACAATTGGATGCAGCAGGTACACGCCATAGGAAACCATTCCCAGCCACAACAGCGCCCGGTGTAACAAGCCGCGCAGGATGATCCCGCTGTGAAAAAAGGAAGCCGTTATAAGCAGGGCTGCGACGGAAAATACTGCGCGGTTGCTGCCGCTTACCAGGCTGATTGCTGTTGTCCCAACCGGATATAAAAACAGCAGTAGGATGCTGATAATCAGTATGATACGCCAGAATTTAACCGGCAGTTTTGCCCAATTGTTTTTGTGAAATGCCATTGCCACACCTGCCGCGAAGAAAAAAGCGTGGTTGATCGCCTGCACATAGACATCCCACCAGATAAACTGCGGCGTATCTTCCCTGGCAAAAACAGGTTGCGAAGCATAGTACATGGCGCAGGCAAATAGCAGCCCTACTACAGTCCATAAAAGAATCCGGCTTCTGGCGGCCAGCAGCATCAGCAAGGGGAAGGCCGTGTAATACACCCATTCGCAGCCGATGGACCACGCGCCGGTAGCAATATCTTTGGAAGGATCCACGTACCCGAACAGGCAAGTCAGGTTCAGGAAAACCTGCTGCAGCGTGTAGTCAATTTCATTGATGAAGATGGAAATAATTGTCGCCAGCCAGAGCAGCGGGAAAATGCGGAACAGGCGTTTAACGCCAAAACGGAACATAGATCGCCAGCGGCTGAAATCGGTGTTTTGATAAACACTTCCAAGCGCTAATCCGCTGATAACGAAGAAGATAGAAACAGCGTAAATGCCCAGTCGGCCCTGCGGTGTGGCAGGATTCCAGGCTCCGGTGATCCATTTTTCATAATGAAACACCAGCACAGCCAAAGCCATCAGACCGCGGAGGTAGTCCAGCGAAGCGTAGCGGATTGGAGCGGATTGGAGATTTTCGTTTGAGTACAAGTACGGTATTAATTGATATTGGGATATTGGGGTATTGAGATATTGAGATATTGAGATATTGAGATATTGAGATATTGAGATATTGTTGCCCAATTCATTGATTATTAATAAAATATCCCAATATCCCAATATCCCAATATCCCAATATCACAATATCTTAATAACTTCCCCTTACACCGCCACTTTCCATTCGCGCAGTATTTCGCGCAACCCGGCGGCATTTTCGAAATGGATGCCGTTGATACCCACCACTTCTGCGCCTTCCACGTTTTTCAGGCTGTCATCGATAAACACAGCCTCTTCCGGCGTAACTTCATAACGATCCAGCAATATCCCGTAAATATCGGCAAATGGCTTGCGGGTTTTTTCCTCGCCGGAAACAACGATTCCTTCAAACCACTGCAGGAATTCGTAGCGTTGGAGCGCTACCGGGAAAGTTTCGTGGCTCCAGTTGGTCAGCGCCAGCAACCGGTGTTCGCCCTTGTCGCGTATGTCGCGCAGCAATTCTACCGTTTCGTGAATCGGGCCGCCCAGCATATCTTCCCAGCGCTCGTAGTAAGCGCGGATTTCAGGTTCCCAGTCCGGGTGCTCGGCGACCAGCATTTCCGTTGCATCAGACAACAAACGGCCAGCATCCTGCTCAATGTTCCATTCGTGGGTACAGATATTTTCAAAGAAATACCGGCGTCTTTCTTCATCCGGGATCAACTCGCGGAAAACATATTCCGGGTTCCAGTCAATCAGCACACCGCCGAGGTCGAAAATGATGGTAGAGATCATGGCTATTTTTTTTCGTGTTTGGTATTTGGTGTATAGTGTTTAGGGTGCTTCGCCTTTGGCATCTGTGGTAGGCCAAATTTTCACAAATGCCAAAAGCGGAGTGCCCTAAACACTAAACACCAAACACTAAACACATTTTTTACACATTAAAACGGAAGTGCATAATATCGCCGTCCGTCACCACATATTCCTTGCCCTCGACGGCCATTTTACCGGCTTCTTTCACCTTGGCTTCGGAGCCGAGGGTCACAAAGTCGTTGTATTTAATCACTTCCGCGCGGATAAATCCTTTTTCAAAATCGGAGTGGATTACCCCGGCGGCTTCCGGGCCTTTAGCGCCGCGGCGTACCGTCCAGGCGCGCACTTCTTTCACACCTGCGGTGAAATAGGTAATGAGGTTCAGCAACTTATACGCCGAACGGATGAGGCGGTTCACACCGGGCTCGCTCAGTCCCATCATTTCGAGGTATTCCTGGCGCTCTTCCAGGGTTTCCATTTCCGCAATTTGCGCTTCGATGCCGGCGCAGATCATAATCACTTCGGCATTTTCGGCGGCCACTGATTTTTTAAAGGCCTCCGTATGGGCGTTGCCTTTTTCAATAGCCGGTTCATCGACGTTGCAGACGTACAAAACGGGTTTGGCGGTGAGCAGCGACAGGTCGCGCTGCACCAGGTTGCGGGCGTCCTCTTCCAAGTCTGCGAGGAGTTCGCGCACCACGCGGCCTTTTTCAAGCTGCGCTTTGACCACAGTGAGCACTTCCAGTGCGCGGATATCGTCCTTGCTGCCCATTCTGGCGGCGCGGGCGGTTTTGTCGAGGCGTTTTTCGACGGTTTCCAGGTCTTTCAGGCACAATTCGAGGTCGATAATTTCTTTGTCGCGCACAGGATTTACAGAACCGTCCACGTGTACCACATTATCGTCGTCGAAGCAGCGCACCACATGCACAATAGCGTCCACTTCGCGGATATTGGCCAGGAACTGGTTGCCCAAACCCTCCCCTTTGCTAGCGCCTTTGATCAGGCCGGCAATGTCCACTATTTCGACGGTCGTGGGTTGCGTATTTTGAGGCTCCACAATTTCGGAAAGTTTATCGAGCCGTTCGTCGGGTACGATAATGATCCCCACATTGGGTTCCTTGGTAGCAAAAGGGTAGTTGGCTGCCAGGGCTTTCGCATTGGTCAACGCATTAAAAAGAGTAGATTTGCCGACGTTGGGCAAACCAACGATACCACACTGCAGTGCCATAGTAAGTAGTTATTCGTTATTAGTTATTGGTTATCAGTGTTGATAATCAAGCATTTGTAAAGAATTTAGGCTAAACTAATTCTGCACACCTACTTATATTGTAATGAATGAATAATTGCCCGGCGCAAGGTGTTCAGTATTTCTTTTTACTGTTGCCTTACCTTTGAGGGTTGATGAGGGTTGATAATGGCCACTCTTTGAAATAATTTCACTCTACTTGAGTGGCCATTATCAACATTTATAAATCTTCATCAACCTGTTTAGGCGCCCACGGTTTCAAAACGGGCGCAAAAGTAAAAAAAATACCCCGAAGACCGATATAAAAATACAATTCAACCGCATTTATGAACCACCTCGCCCACTGCTTTCTTTCTTTCAACGACGAAGACCTGCTTCTGGGCAACTTTATCGGCGATTTTGTAAAAGGCAACGACTGGAAAAAATACCCGGAAAGGGTGCAACAGGGCATCCTGTTGCACCGCACCATCGATTCGTATACCGACAACCACCCGATGACCGACCGCAGTGTGGCACGTGTCAGGCCTTATGCCGGACGTTATTCCCCACCGTTTACCGATATTTTGTACGATCACCTGCTGGCCATCCACTGGGAAAAATACACGGATGAAACCTTCGATGTTTTTGCGGAAAAAACATACCGGCAACTGGAGAAAAGAGCCTCCGAAATGCCTGCCGTTTTGCAGGAACGCCTGCCCAAAATGATCGCTGGGCAATTCCTGCAAGGCTACACCCGCCGCGAAGGTTTGGAATGGGTGCTCGACAAGTTTAGCCTGCGCCTGGCCGGCAACTTCGACGCACAGGGGCTTAGCCGTTTCTTTTTTGATGAAATTGACGCTTTTTCCGAAGATTTTAATGCTTTTTTCCCGGATTTGCTTGCGGTATCCAGGGCCAAAGTGTCTGATTGAAACACGTACAAAAAGTGCCGGATTAATTGACCTGGCCTTACTCTTTGAAAAACATATTCTGACTATCCGCTTGTTGTACCGGGGCCTGATCTTGGTTGGACGCTCTGGCCGCGTAGCGGCATAAGGTCGGTAGCAATAAATGCCATGCGTATTCAAAAGGTGCGTAGCACCGAAACAAAGGCTAAAAGTTACGGTGCTTTGCACCTTGGTACGTTGCTCTTTGGTTTGTCTACCGACCTTATGCCGCTACGCGGCTATGGAACCCAGGGAAATTAATCTCCTGTACAAAAGGCGGATAACCAGAAACATATTTCACCATCCCAAACCCGAAGCGCCTCTCACCTCTCACCTCTCACTTCTCACTTCTCACCTCTTATGCTGCGCCTATTCGCCCTGCTCCTCTTCCTACCCTTTACTACCCACAGCCAGACCACCCTCACCGCCATCACCTACAACATCCGTTTCGACAACCCGGGCGACGGTGAAGACGCATGGCCCCTGCGTCGCGAGCAATTGGCCGCCCAGCTGCGTTTCTATGCACCCGACGTCTTCGGCATTCAGGAAGGCCTGCACCGCCAGGTGGAATACCTGAACGAACAACTGCCCGCTTTTGCGCGGGTTGGCGGCGCACGCGACGATGGGAAGGAAGCGGGCGAATACTCGGCCCTGTATTTCCAAAAAACGCGTTTCGGGCTGCTGCAATCCGGTACCTTCTGGCTGTCTGAAACGCCCGGCCTGCCCTCCAAAGGCTGGGATGCCGCCTTACCCCGCGTGTGTACCTACGCCCATTTGTACGACTCGCTGGCAGCAAAGAGCATATGGGTATTTAACACGCATTTCGACCATGTCGGGGTGACGGCGCGCTTGCGGTCAGCCGAACTCATCCTGTTGAAAATCAAGGAATTGAACAAGGAAAATGAACCGGCTATTTTGATGGGCGATTTTAATTCGGAGCCGGGTGAACCACCCGCCGCAGTGCTCGCCGGCGCGCTCAAGGATACGCGTGCTGTCAGCCAGGAACCCGCTTTCGGCCCCGAAGGAACCTTCAATGCCTTCAAATTTCACGAGCCGGTGAAACGCCTGATCGACTATATTTTTATCAATGGAAACGGTATGCGTGTGAAACAGCACGCTGTGTTGAGCGACTCCCGGAACTGCCATTATCCGTCGGATCATTTGCCGGTACTGGCAAGGATAGAATATTAAAAAGGTCCATATTTTTTCTTTTACCACATATGACACATAGGCTATTCACCTACAACACATAGTTTAGAGTACTCTACGGCTATGTGTTGTAGGTGAATAGCCTATGTGTCATATGTGGTAAAAGAAACTCAAATACTCCCCTTTTTCAAATCCTCATTCAGCACCTTGTAGTTAATCTTTCCCGCATGGGTTTTCAGGTGCTCCACAATGGCAAATGCCCTGCCGATGCGGGCGTCCGTATTTTTGACATGACCGACGATGTAGAGCAGGGTGCGGATTTTTCCGGGGGTGAGGGCGTGAAACAGGCGGTTGCCTGCTTCGTCCTGGGCCAGTACTTCGGCTAATTCTTCGGGCATGGGCAGGCCGTATTCGCTGTCGTCTTTGCGGAGGCTCACCCGGGCGGTGGAGCCGGGTTTCAGGCCCAATTGTTCGCGTATTTTTTTATTCACCATAATGCAATACGCGCCGTTGCCTTTCGGGATCAGGCCGCATTGAAACGTCACTTTTTCATTCAGGGTACAGACTACACGTTTGGCATCATCCGCCAGAAAAGTTTGTGCAATCAAATCGGGCACAGGGAAGTGAAAGCCCCAGAGGTTGTTGTTGGAACTTTCCAGAAAAGCGGTGAATTGCAGGGAATCGTCCATGCCGCAATGCGTGTTTAGTGTATGGTGTTTCGTGTTTGGGGGTGCTTTGCTTTCGGCGACTGTGTGTGGCTTGGGCGAAGCACCCCCAACACCATACCCCCACACCTTTAATTCAAGTCCATTTTAGGGGTGCTTTGCTTTCAGCGACTGTGTGTAGCTTGGACGAAGCACCCCCAAACACGAAACACCAAACACGAAACACCTTTAATTCAAGTCCACATAAATCGCAGCCCGATCCACTTTGTCGGGTAGGGGCCCGAAATGCCCGAGTTTCAATTCGGCCATCCGGCGTCCTGCGATAGCGCATTCGAGCAGATTTTTTTCATCGAGGCGGGCGGTCAGGTATCCCGACCAGAAGGCATCGCCGGCGCCGGTGGTATCTTTTACTTCCACTTCACGGGCAGGCAGGAAATGGCGTTCTTCGCCGTTGCCGACCCAGCAGCCTTTATCGCCGAGGGTGAAACACACTTCCGTAGCGCCCATTTTGAGGAAGTGATCGATCACGGCATCCGGTGCCGGGGTTTCATCTTCATACAGGCGGCCCCAATCCACGTCGCTGACTTTTACCAAGGCGCGCAGGCGGCAGAGTTCTGCCAGCAGGCGCTGCGCTTCGCGGCGATCAGGCCATATTTTTTCGGCGTAATTGGCATCGATGCTCAACTGGCAACCGGCGCGTTTTGCTTTTTCGGCCACTTCCATCAGTACGTGCTGAGAAGGTTGTTTGCTAAGTGCAAAACAGGTGGTATGGAAAATGCCGATTTCCTCAAAACGCTGATACGGGAACTGGCGAATAGAGAGCATGGCATCGGCAGCGCGGTAAGGCTGAAAATTGGACACCGTTGCCGAGCGCGTCACCAAAATAAGGGTGGTCGGTTCGTCTACCTGCGCGATGTACGTCGTATCGACGCCCAGTTTTGCTACATAGTTGCGCAGCACATCGCCCATGTCATCATTGCCGACAGAAGCCGCCAGGATGGCATTGTTGCCGAGACGGGCCATATTCATAGCCAGGTTGGCAGGACTGCCACCGGGGACACGTTTAAAAAGGCTGGCTTCGTCTAATGTTTGTACAAATTCAGCGGTGATGAAATCAACCAGTAATTCACCGGCAGAAAGTATGTCAATGGCTCTTCGCATATAGTTATGAATCGTGAACTGCTCCTTACCGGCCTATGAGTCGACTTGGTAATATATCGCTGAAAATCAAACGTTTATAATAGATTTTTCACAGCATTTTGTTTGAAAATGCGTGCAATAATACGGTAATTTTGTCGCTTCTGCTATGCAAGGCGCCCAATGTTTGAAACCTTTTTTTCATTTTGTGCAGAATGGCGTAACGCCGAACCCTGTTCGGCGCCTCTACCGGCTGCTTTAGCTGTCGGATACCCAAACAGACCACATTTGCGCGTTTCCCCATGTATTCTAGTTCCGGCAGCTAAAGCAGCCGGTACGGAGCGCCGAACAGGGTTCGGCGTTACGCCATTGCGCTCATGCCGATTACCTCGGCAAATACGCCTGCGGCGGTTACTTCCGCGCCGGCGCCGGGTCCGCGCACTACCAGTGGGCGCTCGCGGTAGCGTTCGGTCGTGAACACCACCATATTATCGCTCCCGCTGAGGAAATAGAAAGGGTGGTTTTGGTCAAATTGCTGCAACACGATAGCGGCTTTACCTTCTTCCAATTTGGCAACAAAACGAAGCACGCGGCCTTCCGCCGCCGCTGCTTGTCGCATGGCTTCAAAATGGCCGTCGGATTGTTCCAGCGCTTCAAAAAACAGGTCGACAGAGTCCGCCTGGAGGCAGGCATCCGGCAAAATCTGCTCCAGTTCGATATCGTTGTACTCCAGCGGCAGTCCCGACTCCCGTGACAGGATGAGCAGCTTGCGGCGCACATCGGCGCCGGAAAGATCGTCGCGCGGATCGGGTTCGGTCAGGCCGCGTTTTTTGGCCTCCCGTACGATGGCTGAAAAACTGCCTTGCTGGGCGGGATCGCAGAACGTATTGAAAATGAAAGACAAGGTGCCGGAAAGGATACCTTCAATTTTTACAATGCGGTCGCCGGAGTGAATGAGGTCGTTCAGGGTAGTAATGATGGGCAGGCCGGCGCCGACATTGGTTTCGTAGCGCCATTGTACGCCGCGCTGGTTGGCCAATTGTTTCAATCGCAAATAATGCGCATACGGTGAAGAGGCCGCCACTTTATTCGGCGTCGAGATAGAGATACTGGCGTCCAGAATTTGCTCATAAAATCCCGCGACATCGCCGGAAGCAGTATTGTCTACAAAAATGGCATTGGGCAGGTTGAAGGCTTTCATTTGTTCCGTAAAACGCAACATAGAAAACGGTTCGCCCCCGTCGAGTGCATTTTTCCAGTCTTCCAGGGGTACGCCGTTTTCCGTGAGCACCATGCGGCGGCTGTTGGCCAATCCCATTACCTTGATTTCGAGGTTGCGTTTTTTGCGCAGAAAATCGGCCTGCGACTGGATTTGCCGCAGCAGGGTGCCGCCAATCAGTCCCACGCCGACCATGTAAAGGTGCAGGGTTTTGGTATCGGAGAGGAAAAAGGCTTCGTGGATGGCATTCAGCGCTTTGGTTTCGTACATGGCGTTGACAACCACGGAGATATTCAATTCGCTGGAACCTTGCGCAATGGCGACGATATTCACCCCGTTTTTGCCCAATGCCTGAAAAAGGCGACCCGAAATACCAGGCCGGTAGCGCATGTTTTCCCCTACAATGGCTACCACGGAAAGATCGGTTTCAATTTTCAGCGGTTCAATCAGGGTTTCCCGGATTTCGTAGGCGAATTCTTTTTCCGCGGCTTTTTGGGCCAGTTTGGCCTGGGCAGGCGATACCGCGAAAGTGATGCTGCTTTCGCTCGACCCCTGTGTGATAATTACAATATTGACGCCCACCTGTGCCAGGGCGTTGAACAGGCGCGCTGCGATACCCGGCACCCCGAACATGCCGCTTCCCTGCAAGGTCAGCAGGCATACCTGGTTGATGCTGGAAATACCTTTGATGGCGCCGGCCCAGCCGCTGTCCGTTTCCAGGGCGGTATGGATTTCAGCCGGTGGGTTTTTACCGATGTAAGTACCTTCAAAAGAAGGGTTAAATGTGTTCCTGATTCGCAGCGGGATACCTTTCGCCAGGGCGGGCAGGATGGTCGGCGGGTAAATCACCTTGGCGCCGAAGTGGCTCATTTCCATGGCTTCCCGATAGGTCATGCTGGGCAGTGTAAAGGCTTTTTTTACCCTGCGCGGGTCGGCGGTCAACACCCCGTCCACATCCGTCCAGATTTCTATCACATCCGCATTTAGCGCCGCGCCGATGATGGCTGCCGTGTAATCCGAACCGCCGCGCCCGAGTGTAGTGGTCAGCCCCTCGGCTGTGCTGCCGATAAAACCGGTAGCGGCCTGCACTTTTGGGTGTGTTGCGTAGTATTGGGAAATGAGGCGGTTGGTTTCTTCAAAATCCACTTTAGCGCTGCCGAAATGCGCATCGGTGCGCACCAGTTCGCGGGTATCCAGAAATTCGGTCGGTATGCCGTTGCTGTTCATGGCATGAGCAATGATGGCTGCTGAATTGCGCTCGCCAAAACTCACCACAAAATCGAGCGAACGCGCCGAGGCTTCGCGCAGCAGAAAAATACCCTGCAGGACGTTGCCCAGCGCTTCAAAATTGGCAAGAATATGTGCTTCGACCGGCGCGCGATGCTCCGGTTCGAGCAGCGCAGCGATGGCATCCAAATGCCGGGCGCGTACTTTTTCCAGTAAATCGAGGTATACCTTGTCTCCTTTTGAAGCCTTTTGAGCCATTTCCAGCAGCGTATCGGTCACTTTTGAAAATGCCGAAAAGACCACCGTAAAACGGTCGCCACGCTGGTGGTAACCTTTTAAAATATCAATCAAACCGCGAATAGCAGCCGGGCTGCCTACGGAAGTGCCGCCAAATTTGAGAACTTTCATGCCAGAACAGGAATGAGGGATGAGGAATGAGGAATGAGGACGCAAAAAACGGGCTAAAAAACCTATTTTGGAAGAAAGGGGGAAAGTATTTACCACATAGTTATTTTACCACATAAGGCACATAGGCTATTCACATAGAACACATAGTTTAAAGTACTCTACGGCTATGTGTTCTATGTGAATAGCCTATGTGCCTTATGTGGTAAAATACCTATGTGGTAAAAAACATGTGGTAAAAAGAAAAAATTAAGAAAAAGACAATCTACTAAAATAGGAGTTCTGCGCAGGAAAGTACTAATTTTCGGCGCACAAACTATTCTTAAAGGATATGTCAACTGTACAACTCAGTATCGTGATCCCCACCAAAAACGAAGCCAAGTATATTGACCGGACGCTGGCGCAGTTTGAACCGTGGCTGGATCGGTATGCGCTTGAAATTATCGTATCGGATGCCAACAGCACCGACGGCACTGCCGAAATTGTCCGGCGCTACGAAGCGCAATACGGCGCCCGGCATTTTAAACTGGTACAGGCGCAGGGCAAACAAAACATCGCCATCGGGCGCAACCTGGGCGCTGCCGCCGCTTCCGGCGATATCCTGTTTCACATGGATGCCGATGTGTATATCCCTGATATACAGCGCTTTTTTAACGCCGTGCTGCATACGTTTCGCCGGCCTGAAGTGGTAGCGGCTACCGTGCCGTTGCGGGTGTACCCGGAAGAAACGCGCTGGAGCGACCGGTTTTATCATATTTTTATGAATCTGGTTATACGCCTGTCTTTCCTGGCAGGCGTGTATCTGGCCAAAGGTGAATGCCAGTTGGTGCGGCGGCGGGTGTTTGAAAAAATCGGTGGTTACAACGAAAAAATCGTGGCCGGAGAAGATTGTAACCTGTTTTACCGGCTGAGCAAAGAAGGCCATATTTCCTATTTATGGCAGCTGCGGGTGCAGCATTCGCCCCGACGGTTCCGCCAGTACGGCTATTGGGGCATCAGCTGGATCTACCTGCGCGAAGGGCTTTCATTGTTGTTTCGGGGCCGGTCGTATGCGGAAGAGTGGAAACCGGTGCGGTAGATATTTAGATAGAACACCTGGCTAAAAGACTGAAATAGGGCATCACATCATCCGTGCTGTTTTTTGCCATAATAATGTGTATTCCGGCGCCAATTCCCACAGAGAAATGGCTGGATATTTTTCTGGTAAGGGAAACACGGCTGGTAAAACCATAATAGAGGTACCTCGCCGATATCCGGTAAGTGATCCAGGTTTTGATGGGTTGTCCAAAATAATTGACCGAGTCGCTTAGCCCACCGCCTGCTTCTGTCCGGTTCATCAAACCTATCTGCCCTCCCAATCCCCCGGAAACTGCCCATTTGTTTTTTATAGTATAATTTCTAAGTATTTCCAGAGAGCCGTAATTGGTTACGTAAGCGCCATCACGGGGAACGTAATGACGGATACCGGCCTCTTCCAGGTGTTGAAACAATGAAATATCGGGCACACCTCCTAATTGTTCATTTTCAGGGGTAAAGATGCTCGCATCCGTTGTTTTATCAACAATAGGCATTCCGTTGACCAGCGGCGCAGCCACCTGGTCAGAAAGTTCATAGGTTCGTTTCCTGACACCGTAGGTTAACTGTATGGTATATTTCCCCTTCACCAGGTTACACCCTGCTCCTATCTGGTAACCATCTGCTTGCCCTCCATACAGTATGGCGTATGGCACGACCTCACTGTAAAAGATAAATCGTCCATCGGAGGTTTGCGCAAATACATTTTGTACTCCGGGTATCCATACCAGGAAAGCCAATATCGGAAATAGCAGGATATGTGTTTTCATATTTTATCTTAAAATGTTATGATACAACCTGTTGCGGTGGAGCGCTACCCGATCTGAAATATACTGTTTCACGATTCGAATGCCTCCACCGCCTCAAGCCTGTTTTATGACAAACCGGTTTTATTGGGTTTGAAAATTCTCCCTGAAATACATGCCGTCATTGCCGCCAGAATACACTTTGTAAGAAGTGCCTTCTCCTTCTGCCGCGTCGCAATAATCAATAATTACCTCGCCGGCAAGTTTGTCTTGTTTCTTTTTCTTGAACGAGTAAGAGATGGGGAATCCGATGGAATAAACTTTGTCCACGGTTTTTGATGGTGTAAAACCAAATGACCAGGAATCCTCGGCATCTTTATCTCTGTCTCTTTCAACAAAGGCTACTTTCCAGATATCAGTATCTAATCCGTTCCATTTTCTGATCTGTTGATTGAGGTTATCAACACCATCCCAACAGCAGCCGTTCATCAATGACCAGTTTTTATCTACCTGTGTAGTAATGGCATCTACGGTAAGTGTTGCATTGGCTGGATTTACCGTGCCAAATATATAGGTTATGAAAAGTTCTACATTCGGCAGTTTGAATCCGCTCTCGATCACCTTTACAGCATCCTTGTTTGAGAAACGAATTTTATACAACTGGTCTTTTTTGTTAGCAGGCCGGTCACATTCGCCTTCAGGGTCACCGCCGCCTCTGGGGTCAACAGGACCGCCTTCCTGGGGGCCTTCATCCTTTCTTTGCGCATTGATAAACGTTGCCTCTTCATAATAAGTGATGTTGCCTACTACCATTAGAGAACTAAAATCACCCAATGAAGCAGGAATTGTTTTGCCTTTTATGGTCGTGAGCGCGCCTTGAACAATCGCATCACGCGCCTCGTCAATTTTCACGACCGCGTATCGGATATTCTCATTGAATGTAGAAGAAATTTGTACCGCATTCCCATTCGCATCATATGCGGGCAGGGTTGCAACTTCCTCCGGCTCTGTGTCTTCATCGAGGACGACGTAGTACTGAATCTGACTGATATGCTGCTCAAACGTTTGGCTTGTTTGAAAAGCAAAGGATGGGTAAGCGATTTCCATCAAAGGGTTTTGGGCTAATAATTGGTCAATCGCAGAGGGGGTTCTCAGGCTGGTCCCTGGCTCTTTGAGGTCGACCATCATAAATTCCTGATCGCCTGTCCGGGCATTGAGTTCCACTTGCCTTCTTTTCAATTCCCCTTCTGATTTTTGATCTGCTATCAAAAGTTTGGCAAAAGCGTGAAGCGCTTGTTTTGTGCTTTCTTCGGAAGGGTGTGTGTCAACGGCGTTATCATTTTTCTCACATCCCCAATAGCTTGGGATTGAAATAAGGAGAAAGAGAAAAGGAATTGCTTTTTTCATTGTTGAATGAATTTAAAAGTTAAAAAAGGTAGTTGGGAACAACTCTGCAGCGCTGTTCTGAGGGCAAAAGTGGGAGGAGGACTCCCCGCCGGCAACTACATTTTTCAGCGATATTCCTGTACCAGAAAAAGAAATGCCCCCGGTGGATTTAACCGGGGGCGATTGTGTTTTGATGGGCCGGACAGAAGAAACAGATATTTAGATTTTAATCAGGGGAGTCACAATGCGTTGATCTCCATGTTGCAATACCAGAAAATAAACACCTTTATTCAATGTGTCCCCGATCGTCATCTTTGTAGAATGCGCACCACTGTCTAGCCATTGATGCGAAAGCAGATTCAGTGCGACGGACCCCGTTGCGTTGAAGATCTGGATGGAAACCGGACCCGGTTTATCGAGATGGAATTGAACGTCGATGATATCCGAGCATGGATTCGGCGCAACTTTCAGGTATGGCTGTGATGGAGGCTGCTCTACATTTTTTTTGTGCATCCCATTCATATTTGCAGCGATCGGGACGGCAGACGAATCTTTCCCGGCAAGAAGTAAATGATCAGAATCTGGTCTTCCTCCGCAAGAGGCAGGATCGTTTTCTATGAAACAAGTACCCTGGCCCACCAGACAGGGGACATAATATTGCAGATAGACCTTGCATATATTGATATCGCAGGCCCCGTTTATGATCTCAAAAAATGGCGAAGCATCATCAGTGAAAACGTATTTAATTGTTTTGCCCGAAGGGATTTGAGTAGCGCCCTGGACCTCGAGTTCGCAAAATCTGACTTGCGTATAACAATCTACCCAAATTAAAAAATCAACATAACCGGAGTTCTGGTTGTCATTTGCCGATACGCGGATTCGCCTGGTCTCGATCAAGTCATTGTTGATACTGTTAAAAGGTAAACTAATCTCCAGATGCTTTGGGTTGGGCAGCAAATTTATAGGTGGGACGGGACAATTCCTTTGCACGATTTCATCCACAATAATGATAATACCCGGCTTGTATTCTATAAAAATTTCAGCGCCAAATTCAATTCCTCCTGCGCAGGCGGATGCGCTCACTCCTATGAGATATTCATGTGAATCTGTATCCAGTTCTTCCAGTTCAATAAATGGAGAGGAGGTATAAGCATTCGGCAGCGCAACCTGGTCCGTCTGGTTGTACACACTTACTCTATAAAGGGCTGCATTAGGAACAGGCGTCCACGACAAAGAAATAGTGGAAGGAGTTACCCCCTCGAAGCTGATAGTCTGAGGCGGAGGTAAAAGGCAGTTCGTTTGTGTTGAGTCGGGATGGAGATGAGTGCCGGAAATTTTCGGCGAAAAAAGCATTAGAAGGTTGATCGCTACAAAAATAGTTTTGTACATAATTGATTTGGCAGCAGTGTTGGTTATAAATAGCGCAAAATTTCACCTTTCTTGTCGTCCTTTTTCCTACACTTTTTATCGTTTTTCCAAAAAAAACGTTTAGATTGGCAGTCAAAATTTTCCGGATCAAATGTTAAACCGCAAACTGCTGGAGGTATTGTCGCGTCTCGACTACGCAGAAAGGAAGAGGCTTCGGCTGTTTCTACAGTCGCCTTATTTTAACAGCGCACAACAAGTGGATATTCTGATCGGTCTGTACGACTACATTATCCTGTATGAAGCGAAGGAAAACCACCCGCTTCTGGATAAAGCAGTGGTATTCGCTCATTTTTTCCCGGACAGATTTTATCAGGAAGGCAAAAAGAATGACCTGGACGGGTTGATGTCAAAGTTATTCAGCCTCGTTCGCAGCTTTCTGTCACAAGAGCAATTACACCGCAATGCACCTGAAACAGAATACCGGGAATTGTTTGCCTTGCTGCAATTTTGCCGAAAAAACGGCCTGGAAGAACGGTTCTGGCAAATTGTTCAGGCACTCAAAAAAGTTCAGGAAGAGTGGCCTTATCGCGATGCCCGTTACTATCACCGGCAGTTTGAACTGGCTGAAGAAATTGCCGCTTTCAGAACCCTGACCAACAGTTTTCAGGATGATGCCAATATCAGTACAACATCCGTTTATCTGGATGCCTATTACAGTATCCTGCACCTGGAAATGGCCTGCGCACTTTTGTATCAACGACAATTGTCGCAAAACAATTTTCAGTACGATACTACTCAAATAGAGCCTATTCTTTCCCTGATTGATAAAAGTGGGCTAGGCCGGTTGCCATTAATTGAACTGTATCGTCTGATTTTCCAATTGCTTCAGCATCCCGATAATCAAAGCATCCATGAGGAATTTGAAATTTTGCTGGAAAAAAACAAGTCGGAAATACCTATGGATACGCTTTGCAACCTGAAAGCATATCAACGGCACTTTTGGGTACGTCGCTATACCAAATCAGGCGATCCGTTTTATCGCTTCAAATTATTTGATCTGTACAAAGAACACTTCGAGCAGGGCTATTTTTACCTGGATGGCAGTATTTCAGTGAATGCTTATCGTATGCTGATTACGTTTGCGCTCAAGTTGGGCCACTTCGACTGGGTCAAAAAAGTGCTGGATCAGCACCCGCCGGAGCGTATCTGTGGCACCCGTTATCCCGCCGAAGCGTACAATCTGAACCTGGCTGAGTACCATTTTTATACAAAGGAATACCGGCAATCTGTTGAAAACCTGAATTACCGTTTATTTGAGAACCCCAATCTTAGCATCCTGGTAGATGTACTGCTCATAAAAATTTATGTTGAAACAAATGACGATCTACTCGACAGCCGCATGAGAGCGCTGGAACAAAAAATTCGCAGGGCAAAACTTTCGGCCACCGCCAAAATCCGCTACACCAATTTCCTGAAAAAACTAGACAAAATCATCCGGCACATCTGGCAAAAAAACAGTGTGCGTTATGAGAAAATGGCGCGTGAAATCAAGTCGATTCCCAATATTATCGAACGCGAATGGCTGCTGGAAAAACTGGAGGAACGAAGTAAATAAAAAAGCAAAGGGCAAAAAACAAAAGGCAATATTAACCGAGTAGCTATTTTTGCCTTTTGTTTTTTGCCCCTTGCGTTTTGCACTTTGCCCCTTGCCCCTTGCCTTTTGCCTTTTAAAAAAAATGCACTATCCTCTTGAAATTACGGCAGGCCCTTTCCACATCCCGGCGCACCTGCTGTTCGAGATGCTGGCCTACACGCTCGGCTACCGGCTCTATGTGTGGCAACGCAGCCGCAGCCGGGACCCCATCAACGACGAGCAGCGCTGGCAGATTTTTATGGGCGCTGCGGCAGGCGCTTTCCTGGGCAGCCACCTGTTGGGCGTACTCGAACGCCCGGCCGAACTGGCACAATTCAACTGGTTGATCTGGCTGGATAACAAAACGATCGTAGGCGGCTTGCTCGGCGGTCTGATCGGCGTGGAAACCACCAAAAAGGTGATCGGCGTACACGTTTCCTCCGGCGATTTGATGACATTCCCACTCATCGTTGCACTGGCCGTCGGACGATTGGGCTGTCACTTCGCGGGACTCAGCGACGGTACCCACGGATTGCCATCCACCTTGCCCTGGGCCATTGATTTTGGAGATGGCATACCCCGCCACCCCGTTAATTTGTATGAAATAACCATGCTTTTTGCGCTCGCCGCAGCCATAAGGTTCCGGGAGAAGCAAGGTCCGCTACCCAACGGTATGCGTTTTAAAATTTTCATGATCGGATACCTGTTTTGGCGTTTCTTTGTGGAATGGCTGAAGCCGGCCTGGTTTTTTCCGTTCGGTTTATCAACTATACAGTTAGCCTGTCTGGCAGGTCTTTTTTATTACCGGAAAACGATAGTGCATTTTGCCTCTTGACTATGGATCGCCCCTACGTTTATTACGACTTCACCCTTTCCCTTTGCTCCTCCTGCCTGCGGCGGGTGGACACAAAAATTGTTTTTCAGGACGAAAAAGTGTACATGTTGAAGCGCTGCCCCGAACATGGCGCCGAAAAAGTACTGATCGCTACCGATGTGGAATATTACCGGAACACCCGGAACTATGCCAAACGCAGCGAAATGCCGCTCAAATTCAATACAAAAACCCATTTCGGCTGCCCATACGACTGCGGACTTTGCCCCGACCATGAGCAGCATTCCTGCCTGACTATTGTGGAAGTGACCGACCGCTGCAACCTGGCCTGCCCCACCTGCTACGCCGAATCGTCGCCGCACCACGGACGACACCGCACGCTGGCGGAAATCGAACATATGCTCGACCTGGTGGTGGCCAACGAAGGCCGGCCGGATGTAGTTCAAATCAGCGGCGGAGAACCGACCGTACACCCGCAGTTTTTTGAAATCCTCGATATTGCCAAACGCAAGCCCATCCGCCACCTGATGCTGAATACCAACGGCATCCGCATCGCCAAGGATCCGGCGTTTGCCGAACGGCTGGCGACATACATGCCCGATTTTGAAATTTACCTGCAATTCGATTCCCTGCAACCGCATGTGCTGGAAAGCCTGCGCGGCGAAAACCTGCTGGATGTGCGGATGCGCGCTTTGGAAAACCTGAACCGCGTCAATCTCTCGACTACCCTGGTAGTAACGCTCCAAAAAGGATTGAATGACCAGGAGATTGGCGACATCATATCTTTTGCTCTCCAGCAAAAATGTGTGCGGGGCGTCACGTTCCAACCCACGCAGATCGCCGGAAGGGTGGAAGGTTTTCAGCCCGCAACCGACCGCATCACGCTCACGGAGGTGCGACAGGAAATCCTGAACCAGGCGCCCGTTTTCCAGCCGGAAGACATTATTCCCGTGCCCTGCAACCCCGATGCACTGGCGATGGCCTACGCCCTGAAAATAGATGGCGAGGTATTCCCCCTCACCCGCTACCTCAATCCTCAGGATTTGCTCGACAACTCGCGCAACACCATTGTGTACGAACAGGACGAGCGCCTGCACAGCCACATGATACAGTTGTTCAGCACCGGCAATTCAGTCGAATGCGCCACAGATGAACTGCACAGCATTATGTGCTGCCTGCCGCATATCGACGCGCCCACACTCGGCTACGACAACCTGTTCCGCATCATCATCATGCGTTTTGTCGACGCATACGACTTCGATGTGCGGGCCATCAAAAAATCATGCGTGCATATCGTGAGTATGGAAGACGATAAAATTATTCCCTTTGAAACCATGAACCTGTTTTACCGCGATCCCGCCAAGCGGGCGTATCTGGAACAACTCAGAAACCCGGAATTAAGCAAGGAGTTAAAACTGCAAAGGGCAAATAGCAATGTAAATCAATGAGTCACAGAAGAGTATCTGAAGATTTGAGTATTCGAGTATCTGACTGATAACGAATCATTTATACTCAAATACTCGCATCCTCGAATATTCAAATAACTTATGTAACCTTGTCCTAATAACGAATAACTAACATGTACATTGATCCACTCGACCAACCTGATCTCCCGCCGCTCGACCCTCCGCCACCCATGCCGTTGGGAAAGGTAGTACTCATCAATTTCGGTATTATGCTCGTTTACATGACCCTCTCCGGTCTGATAGACCAAGGCGGAAGTGAAGCCGGACTGGCCGGTCTGATCTTCGACGCTTTCCTGCTGGTTGTGCAGGTCGGTATCAATGTGATTGGCGGGGCAATCCTCTTATTTACCACCCGGAAACACATCGGCAGGGCCATGCTGCTCAGCGGTTTGCTGGTGGGCATTATCGGGTTTGGAGCGTGTTTGGGGAAAGCTTCGTTGTATTAGTGCGAAGTCCGTAGCAAGTCCGAAGTGCGAAGTCATCAGTCCGAAGTCCGTAGAGTGTGCCGTTTCATGCTTGGGATTCCAAAACTTGCCACGGTGTACTCTACGGACTGATGACTGATGACTTCGCACTTCGGACTTGCTACGGACTTCGCACTTCGGACTTGCTACGGACTTCGCACTGACAACTTCGCACTTCGGACTAACTCCTCCCACTCTCGGTGACCATCTTCTTCAAATCTGCATTAAACCTTTCAGCCGCCATCAAATCCTCCAGGCCGAAATGCATGCGGTAGCGCCAGTAGTGTTTGGCGATAGCGGGAATATTAATTCGTTCGTCATGCGGGTTTTGCCGGCGCAGTTTTTCATCGCTGCCCAGCAGGTCCTGCAACTGGAAAATACTCCACATGGCCGGAGAATTAAAATGCTGGAGAATAATGGAGCGATTGACCCAGTGTTCGCAGAAATAAGGCGCTGTGCCCTGGTAGCCGAGTATTTCATTAAAAAAGCGCTGCGACAGGTTGCGGTCTTCCTCCCACCAGCCGCGCAGGGTGCTCATATCATGCGTCGAGGGCGTCACCACCGAGCGGTAGGGCGCGTCTTTCGGGTGGAAAAAAGCAGCGCCGGAGGCTTTCGGCATCCGCTGTATTTCGAGGCTCAGAATGCCCAGTTCTTCCATTACATCAGGCACACAACTCGGTACCATACCCAGGTCTTCCCCACAAATCAGCATATTGGTGCTGCGTTTGAGGGCGGGCAGTTTTTCCATGGCCTGTATTTGCCAGAAATCGTCTTGCCGGCGGAAGAAATAGTTGACATACAAGTCTCTGAGCGGCCCTTTTATTTCCTCCGGCAGGTATTGAAAAGACGTTGTTTTTTCGATGCCGAAACGGAAAGCGCCTTTCCAGTTGCCGGTCTGGGCATCTGCATCGCTCAACATGATGACATTTGAAATCAGCGAAAACAAGCCGTCGCGGAGCTGCTGGTTGCGTTCGTCGGGTTTTTGGGTGTTAAAATATTGCTCCACTTTGCGCTGGGTATCGAATGCCGGGCGCAGTGCAAAGCCACCTTTTACCGCTTCCAGGCAGTTTTCGGCAACCCAGTGCGCGTCCGCGCCAAACGTATCGAGCAGTATTTTTTCGTTGATAAAGGGTTTGCAGAAGCGCTCATAACTAAAGCCGATGCCTGCTTCGCGCAGTTCCTGCTCCGTCACCGGAATAGCGGGTACAAATTGCCCCAGAATACCTTCCACCGCATCCACCGGGATACTCCAGATACGGAAAAAGCCCAGGATATGGTCGATGCGGAAAGCATCGAAATAGAGGCTCATTTGTTCGAAGCGTTGTTTCCACCAGGCGAAGCCGTCTTTTTTCATGCGTTCCCAGTTGTAGGTTGGGAAACCCCAGTTCTGGCCTTTTTCCGCAAAATCGTCGGGCGGCGCGCCGGCCTGCTGATCCATGTTGTATAGGTCGGGCGCCATCCAGGCATCGCAGCTGTGGCGATAAATGCCGATCGGGATATCACCTTTCACAGCCAATCCTTTTTGATGGCAATAGTCGGTAGCGGATTTCAGTTGCAGGTGGAGCTGCCACTGCACAAAAAGGTGCAGTCCGATCTGATCGGCGTGTTCGGAACCGGGCGTCAGGAGTTTTTCGATCGCTTTACTTTTATACACCGAATGGGACGACCACTTGTTAAAATCGGCGGTGCCATTCACGTCGCGCAGCCAGCAGAAAGCAGCGTACGGTGCCAGCCAGTCCTTGTTGGCGGCATAATAGGTTGCGTAATCCTTGTCTTTCAGCCAGTCCGCTTTCAGCAGGTCGTACAACTGGCGGATTATATCCCATTTTAATTGTAGAACCGCTTCATAATCAACGGCTTCCAGTGCATTCAGGGCTTTTTGCTGTTTTAAATAAGGCTTTAGCAGGGCAGCGTGTTCTTTGCCGGCCAATTGCTCCACATTCAGGAAAATCGGGTGCAGGGCAAAAGCGGAAATAGCGGAATACGGGTATGAATCCGTCCAGGTATGCGTCGCGGTCGTATCGTTGATGGGCAACAACTGGATCATTTTCAGGCCGACCGATTTCGCCCAGTCTGCCAGCAAAGGCAAATCGGTAAACTCCCCGATACCCCAACTTTTTTTGCTGCGCAGGCTGAACACCGGAATGGCCACGCCGGCGCCTTTCCAGGTGTTGTTGGGCATACGCATAAACCCGTCGTGTAAAGTAATGAGGTGTTTTTTCTGCCCTGCGGAAGGCGCGTAGAGCGTCCGGTTATTACCCGTTTCAAAACCCAAAAAGCGATTGCCGGTATGATCCCAGATGCCGTATTTATATCCCAACGGAAAATCCTCCTGTGTGAGATCCAGGCGGATCGTCCACCAGTTGCCATCCCTTTTCAGTACCAGGGGTGCGGCGGTATCCCAGGCCCGGAGTGCGGCGCCATGCCCCAGCAGGCATACAGATTGACCGGCCTGTACCAGCGGTGCTTTTACTTTAAATACGTGGGAGAATGCTTGTTTGCTGCCTGGCGTTGGAGCGGCAGCCGGCGCAGGGTTGAAAATATTCTGGAAAGGTTGCGTCAGGAAAGTGTTTTCGATAGCCCCTGCCGGGTTCCAGTAATCGACTACCTCCTGGTAATCCATCGTTTTGTCTGAAAGGTCGAGCAGCCGTTCCGTTTCCCATTCGCTTGTCAGTGCGCCGTTTTTCGCCTGAAAATGGTATTGGTAAAAAAGCGTCGGGTATTTTTTCGAATCTATTTCAAAAACCCCGTGCCAGAGGTCTTCATTCAGGTAAGTAAGCAATTGTGGCGACTCCTGACCGAAACTGATGAGACAATTTTCGCCTATGCGGGTGTGATAACGCAGGATAAAGTGGACTTTCATACGATGCCTTCGCGGGGTGGTTTATCCGCGAAAGGGCAAAAGTAAGTAGCCCGGCGATATTAGTTGAATGGCAATGTCCTAAAAAGAAGGTTTGTGGAGGTTTGAGGTAGTTTGATGGTTTGAAGGGAGGTTTGATGGTTTGATGGTTTGAGGTGGTAACTCTTGGCTTTACGTTACCACCTCAAACCATCAAACCTATCAAACCTTTCTCAACCCATCAAACCACCCTGAAAAGTAATTTCCAAAAAACCCGCATACCGAAAAATCGGATATTCACCCGGCTCGATCAGCAGGAGTTCGCCCGGCAGGCCTAATTTTTCCGCAACATTGGCAGGGAGCATGTAGCCTGATTGTACCAGGAAATGACTGTTCTGGAAAAAATATTCCACGGAAGCCTCCTGCATGGCGGCATATTCGAACACGAGCCGGACAACGCCCGGGGATGGCACACTCAGCCAGGCTTTGGTCTGGTGACGGCAATCACAAGGTGGCGCAACAGACGTGTCGATGCGACAAATACCATGCTGGCTGCAATCTGCATTACGCGGATTTCCCAACACAACTATGGCTGAAATAGATACGTTCTGGGTAGCAAGAATGTTACCATCTTGCCGATTGATTATCATCGGATTCATTACAATGTGATTAAGTGTTTGTTTCTTATCGGTAATTCTATGGCAAATATAGTTTTTTCATCCAAACCGCCATATTTTTTTTGGCGCCCGGTATGAATGGAAAACATCACTTTAAGGCTACTTGGAGTAAAATGAAAATGTTACAAATAGAAAAAGAATTTCATCCACGCTGCCTGATAATATACTTTTGACGGGTAGACGACATTGTCTTTTACAACAACTGTGCCTTAATTTGATGGTTTGAGAGGTTTGATGGTTTGTAGTGGTAACGTAAAGCCATGAGTTACCACCACAAACCATCAAACCTCTCAAACCCCAACGATATTCCTGCTGCAATGAACTTTTTAAATCATTTTCCCATTACCACATCTTACTTTTGCGCCGCTTTTTTAAATGACTTTTAAGGCGCGCCATCAATATACCATCTGTGAAAAAAAGATATTTAGTTACCGCAGCCCTGCCTTATGCCAACGGCCCCTTACACATCGGGCACCTGGCCGGGGCGTATTTGCCTGCCGATATTTATGTGCGCTACCTGCGACTCATGGGGCGCGAGGTTGTTTTTGTATGCGGTTCCGACGAGCATGGCGCGGCCATCACCGTCAAAGCCCGCAAAGAAGGCACGACACCCCAGGCTGTTGTCGATCAGTACCATACCGTATTGAAAGACACGTTTGAAAAAATTGGGATCGATTTTGATATTTACCACCGCACCAGCGCGCCGATTCACCACGAGACTTCGCAGGATTTTTTCCGAAAACTGCTCCAAAAAGGCGCTTTTCTGGAAGAAACCACCGAACAATACTTCGATGAAGTGGCCGGGCAGTTTCTCGCCGACCGCTACATTGTGGGTACCTGCCCGGTTTGCGCCAACCCGGAGGCTTATGGCGACCAGTGCGAAAAATGCGGCTCCGCACTCAGTCCTACCGATCTCATCGACCCCAAATCTATGCTCAGCGGCTCCGTACCGGTCAAACGCCCGACCAAACACTGGTTCCTGCGGCTCGATCAGCACGAGGCCTGGCTGCGCGAATGGATCAACACCGGCGTAGCCGATGGCAAACAACTCCACAATCCGGCAGATTGGAAAAACCATGTGCTCGGGCAGTGCAATTCCTGGCTCGACCAGGGCCTGCAACCCCGCGCCATGACCCGCGACCTCGACTGGGGTGTGGATGTGCCGCAGGAGATTCCCGGCGCGGAAGGCAAAAAACTGTACGTCTGGCTGGATGCTCCCATCGGTTATATTTCGGCTACCAGGCAATGGGCGCTCGACAACGGCAAAGACTGGGAAACCTACTGGAAAAACGATGATACCGCACTGGTGCATTTTATCGGCAAGGACAATATCGTCTTCCACTGCCTCATTTTTCCTGCCATTCTGAAAGCGCACGGCGACTACATCCTGCCGGTGAATGTGCCCGCCAACCAGTTTCTGAACCTCGAAGGCCGTAAACTGAGCACCTCCAAAAACTGGGCGGTGTGGGTGCATGAATATTGTGCAGAATTCAAAGGTCAGGAAGATGCGCTGCGCTACAATATGGTGAAAAAAATGCCCGAACAGGCGGACAGCGAGTTCACCTGGAAAGGTTTTCAGGAAACCAACAACAACGAACTGGTGAACAACCTCGCCAATTTCGTCAACCGCGTGCTGGTCTTATCGCACAAATACTACGCCGGCATCGTGCCTGCTATCAATCCCGACCTGGATTTTAAAAGCGGCTGGGAAACGGACAAAACCGGCTCCTACGACCAGGAATTGTCGCTGCTGTATGGCAAGTTACGGGAAATGGGCACAGAAATCGAACGTTTCAATTTCCGGGAAGCCCTGCGCATTGTGATGGAAATTTCCGGCGCCGGCAATGCCCTGCTCCAGTTCAACGAACCCTGGAAAACCGTAAAAGACACACCCGAAACCGTCAAGGTTGTGCTCAACCTGGCGCTGCAATACGTGGCCGTGCTGTCCGTCGCGATCCGGCCTTTCCTGCCGTTTTCCGCCAATCGCCTGCGCAAAATGCTCAACCTGGGCCTGTTGCGCGATAAAGGCGACCTGCTGGCTATCCTCAACGAACTGGTGGAAGGCAACCCCATCGTATTGCCTAACCATGCGCTCGGACAATCGGAGCACCTCTTCAGCCGCATTCCCGACGAGGTCATCGAAGCGCAAATCGCCAAACTCGGGGGAGGCGCCCCGGCAACCGCGTCTGCTGCTGAAAAAACGACATACGAACCCATGAAAGACACCATTCAATACGACGATTTTGCTAAAATGGACATCCGCACCGGCAAAATCCTGACGGCGGAAAAAATGGAGAAATCCAAAAAACTGCTCAAACTGAGCGTCGACCTGGGTTTTGAAACCCGAACCATTCTGTCCGGCATCGCCGAACATTTCAGTCCTGAAGAAGTCGTCGGTCAGCAAGTGCTGGTTTTGGCCAACCTGGCGCCCCGCCCAATGATGGGCGTCGAGTCGCAAGGCATGATCCTGATGGCCGAAAATGAGGAAGGCAAACTGAGTTTTGTCAGTCCCGCGACAGGCTGGCCGAACGGTTTCGGAGTAAAATGAAAATTGTTTCATTTTTTCCATGCCGAACATTTACCTTTGCGGTTGCTTTTTTGGAAGCTGCCTTAAATTTGTATTTAAAATTCTGATTTTCAACTAATTACATTACAATGGCTTTAATCGGTACGATTCGGAAGAATGGATGGATTCTCATCGTCGTCATGGTATTGGCACTCGGTGGTTTTATCCTGATGGACGTTATGCAGAACACAAGTAATTATTCTGCAGGGGATGTGAATATGCTTGGCAAGGTGAATGGCGAGGAAATCAAGCGCTCGGAATTTGACTCCTACGAAAAACTAGTGTATTCCAATGCACAGGGAAACACCTACCAGGTTCGTTCGCAGGTCTGGAATTATTTTGTGGAGAACGCGCTCGTTCTTCAGGAAGCGGAAGAAATAGGTTTAGGTGTGAGCAAGGACGAATTGCTGGAACTGGAGTTCGGTACTTACCTCAGCCCCATTATTGCCGAGCGTTTTAAAGGCGAAGATGGACAGCCCAACCGCGCTACACTTTCCGGCATTAAAACCGCGATCGAATCGGGACAATTCACCGATCCGACCAACCGCGCTTACTGGTCTACCCAGGAAAAAGAAATTATCAAAAAAAGACTTGAAGATAAGTTGACCGGCTTGGTGCTCAAAGGTATCTACGCACCCACCTGGTCGGCTGAAATGGCTTTCAACGAAGTCAATCAGCGGGTCGACTACACTTCCGTACGTGTTGCTTATGACAAAGTGACTGCCGATGAAGCAGTGCTGACCGATGCGGACTACGAAGCATTTTTGAAAGAAAATCCGCGCTTCTATGACCAGCAGGAAGAAAAGCGCATCGCTGCCTATGTATCGATCGATGTGATCCCAACTGCTGCCGACACCGCTTCTGCGCAGAATGCCGTGAACAAATTGGTAGAAGGCCTGCGCACAGCCGCCAGCGATTCTGCTTTTGTAACAACCAATGACGGTGTATACGATCCGACCTACCGCTTAAAGGCAGATTTGCCGCCGGTTATTGCCGATACGCTGTTGCGCCTTCCTTTGGGCGCCGTGGTAGGCCCTTATCTGGACGGTGGCGTTTGGAATATTGCCAAAATCCTCGACCGCAAAACGATTCCCGATTCTGTCCGTGCACGCCACATCCTGGTTCGGGAGCCAAACATGGTTTCTGAGCAAAGTATTGACAGCTTTATGACGCTCATCAAAACAGGCAAAGCCCGTTTCGATTCATTGGCTATAAAAAACAGTGCGGATTCCGGTTCCGGCGCTAAAGGCGGCGATCTGGGCTGGTTTGCAGCGGGCATGATGGTACCCGAATTCAACAACGTTTGTTTTTATACCGGCGAGCAGGGCAAACTGTACAAGGTAGCCACCCAGTTCGGCTGGCACCTGATTGAAATTACCGGCAAAAAATTCATCAACAACAATACTGGTGTAAAGGCGGTGTATCTGAGCCAGCGCATCGAACCGGGCAAAGAAACCCAGTTGGCTGCCAAAGAACGCGCGGAAGCGCTGATTCAGCAATCTAAAACGCTGGATGCCCTGACTACCAATACCGGCCAGCAGAGCCTGACGCTGCAATCTTCTCCTGCGCTGGAAGCCAACGATTATGCGCTGGGTATGCTGGGTAGCGGCGACGATGCCCGGAATATCATTCAGTGGGTGTTCAATGAAAAAACGAAAACAGGCGCTGTAAGCCCGGAAGTGTTCTCTTTCCGCGACGCTTCAGGCGGCTATTTTGATAGCAAATATGTGGTGGTTGCCCTGAAAAGCATCGCGCCCAAAGGTTCTGCTTCTGTGGCTACCTTAAAGACCATGCCTGAAGCGGAACTCAAAGTAAGAAACCGCAAAAAAGGAGAAATTCTGAAAGCTAAGTTGCAAAACCAGACAGATCTGACTGCCATCGCTACCCAGTGGGGCGTGAAAGTAGATACTGTGAGCGGCGCCACCATGAATCAAACAGGTGGAGAACCCCGCGTTATCGGCACTGTTTTCTCAACGCCTAAAGGCACTGTGAGCGCTCCGATAACCGGCAATAGCGGCGTTTTTGTCGTGTCGCCGGTGAGCGATGTCTCGCAGCCTCAAATTCCGGCTGAACTGACCCAGTACCGCCGCCAGGTGCTTTCCACCAACGTAACCAATGTGCGCCTCAACCTGATGAATGCCATGAAAAAAGCCGCAGACATCAAGGATACGAGGAGCAGGTTCTTTTAGGTAGTTATTGGTTATTGGTTATTGGTGTTGATAATCAATCATTTGCACATAATTTAGCCAAAAATAATTTTGGTAAAAATGGAAATCCCGCTTTTTCACTTGTGTGAAAAAGGCGGGATTTTTGTTTTGGGGAGGGTGTGGCTTTTATGGTTACCTTGTACTGAATTTGACGCGAAGTAGGCGTAAAATGTTAAATGATACGCATTAAGTAATGCTTAAAAACAAGTTCACGATTTGACTAACCCTCGCGCTTTAGCCGGGGGAAATGGACGGGACAAATACAGATGGGTTTTAACCCAAAATGAGTGATCTGGGGTTAAAACCCCGTTGGGTTTGATTTCTTCAATTCCCCCGGCTAAAGCGCGGGGGTTAGTCAAAAGAATAAGTTGTTTTTTAAGCGTTACTAAATTCAAGTGCAAAACAGCGCCAACCAAAAATCATGGAAAAAAGACAGCAATATACCGCACTGGTGGAAAAACGTAAAAAGGACAGGTTTTTCCCCGAAGAAGGACTATCGAATCCTTCTAATATTGAAAACGGCATTTTTGATAGCGACGAAATTGGGCCTTGGTCGCGCTGGCACAATGATCTGGATGCCAGAATTCTAATTATTGGGCAGGATTGGGGCGATAACCGCTTTTTCATTGATAATCAAGGGCGTGATACGGATAATAACCCAACAAATAATAACCTGAAAGCGCTCTTCAAAGAAATTGGTTATGACATAGGTACGGCCCGACCTGAAATCCCTTATCAAAAAGGTTTATTTTTTAGTAATGCTATCTTGGGAATTAAAACATCCGAAGGCGGAATGTCTGGGGCAGTCCGTCAAAAGTGGGTAAAACATTCTACTATCGAATATACTCTCCCATTGATCGATATTATAAAGCCCGAGGTAATAATCACTTTAGGCACAAAGGCTTATCGTGCTATGCGGTTGATCTTTTCAGAGTTAAAAGATGGAAAAATGAAAGATAACGCATCGATATAGCGTCAATCAATGTCAGATTATAATCGGACAAGATAAACTCCTCAGGATTGTCAATTTCCCCGAAACGTTTCGCAACAAGTTCCAAGGCTTCTGCGATGATTTCTAAACATTCTAATATAATATCGTTATGCATAAATCACTTCAGGCTCAATAGATTGCAAAAACTTAGGTCTAATATGAGGTCCTTTTCTAAGTAAATCGACAGGTCTGCCGAGATTTTCTTCTAAAAAAAGTAGAACCGACATCAGATTTATAAAACTCGGCTCCATTTCCACAAAAATATCAATATCGCTATCCGGTCGTTGTGTTCCTTTGGCAAACGAGCCAAACAGTCCAATACGCTGAACACCCATTTCTTGCAGGGTAGATTGGTGATCGCGTAAAAATTGAAGTATGTGTTCGCTTGTCATAAAAGAATAGTGATTCCACAAAAATAACCGGATTCACCTAAAATCAGGTTTTTTCAGCCAAAATTTTTCTCAGCACTACCATCCTACAACCACTTTGCCAAAGCCTCCAGGATCACTTTCGCTATACGCGAGCCGTAGGGCGGCAACAGCAGGTTGGTAGTCGGGAACAGCCGGGCCTGGCGCAAAACGGCGCGGGCATTGCTGAATTCCTGAAATCCGAATTCGCCGTGGCATTTACCTATACCGCTGTTGTTGGACCCGCCGAAAGGCAGTTCCAGGTTGTAAACATGCGTGCTGCAATCGTTCACCGTGACGCCGCCGCCGCGCGTCTCGCGCAGGATGGTTTCCGTATGTTTATTTTTCCGGCTGAAGATGTACAGGGCGAGCGCTTTGGGTTTGTCGTTGACGTATTGAATGGCTTCCTCCAGGCTGCGGTACGTGCGTACGGGCAGCAGCGGCCCGAAAATCTCCTCTTCCCATATCCGGGCGTCATCGGGTACCCGGGTCAGCACGGTCGGGTCGATATACTTTTCCGCGCGGACGGTTTGGCCGCCGAAAGCAACCGTGGCGTCGCGCTGCGCGGCGTCGTCGAGGAGGGCCTTGACCCGGTCAAAATGGCGCTCGTGGATAACACGGCACAGATCGGGTGATGCGCGGCGGGCCTCCATCGTTTCGCCGTAGAAGCGCCGGATACATGCCGTCACTTTTTCCACAAAACGATCGTGCAAGTGCTCCGGCACCAGCACGTAATCCGGCGCCGTACAAAGTTGCCCGGCATTCATACATTTTACCCAGGCCACTTTGGCTGCGGCTACATCCAGGTCGGCGCTTTCGTCGATGATAACCGGGCTTTTCCCTCCCAGTTCCAGCGTGACCGAAGTCAGGTGCTGCGCCGCCGCCAGCATCACACTTTTGCCGATTTGTGGGCTTCCCGTAAAAAAAACGTGGTGAAAAGGCAATTCAAGCAGCGCTTTGGCGACCGACGCATCGCCTTCAAAAAGGCTCACTTCTTCCGGCGGGAAACATTCCTCCACAATTTTTTTCATCATGGCCGCGCTTTGCGGCGCAAATTCGGAAGGTTTGATGATCACGCAGTTGCCTGCTGCCACAGCCGATACGAGCGGAATAAGGGTCAGGTTGAACGGAAAATTCCAGGGCGATAAAATCAGGCACACACCCTTGGGTTCATACCGGATTTCGGAAGAAGAACCGAACGCCATCAGCGGCGTGCTGACCTGCCTGGATTGCATCCAGGACGACAGGTTTTTGATCGTGTGGCGGATTTCGCCGCACACGGTCCCGATCTCCGAAATGGTGGTCTCCGTCGGGCTTTTGTGCAAATCCTGCCACAAGGCCGCCTCGATTTCTTTCCGGTCGCGCAAAATAATATCGTGCAGGCGCTGTAATTTTTCTTTGCGCTCTGCCGCTTTTGTACGCGCCAAAACATACTGATGTTTCAGTTGCAAGTTGAAAACTTCCTGATAGTCAGTTATTTGCGTCGCTTGTTCGATAGTTGAAAATGCTGCTTCTGCCATAGTCATATTTTTATGAGGGATAAATGTCCGAAAAAATAAAAATAAAAAACTTGCTTATTCGTATTGAAATGCCGAATGTTGACACTTGAAACACGACCACGCGTCAAATTTATTCGTTCATTAAAATGTGAAGTAATTATGATGAAAATAGTTGTAAAATCTGTGGATTTTCATGCCGATACCAAACTGATTGAATATATCGAGCAAAAACTGAGCCGCCTGAACCGCTATTTTGAAAAGGCCATTCAGGCCGAAGTTCACCTGAAAGTACAGGATACCGGTGGAAAAGTGCGCGAGAAACAGGTGGAAATCAGATTGCATATTCCGGGTAATGACCTGATGGACAAAAAAAGTGGAAAAACTTTTGAATCTGCCGTCATCGCATCGGTAGAGACCCTGAAGCGACAATTGGTGCGGCACAAGGAAAAAGTATCCACCCATGGAAGAGGCGCTGAACTGACTATCGTTGAGCCGGAAACGGAGGAGAATATCTGACCTGCCTTGATTTAAATGATTTTGAAGATTACATGATGAAAATCATGCTGTAATATGGAGTACGTCCCGCATTTTTCCGCTGTGAAAAATGCGGGATTTTTTTTACATTCAACAGCAGGGCTGCGTCAAAACGGTATCAAAATTGGCTGTTCTATTCACATTGCCAGACATTTCCACCACGAATAACCAATAACGAATAACCAATAACTTTTCCGGCGTTTTGGCGTTTTAATCCGGTTGCGTATATTCGCCATCGAAAATCAGCACCCTTTGCAACAAAAGATTTCTTATCGGCACTGGAGCGCCTGTCTGCTCGTACTCGTTTTTGCGACCATGTGGTCGTTAAAAGTGGGTCACGCGTTGCTCGCGCACCACGAACACGCCGATCATCCTGTTTGCGAAGCGCCTGCCGACTTCCATGGCGCCCACCTGCACGATGAGCGCTACGCCGGTGAAGATTGTTCGCTCTGCGCTTTTGTACTGGCGGTTCCCGAAGTATTTTCTATCTCCGTATTAATCAGTCCGGTCGCTCAATTGCCGGATTCGATGCAACCTTCGTTATACGAAACCCGGCACAGCAAAACGGCTTTCGATACGACCACCCTGCGCGGCCCGCCCGCCATTTAAAAGGCTGTTCAAACTGGCTGGGCACACCTCATGTAATTGATTGATTATCAATACTCCAATACAGGTGTGCCATACACATTGAACAGACGTTTTTCGTACCGCATCTTTTGGAATGTATACAGGGAAACCGCATCGTTTTGCGGTAGCGTCCCTGTATCCGCTCTGTTGATCGCGTGCGTTTTCGGGAGCCTCGCCAACCGGGCGCTCCATTGGTTCCACTGATTCAATTGTTCAAAATGTTCAACAGCAAAGCCCATTTTACCGGCTTGTGTATGCTGTGTGCTGCCGGGTTCGCACAGGCTCAGGATTGTCATATAGCCCTGCGTGGCCATGTCATCGAGGCTGATACGAAGGAATCGCTGGCGTTCGCCACGGTATTTATCCGGGAAGTGCAAAAAGCAACTGCCACAGACGAAAACGGCTATTATGCCATCCCCGATTTGTGTGAAAACACCGCCTACACCATCGAAGTAAGCCATGTGGAATGCGCCCATTTCACGCAAGTCGTGCGCCTGAAGGAAAATATGGAAGTGGATTTCAGACTGACCCACAACGCTGTGCTGCAGGAAGTGCTGGTAGTCGAAAAATCGACCGCCCCGCCGCCGACACAGGCCGAAAACACGGTGACAAAAGCCGATCTGGAAGCCGGCAAAGGTGTCAACCTGGGGGAAACCTTGAAACGCCTGCCGGGCGTCACTACCCTCAACACCGGCGCCACTATTGCCAAACCCGTCATTCAGGGTTTGCATTCCAATCGCATCGCTATTGTAAACAACAACGTTATCCTGGAAGGGCAGCAGTGGGGCAGCGAACACGCCCCGGAGATAGACCCGTTTTCCGCAGATAAAATTTCGGTGCTGAAAGGCGCTGCCGGTGTGCGTTACGGCGTGGGCGCCATGGGTGGGGCCATTATTCTCGAACCTGCACCCTTGCGGGAAACAGCAGGTTGGGGCGGCTGGCTGAGCGCGGGCGGCTTTTCCAACGGGCGCAGCGGCGTACTCGCCGGCTCGGCAGACTGGCATCTGCCCGGCAAATCGCTGACTTTCAGGGTGCAAGGCGCGTTGAAACGCAGCGGCAACCTCCGCGCGCCTGATTATTTTCTTGGAAATACCGGTGTGGCCGAGTACAATTTTTCCACGATCACCGGCTGGAAAAACAAACGCTGGGCGCATGAAATCAGCTTCAGTCGCTTCAACCAGCAACTGGGCATTCTGCGTTCGGCGCATATCAGCGACACCACTTCTTTCGGGGAGGCTATCCGCAGTAACGTGCCGCTGAACAACCGGGACGAATTCACTTGGAGCATCAGCCGCCCCTACCAACTCATCCAGCATAATGTACTGAAATACAAGACGATATACCGGATTTCTGAAAAATGGAAACTCAGCGGCCAATTTGCCTGGCAATACAACAACCGCCGCGAGTATGACGCCCACCCACCGCTGAGCGACCCGCAGGATGTACTGAAAAAGAACCAGTTGTCGTTTCGTATCTGGACCAATATGCTGGACCTTGCGCTCGAACATTACCCCATCCGGCACTGGCAGGGTGGGGTGGGCGTACAGGCGCTGCACCAACTGAATTATGTCGGAAAAGGCGGGCTGATACCTGATTACCAGACCATCGGCGGCGCAATCTGGGCCATGGAACGCTGGCGGCGCTACCCTGTGCCATGGGAATTTGAAATCGGCGCGCGTTACGATTACCGCAGCAGTATCGTATCTACCACCGGCAACGGCAACAACAACCTCGACGAGCGCCTCTCATTCGGCAACCTGTCGGGCACAACCGGCGCGATCTATCACTTTTCGCGCTACACCCGCATGAGCCTGAACACGGGTTTTGCCTGGCGGCCACCGCATGTCAATGAATTGTATGCCGAAGGTGTTCACCATGGCTCGGCCACTTACGAGCGGGGGCGACCCGATTTTAAACCTGAAAAAGCCTGGAATACCAACCTGAACTTCCAGTATCAGCACCGGAGAACGGATGTGATGCTGACGTTGTACCGCAATGCAATCCGCGATTTTATTTACCTCGACCCAAAACAGGCGTTTATCCGCACCATCCGCGGCACTTTCCCGCTGTACACCTACGAGCAAAACAACGCCGTGTTGTACGGCCTCGATGGCAGTTTTTCCATTCCGGTATCGCCGTCCTGGTCGCTCGAAAACCGCATTTCTGTGCTGAGGGGTTACGCTACTGAACGCGATGCGGGTGTGGAAGCCGGGAAAACCAACTGGCTGCCCCTGATGCCGACCGACCGTTTTCAATACGGGGTAAAATGGAACAGCAACCGTTCCAAAACGATAGCGCCGGCGGATAACGGCCAACATAACGATACCTACGTCCGGCTGATGGCCATGACTTCGCTCCGACAGACGCGCTTCCCCGAAGGAAGCCTGTTTAAAGAACCGCCGCCCGCTTTTACCACCCTGAGCATCGACGCAGGCCATACGTTTCACCTGGGAAAACGCAGCCTGGAAGTGGGCCTGAACGTACAAAACCTGACGAATGTGCGCTACCGCGAATACCTGAATTTCTTCCGCTACTATGCTGATGAACCGGGGTTCAATGCGGGTGTGCGCGCCAAACTCATCTTTGGATGAGACCGTGAGTTGTGAATCGTGAATCGTGAGTGGCATTTCCAAATAAGAATGAACTCAGTTTTTTCTAACGCGATGCCACTCACGACTCTCGATTCACAACTCACGACTCACGACTCACAACTCACAACTCACAACTCACAACTCACAACATTTCAACTCATGTCA
>JALHMA010000009.1 GCA_022844265.1 Saprospiraceae bacterium | reverse complement strand
TTTTTGATACGTCCCGAAGCGATTTGTTTCAGTACGCTTTGGCGGGCATTTTCCATTTGCGGTAAAGAGACCGGCATGGTTTCCAGGATCGTCTGGAATGCTTCTACCGCTTCGTATAACTTATCCGGCTGCGTGCCGATGTATGATTGCAGGAAATGCGCCCGGTTTTTTCGGGCGGGATTGGCTGCCACCGCATACGCGGAATAGGCCAGCGCTTTGGATTCGCGGATGTCCTGGAAAACGATCGAGGAAAGGCCGTACCCAAAATACTGGTTGTACCATTCGCTGAAAACGTATTCGCCTAGGTTGAATTTGGGTGTGCCTTTGGACAACAGCAACATCTCCACCTGTACCATAGGGAAATGCACGAAGAGCACCTTGTCTTTTTTAGTGCCGATCTCCGGGTATTTTTTGGGCGGAACAGGCGCTTTTGCGGTTGCAGACACCGGGTGGTGGCGTTTCAAGATATTGGCTACCGTTCGGGCTGTTTGAGGGCCGCAGTAAAAAATTTCGTGTTTGTATCCGGTCAGGCCTTTCAGCAGCTCGACCAGTTCAACGGCAAGATGTGGATCAGACAATTGTTCTTTTGTCATCTTGTCGGTAAAAGGAGATACGGGGCCGTATTTCGCGTAACTCGCCATCCCTTTCATGAGGATCGTCCGTTTGTCCTTTTTGTTGTTGTCACGCCGCAGCAGGATATCGGCCACCAGGTTTTGCAAGGCATCCGGGTTGGGCTGCATATCGGCCAGCAGGTGTTCCATCAAGCGGACGCCTTCTTCGAGCGATTCCTGCAAACCCGTCAGGGTCAGGTAAAAATGATCGTCGTGGCAGGTGGTCGAAAAATGTACACCCAGGCGGTAAAAAGCCTGTTGCATTTCCGAAGCGGTGTAACGGGAAGTGCCGAGAAAGGACAGATAAGATGCTGCCAGACCCAGTTTCCGGTCGCTCAACCGGCCCATATCGAAGGCGTAATACAGCCTGAAAAGTTGGGTGGCCGGATTGTGGACGGCGCGGAGTTTCAGGTTGTTAAAAATGGTAGATGTCTTGATCACCTCTTTAAAATCAACGAATTGAGGTTCGATATCCGCGCTTGTTTGCTCCAGGAAGTTCTGTGCGAAGCCGGACATATCAGACCGGTTTACTTCAATCGGTGTAATGGGTGGCTTATCCACTTTCATCACCGATTTGTCTTCGCCGTGGTGTTTGAACACAATGCCGTAATTGTCGGTGCGCACTAATTTCTGCGCGAATGCCACGATATCGGCTTTGGTAATTTTTTCCAGTTTTTTCCAGCGATGCACCATCTCCGGCCAGTCGATTCCGAGAATGTAGGCATTGCTGATCGCATTGGCACGGCCCTGGTTTTTTTCAAACTCCTTGGTTTCCGTCAATTTCAGGTCTTTGAATACAGCTGCCGGGAGCCAGTCTTCAAAGTTGCCTTTTTGCAGGTTTTCAATTTGTTCCAGAATAATCTGCTCCACTTCTTCCAGCGATTGTCCTTCGCGGGGTTTGGCGTGCAGAATCAGGCTGCTGAAATCTTCCATCACCCGCGGATACGCGAATGCTTCGAGCAGGCGCTGCTGCTGTATGATATTCAGGTCAAACAGACCGGCCTGGTAGTTGTGCAGGATGCCTGCGATCATGGGCAGCATGAGTACTTCCTCCGATTTGGCGCCTTCAAAACGCCAGGCCATTTCTACCCAGGATGTCTCCTGCCCGTACACATCGCGCCGGGTGCGGGCCTTTAAAAGCGGCTGGAGTTCAAAACTGAAATCCGGCAGGGGTTTGGCCTGGAAATGACCGAAATAGCGTTCTGCCAAATGCACCGCCTGCTCCGGGTTGAAATCGCCGACCATGACAATCGCCATGTTATTCGGCACATAATAGCGGTCGAAAAACTGGTAAATATTTGTTTGGGAAGGGTTTTTCAGGTCTTCGCCGCGGCCGAGTGTCGTTTGGGTGCCGTAAGGATGCGTGGGTGTCAACACCTCCTGCATAGCCTTCAAGGTTTTTCGAAAATCGCGGTCCTGACTGATGTTGTACTCTTCAAAAACCGTCTCTAATTCGGTGTGGAAAAGCCGGAGAATGGGCCTGCGAAACCGTTCACTTTCGAGGGCAAACCAGCGTTCGAGTTCATTGGAGGGGATGTCATTCACATACACCGTTTGTTCCACCCAGGTATAGGCGTTGGTATCTTTGGCGCCGATGGCACTCACCAGTTTATCGTATTCATTGGCGGCGGCAAGGCGGGCGGCTTCAAAACTCAGGCGGTCGATTTCTGCATACAATGCTGCCTTTTTGGCAGGATCCTGCTCTTTGCGGTGCGCTTCAAATTGCAGTTCGATCTGGTCCAGCAATACTTTTTCCTGCTGCCAGTCGAGCGAACCGAGGCGATCCGTTCCTTTGAACATCATGTGCTCGAAGTAGTGCGCCAGGCCGGTTGTATCCGCCGGGTCGTGCTTACTGCCTGCCCGTACCGCAATTTCAGTATATACGCGGGGTTCGTCGGTATTGATGGAAAGATAAAGGCGGAGTCCGTTGGCCAGTGTGTGCATTTGCACCTGAATGGGGTCGCCCGTAACGGATTGAAATATAGTATTTTTGGAAGGTGCGTAGTCGTGCATATTTTTCCCTGATTACATTGATGTGATAGATTACCCTGATTGCTGCTCGTGAATTTCAAAAGAGTACAATCCGACTACTATTGTTTTTTGTTCGCTAGAACGATGTTAAACAGGAAATCGCGTACTTGGTTGGGCAAAAAAACAGGAAATTTTGCACATTTTGGGAAAATATTGAAACAAGAATCGCACCGTATTTTTTAAAAAGTGTTCATTGCTTCATCCATTTGTGGTGGTATGGGCTTTTGGAATAAAAAATCTGACTATCCGTTTGTTATACAGGAGATTCATTTCCAGGGGTTCCATAAGCCGCGTAGCGGCATAAGGTCGGTAGAGCAACCAAACAACAACGTACAAAGGTGCATAGCACCGTAACATATAGATAATGTTTCGGTGCTATGCACCTTGTAAACACGTATGGCATTCGTTACTACCGACCTTATGCCGCTACGCGGCCATAGCGTCCAACCTAAATTAGGTTTTGTACAAAAAGTAAAAAGGCAAAATTGAAAAGGGCAAAAAGCGATGCAACTTATTGATTTACATTCATCCCGGATTTTACTGAAGGCTTTAGTTACCACCTCAAACCATCAAACCTTTTCAAACCGTCAAACCACCTCAAACCCTTGCCAACCATCCAACCATTTTATTCTCCCCCATCTGTCTGGGCGCGCTGTACAGCGTACTGACCCACTTGTTTGCCGGAAGTCAGGCCCACTTCCGAGTCGAAACGGTAGTGAATACAGCCGTAAATACGCGATTCGGACGCTTCTTTTGCCATATTTTGCAATTCGGCAGACTTGTCGGGAAACAAATAAGACAACACTTCAGCGCCGGCGCCGGAGAAAGTGGAGTGCCCCGAAGTATACGCCGGAAAATTCGGAATACCGGTACTGGTTTCTATCGTCCGGTCCATCTCCGTAGGACGCGGATACAAATAGAAGTATTTGGTATCCCAGCAGGCTACGCCCGCATCGTGCATGGCGGTATTGACAAGGGCCATCACCCTGGCCGAGCGCAGTTCGTTCAATTGTTTATCATAGATCAATTCGGCCGCTTTGCGGTTCCAGTGCCCCGGCGGCGTGTAAGTGCCAGTGCCGTCGGCCCAGAAACTGGCGATCCGGAATTGTTCGCGGGTGCGGTTTTTCGACATATCGCGCAGTTCATTGATGGCTGTTTCAAATTCAGCGCTTCCCACGGCCGGAGGCGGCGCAGGGCGGTTGGCAATCATAGTCGCCTGGTCGAAATTCCAGGTTTTTACATTGAAGAAAAACGGCAACATGGGCGGGCGTGCGGGCAGGTCGAGACTGGTCCATTGTGTCGTGATACCCCGTGCAGTTGCGTCGGCGCGCAATTGCGCCACGCCAGGCTGGTTGTTGGCCATGCCCATTTTATCTGCTTTGGCATAGGCGATGATACGTTCTGCCACCAATTTACCCAGCGCTTCCCCGGCATCGAGGTCGCTTTGCACATTGGCGCCGGCCCAGAGGCGGCTTTCCGTGTGTTCTTCCGCGCGGCCGCTTAAAAATTCCTTTTCACCCGGAAACAGGAATTTAAGTACTTCACTGGAAGCATAGGCAATCACGGCATCTTCGGAAGGGTAAGAAGGCAGGTCGTTGGCCGGGATGAGCGGCTGAATGCTCGCATCGTTTTTGTAAGGCGCCAGGCGATTGTATTGAAATTTATAATTCCAGGTGGTTACCAGCGCGTCGTATTGCGCTACTGCGAGCAGTGCCAGTGCGCGGGCTGCGTAAGGCGGATTGGCAAATGGAAAACGGGGATAGGCTGTCGGATTATTGGCATCCGGAGCGGAATAGGTGCCGTCCGGGTTGCTTTTCGGCGCAGCATTGTATTCGGCGGCCAGTTCGCGGGCAATTTCGTGCCAGCGCAATACGGCATTGCTACCCCAGAAACGGGCGGCATCTTTTTGTTCGCCGGTAGCGGCGGCCATTTTGTTCTTCAGATCGGCCAATTCGGCCGAATAAGTAGCCGAACCTGCGGCTTCCGGGGCTGCCACGGAAAGTTCACTGCCATTGGCCAGCACGTAGGTTTTCCAGGCGCCGCCGTTGTTCTCCAGCGACGTTTCATCGTACGGTTCCAGCACCGCGTTGGCAGGGGTTTTATCGCACTGATTGAAACCAAGCAGCAGCGCGAGCAGTAGTAAGTTGCGTAGTGTGTGTTGCATATCAGTGTTTATTTGTCGCTTGCTGCTTTTTTTGAAAGTTCGAAGAAATAGAAAACGGCTCCGGTGAATGTGGTGCCGAGGCCTACGTTGCGGCCGCTCAACACCTGGTTGGCGCTGGCGGAAATGGCCAGGTGGCCAAAATAGTATTTGGCAAAAACACCTGCAGAAGCAGCCTGCATTTTATTGCATGGAAACGGCATGTCGTTGTAGCGGATATCGTCGCCGGATAGGCCTGTGAAGTAATCGTACCACAGTTCCGCCTGAAATTTTTTGTTCAAAAATCCCAGCCTTCCCGAAGCGTCCACCATGTTCGGCACAACCACTTCATTGCTGTAAATCAAATCATTGTGAAACAGGTACGCTTCGCGGTCGGTCTTCATATTGCTGCGCCAGGTATGTCCGCCCTGTGCAGTGGCGTACAGGCCGTTTTTCAGGGAAAAATGAAGTATTCCACGCAAAGAAGCCGTTTTGGATTGCAGCCCGATGCTGAACGGCAGGAAATCGGGCACATAATTGCTGACAGGAATGGATACGCCACCGGTGGCAAATGCCTTAAACATACTCCCGGATTTGAATGTATGCCCGTAAGCCTGGTATTTCATCCATACAGACAGGTCCTGCACGCCGCTTTGTCCGTCGAGGTAACTGACATCGCTGGCTGTCCGGATATAGGGCACCCCTGCCAGTATGTTAAGGCGGTCGCTGATACCGTAATTGGTCATCAGCATAACCGACTGGGTCGTGATGGTACCGATGTTCGCGTTGCTTCGCTTGTTGGGGCCTTCCCAATATTCGTCCCAGGAGGAATGGGAATATTGCAGCATATTGCACCAGTTGCGTTCGGGCATCATGATCCCGTCATTGGGAGTCTGTGCGTTCGAAACCAAAAAGAATGCTGTAATAAAAAATAAAAGTAAAAGTGTCGTTCGCATATACAAGAGTTTCCGATAAATAATTTTGTCGGACAAAAGTATATGGAAGCCCAGTGGGGCAACTTAAAATCAAATTAAAATATCCCTTTTTGACAAATCTGTTCAGATTTCGCCGTGCATCCGGCGAACGGAATCCATGAGGTTGGATTTTTTGCGGCGCGACACTTCAATGGAATCGCCGTTTTCCATAATCAGGTAGCCGCCTTCCCCTTTGATATACGTTTTCATAAAATTCATATTGACAATATGCTTTTTATGTACCCGTACAAAGTTGAGCGAAGTGAGGGTGTCCTCATAGGCTTTGATCGTCCGGCTGGCCGTGATGCGGTCGCCCGATTTCAGCATAAAATGAGTGTAATTGTCTTCGGCTTCGAGCCGGATGATTTCGCTCAGGCGCACAAAGTGAACGCCGTCCATGGCCGAAATGCCGATTTTTTCAAAGGTATTGGGCGTATTGGGGGCGTAGTTTTGTTGCAATACTTCCAGGCGTTCTTTGGTACCTGCGTTTTTCTTCCTGATCCTGCCAGTGGCGCGGATCAGTTCTTCGCGTTCGATGGGTTTCGTCACGTAGTCGATAGCGGCAAACTCAAATGCCTGCAAAGCGTATTTATCGTAAGCGGTCACGAAGATAATATCGAAAGAGACCTCGTCCAGCTGCGAGAGCGCCTGAAAAACCAGTCCGTCGGGCAGGCTGATGTCCAGAAATGCCACATCAAACTGGCGGTCGCGGTCGTCGGCTGCCAGGCGAAGCAGGTCGGCGTTGGAGGCGCCGGTAGCGACCACTTCCACTTCCGGGCAGTATTTAGCGAGCATGTTGCAAAGGTTCTCAAGGCCTTCGGGTTCGTCTTCGATGAGCAGTGCGCGGGTGGTCATATGTGTATGTCTTGTTTTTGGATACGGATTTGAGAGACGCAAAATTCTTCTTTTTTTGCGAAAAAAATAGGCTGTCTTTAGGGGTTGATGAGGGTTAATAAAAGTTGATGAGGGTTGATAAAGGTTGATGACAGCCACTCTATAATGCGATTTTCATCATTCGAGCAGCAAATATCAACTTTTATCAACCCTCATCAACCTTTATCAACCCATAAAGACAGCCTAACGAGAGGAATATTTATCAGGCGGTCAATATTGGCGTATTTTGATACGCATCCCGAATTTGGCGGTATCAAAATTATTGAGTTTGCGCAGGCTTTCTACGGAAGTGGCGTATTGCCGGGCAATATCTTCCAGCGATTCGTTGCGGCGCACCGTGTGGTACTGGAAACTGATTTCCCCGGCGGGCTTTTGATTGCGCTGGTAGGATTCGATTGTGGGTTGCTGGGTAGTGGCGGGTATCGCGGCGGCAGGCTTGGCCTTGTTATCGGTTGTGGCGGGTTTGCCTCCGGGTTTACCGGTTTCTTTAGCGGGTTTGGAAGCCGCCTGCACTTTTGCACCCGGCGCTTCGATCTTGATTCCGCCGGTATGTTTTTGTACCAAAACCGGTTTCCAGAGTTTAAGCGTTTGATTGGGTTGTACAAAATTGGAATTCAGTTTGTTCCAGGCGCAGAGCTGGTCGCCGCACAAACCTAATTTTTGAGCGAATACGTCGATATGCTCTGCCTGTGAAACGTTGACGGAACTCATATAATAACGTCCGTCGCCCATTTCCGTAGCATTTATCGGAGAGCCGTCGTAGGCTTCCCAAACATATTTTCGTACGCTGCTTACGGAGTTCAGGTACCGGACAAAAGCCGGCATCACCCGTTGCGGCACCACAACGTAATGTCCGGTGGTGGAAGGCGGCACATAATCGCGCCGGAAACCCGGGTTCAGGTTTTTGATCGAGGCATACGGCACACCGGTTGCATCTGCAATGTCGCGGAAAGAAATGCCTTCATACACGAGCATATAATCGGTCAGTTGTTCGTCCAGATCCGGTTCGTTCGGACGCAAACCGTGCAGTGTGTAATAGTTGCAGAGATAGGTTGCTGCGATAAAAGCCGGAACGTAGTTGCGGGTTTCCTCCGGCAGGAAACGCTGAATGGACCAGAAATTGCGGCTACCGGCTCTGCGAATGGCGCTGTTCACACGTGTTGGGCCGCTGTTATAGGCGGCTAATGCCAAAGCCCAGTCGTCGAACTGCTTGTAGAGGTGTTTGAGGTAACGGGCAGCGGCATCGGTGCTTTTTACCGGATTGCTGCGATCTTCTACGGCGCTATTGGTGCGCAGGCCGTAATCGCTGCCGGTAGCCGGCATGAACTGCCAGAGTCCGGTAGCGCCTACCCTGGACACCGCTTTTGCATTCAGGGCGGATTCTACGACGGAGAGGTATTTGAGGTCGGTTGGGAGGCCGTGTTCCCGTAGTTTTTGTTCAAAAAGCGGGAAGTAAGTGAGCCTGCGTCCCAGCATATTGCGGGCTTTTTCAGTTTTGTGCTGTACATAGGTTTTGATGTAACCTTTTACCACTCCGGTAGAACGAAGATCGACACAACTGCTTAATTGGGACAGGCGTTCTTTAAGTTGAGCATCGGTGAAGGTGCTGCTGCCCTTGGCTACCAGCATATCGGCAGTATCAATGGGGTCCTCCAAATCCGATATTTGTATTTCACTCTGAGCCGAAACATTGGCAGAAAAGAGGACTGAAAAAAGAGATACCAAACTGATAACGAAAGTCTTACACTGCATAGACGAATTACTTTTCTTTTTTAGACAATACACGAGTAGAATTAATTCAAAACAGGTCCTGATGTGCCTTTCGGCGCAGGATGTATTGAGGCTGCCTGTTTGAGAAACTTCATACAGGGCGGCGGTAAAACGTTGACGGGGCTGCTTTATTCTTTGTAAATGGTTAATAACTGCCATTTACGAGCATTTTATGGCTCATGGAGTCAAAGAGACATGCAAAAATCAGTTATTCAATCGGGTAAAAGAAGCGCCTGCGTGTTAAAATTATCAATTCGCGAAATCAGAGAGGAACTTCAACCGCATGAGTTGAATTTCTTCCCAGGTAATTTCGTCGTCTTTTAATTCCTTAAATGCCTCATCGACAGAATCCGTTTCCGCTTCTTTAAAGTACTCGATCACGGTTTCGCGTACATATTCATCGATCACCTTGTTCAGGTAATAATCGAGTTTGATCTTGGTACCTGACTGCACGATGCCATAGAGTTCTTCCATTAGTTCGATCAACGACATATCTGTCGAGCGGGCGATGTCTTCCAGGGGTATTTTGCGGTCGATACTTTGAATAATGGCAACTTTTGTTTTGGATTTATTGGCGACCGTTTTGATGGTGATATCCATCGGGCGCTCTATTTCATTTTCCTCGCAATATTTTTTGATGGCTTCGGCAAAAGGCTGGCCGTATTTCAGGGCTTTGCCTTGCGAAACGCCCACGATTTTTGTCAGGTCGTCCATAGAAACCGGGTACTGCGTGGCCATATCTTCGAGGGACGGATCCTGAAAGATAATATAAGGCGGCAGGTCGTGTTTCTTGGCAATGCTCTTGCGCAAGTCTTTGAGGATCGCCATCAGCGGTTCGTCGAGTACTGCGGTACCACCTTTTTCGTCGTCAATATCGTAGTCGCCGTCTTCAAAGTCGTGGTTGATGGTAATCTGGATCGGATAAGGTTTTTTAATGTATTCCCGACCGGCATCCGACACTTTCAGCAATCCGAATTGTTCTATTTCCTTGTAAATCAGGTTATTAATCATGGCGTGCCTGAAAATGGAACTCCAGAAATTTTCATCCCGGTCGTCGCCGACTCCGAACAGTTCCATTTCCGAGAACCCGAAATCTTTCATTTCTTTCGTTTCCCGGCCCATGAGGTATTCCATCACCGTTTTCATCAGGTAATTTTCATTCAGATCCAGAATACACTGAATGACGTGAATGATTTCCTGTTGTACTTCAACTCTTTCCTTTGGGTTTTTACAGTTGTCGCACATTTTTTGGCAACGGGTTTCTTCAAATTCTTCCCCAAAGTAGTGGAGCAGAAATCGGCGGCGGCAGGAGGCCGTTTCGGCATAGGCCACCACTTCCTGCATCAATTGAGCGCCCATTTCACGCTCTGCCACCGGTTTGTCGCGCAGGAATTTTTCCAGGCGCAGGATATCGGCGTAGTTGTAAAACGCAATACACTTGCCTGCAAGTCCGTCGCGACCGGCGCGGCCCGTCTCCTGGTAGTAGTTTTCGATGGACTTCGGCATGTCGTAGTGAATGACGAAACGCACATCGGGTTTATCGATACCCATGCCAAAGGCGATGGTGGCACAAATTACATCAATATCTTCTTTCAGGAAAGCGTCCTGTGTATTGGCGCGTGTTTTCGGGTCGAGGCCTGCGTGGTAAGGCGCAGCCTTGATATCGTTCACCAACAACATTTCTGCTATATCTTCCGCTGTTTTACGGTTCTGGACATAAACGATGCCCGATTCATTCCGAAATTCTTCTTTAATAACCTGGATAATCGATTTGATCGTCTGGTCTTTTTTGATTTTCGGGCGAATTTCGTAAAACAGGTTGTCGCGGTTGAACGAGGAGATGTAGGTCGCATCCGCAGTCATATCCAGGTTCTTCAGGATGTCCTGCTGAACTTTAGGCGTAGCGGTAGCCGTCAGCGCCATAATGGGCACATCGCGGGCAATGGCGTCGAGCATCAGGCGGATGCGGCGGTACTCCGGGCGGAAGTCATGTCCCCATTCCGAAATACAGTGGGCTTCATCTACTGCGACGAAAGAGATATTGGAGTTCTGGAAAAACTCGATGTTTTCCTCTTTGGTCAGTGTTTCAGGCGCGACAAACAGCAGTTTGGTTCTGCCATCGGTAATGTCCTGCTTGACCTTTTTCATTTGCGCTTTTGTCAGCGATGAATTAAGGAAGTGCGCTACTTCATCTTCTTCGGAATAACCCCGGATAGAGTCTACCTGATTTTTCATCAGGGCAATCAGCGGACTGATAATGATCGCCGTACCGGGCAACATCAGCGCGGGCAACTGGTAACAAAGGCTTTTGCCGCCGCCGGTAGGCATGATGACAAAAGTGTCCTTACCTTCCAAAAGACATTGGATTATGGCGCGTTGATCGCCTTTAAATGCATCAAAACCGAAATATTTCTGAAGGCTTTCGGTTATTATATCGTGTTCGGTAGCAATCGCTGACATCTTCTGTTCAATTAATTTTGTCTGTCCGGTCGTAAAAATTCCGTGCGTAATGGTGAAAAATACCCCGCCGTCATCAGGTCAGGGTGTGAAAATTTTCGCCGATGAAATTAAGGATTTTTAAAATAATCCCATATCAGTTGCCTTGTTTTTTATATAAAAAAAATTTAGCAACACATTTACGGCGGGCATTGATAAACAACGGGGCTGTCTCACCAGGTTGATAAGGTTGATTAAGGTTGATGAGGTTGATAGCCACTCAATGAAGTAATTCCCCTCATTTTGGGGTGCTAACATCAACCTTATCAACCTTAATCAACCTTATCAACCTTTTGAGGCAGCCCCGTTGTTTACAGGAGGCCTTTTTTAAAAGCCGTCAAAGATAGAAAAAAAAAAATTGAAATAAGTATAACTTATGACATAGAATTTTCTAAATAAAAAGTGAATGTTCCGGCAATAATTTGGTAGGAATAAAATTACGACTCAATAATCCAAATAATATTTCAAACGTTGCGGAAAATACTAATTTTAAAATGACATCTTTGACCAATTTAAAATTTCATATAAAATAATATTTGGTCAGGGCCGGGGTTTTCTTTTCCACAACCGCCACACGAGGAACGCCACACACAGCATTAATCCGAATCCTTCGCGGGTTAATTCGACCCAGGGGCGTTCTGCTTGCATCGATTCCACGATACTGGGCTCGCCCATTTGGATCCATCGGAACAGATCCGGGATATAGGTCAGCATAAAAATTGTCAACAAAACCGTCCCGGCCAGTAAAACCCTGTACGGTAAACACCTGTTGAAGGCGGCCAGTCCGTACTCCAATGCTACAAATCCGTATATCGGCACCCAGATATACGGGTCGGGATCGTTGTATTGCCAGCCGGCAAAAAGCACAAAAACAAGGCAAATAAAAAAATTCAGGATACGCATAGCTTGAAAAATTAGAAAACAGGGATTGGTCGGGGTAGTTTTGCGGCGTAAAAAAATGAAATTTTTTGGAAAATACTGATATACTTGAATTGGCCCGCCGAACGATTCGCATCGAAGCGGATGCCTTGCTTGCCCTCGTGGAAAGCCTGGATGCACAATCTGATTTCGGACGTTGTGTGGAAGCGATTGCAGCTACACCGGGCCGCCTGATCCTCACAGGCATCGGCAAAAGCGCTATCGTCGCCCAAAAAATAGTGGCTACCCTCAATTCTACCGGTACGCCTGCCATGTTCCTGCACGCCGCAGATGCCATTCACGGCGACCTGGGCATGATACGCCCTTACGACCTGGTGCTGTGCCTTTCCAAAAGTGGCGAGAGCGCCGAAATCAAGGTGCTGATCCCGCTGCTTAAAAACTTCGGCAACCCGCTGATCGCTATGACTGCCCAACGGAACAGCACACTGGCCCGGCAGGCTGATTACCTGCTGTGGACGCCCATCGAACAGGAAGCAGACCCCAATAACCTGGCCCCGACGGCAAGTACTACTTCGCAAATGGCCCTTGGCGATGCACTGGCGGTCGCTTTGCTGGCATATAAGGGTTTTTCCCCCGAAGATTTTGGAAAATTTCATCCCGGCGGCGCACTGGGCAAACAACTTTACCTCCGTGTCCGCGATTTATACACCCAGCACGAACGGCCCGCGATCAGACAGGATGCTAATTTACAGGACATTATTATTGAAATTTCGTCCAAACGCCTCGGCGCAACCGCTGTGCTGGACGACAACGAACATCTCCTGGGCATTATTACTGACGGAGACCTGCGGCGAATGCTTCAGCGCGGGGCCGATTTCTCCAGCGTCACTGCGCGCGACCTGCTGAGCGGCACACCCAAGTCGATTGCTCCGGATGCCCTGGCCGTAAACGCGCTGGCCCTGATGCGCGAACATTCCATTTCTCAACTGCTGGTATTGGATGACAACAAGTACCTGGGAATGGTGCATTTGCACGATTTGATCAGGGAAGGGCTGGTTTAATGATGAATGATGAATGATGAATGATGAATGATGAATGATGAACATTTTTTCATTTAAATACTAATCCAATGGAAACAATAAAAAAGATGCGCTACATGAAAAATCATTCAAACTGGCTTTGCGAATTGTTCGGTCATACCGATACCTGACGGAAGAAAAAAAGGAGTACATACTGAGTCGGCAGGTATTGCGATCGGGTACAAATCCGGGAGCGATGGTTCGAGAAGCCGCTAACGCAGAGAGTGGGACGGATTTCATCCACAAACTGAGTATTGCTCAAAAAGAAATCGGAGAGACACTGTATTGGCTGGAATTACTCTATGAGTCAGAGTATCTGAACATAGCAGAGTTTCAGTCACTAAAATCTGATAGTGAGGAACTTATGAAAATATTACGCAGTTCAATCTTGACAAAAAAGAAGAATTTATCCAACAAAACCTCTTCTTAAAAACACCAATCTTTACCACGCTGATTTAAATTCATCATTCATCATTCATCATTCAGAAAGCTCCATCTCAATCTGCCTTTTTTGCAAATCCACCGCCGTCACGATCACATTGACGCGGTCGCCCATTTTGAACTGTCGTTTGTAACGCCGTCCGGTGACCCGCAGGTTGCCTTCTTCTACTATATAGGTATCGTCCAGGTACCTGAAATCAACCAGCCCTTCGGCTTTTGATTCGGGCAGTTCTACAAAAAATCCGCGATCGATGATACCGCTGATGATCCCTTCAAAAACTTCGCCGATGCGGCTGCGGATAAATTCGGCCTGTTTGTATTTGATACTTTCCCGTTCGGCGTCAGCAGCCTTGCGTTCCTGGTTACTGACGTGTTTGCACTGTTCTTCCAGTTTGCTTTTATCAATCCGGTACGTGCGTCCATCGAGGTTGCGCTCCAGAATACGGTGCGCCAAAACGTCGGAGTAGCGGCGAATGGGAGAAGTAAAATGGCTGTAATGGGAAAAGCCCAGGCCGTAGTGACCTATATTATTGGTGGAATAAACAGCCTTTGCCATGGTACGGATGGCCAGGGGTTCGAGCAGTTTCAGTCGATCATCCTTGCGGGCAGCCAGCATGAGGTCGTTGAAGGATTGCGCAATTTGTCTCGGCGTATCCACTTTCAGCGGATGGCCCAGTTCGGCTGCAAAACGCGCAAAATCTGCCACTTTCGACATGTCAGGCAGGTCGTGAATTCGATAAACGAAGGGTATTTCCTGCTGGTCTTTGCCTTTGTTGTCCATAAAGAGCGCCACTTCCTTGTTGGCCAGGAGCATAAAATCCTCGATCAGCAGGTGTGCTTCCTTGCGATCTTTGACATAAGCTTCCAGCGGCGTACCATCGGGCGCAAGTTTGAAACGCACTTCATCGGTTTCAAAACCGATGGCGCCGTTTTTATGCCGCTCTTTTCGCATCACCTTGGCAATGCGGTCGAGGGTTTTGACAGCCCATTCCAACTGCGGGAAAATGGGCAGCTCGCTGAGTTCCTCGTGCGCCTTGTTTTCCAGGATGGTTTGCGCCTGTTCGTATGCGAAGCGGTGTGCGGAGTGAATGATTGTTTTTCCGAACCAGCGTTTCAGCACTTTGCCTTTGGGACTGAATTCAAAAACGGCTGAAAAAGTCAGCCGGTCCTGGTGTGGCACGAGGGAACACAAGTGGTTGGACAGTTTTTCCGGCAGCATGGGGCACACGCGGTCGACGAGGTACACCGAAGTGCTGCGTTGATAGGCTGCGCGGTCGAGTTCGGAATCCGGTTTGAGGTAATGCGTGACATCGGCGATGTGTACACCGATTTCGAGGTTGCCGCCTTCCAGTTCCCGGATACTCAGGGCGTCGTCGAAGTCTTTGGCGTCTTCCGGGTCGATAGTAAAGGTCAATATGTCGCGGAAGTCGCGGCGCAGGGCAATTTCCTGTTCTGAAATCGTGTCCGGAATCCGGTCTGCTTCTGCTTCTGCTTCTTCGGAATGCGACAGTTCAAAACCCTGGTTAATCAGGATTTTTTGCATTTCAAAATTATTGCCGCCTACATCGCCCAGCACCTGGGTGACTTTGCCGATGGGTACACGCCCTTTACCTTCTTGCCAGTCGGTGATGCGAATGACCACTTTTTCGCCGTCGCGGGCTTCCCCGCAGGCATCGAGTGGGATATAAACATCCACCGGCATGTTCGGATTATCGGGCAGGAAAAGGCCGTATTTGCGGCTTTTGCGCAGGGTACCGATAAAAAATTCATTGGCGCGTTTGAGGATTTCAATAATTTCTCCTTCGGGTTTACGCACAGGCTGGCCGCCGCTGCGGCGTGGAGGCGCGGAGAACAGCAGTACCTTTACAATGTCGCCATTCAGGGCGCTGTTCATATGCTTGGATGGAATATATACATCCGTATCCATCAGTTCGCTTACGATGTATGCCGCCCCGGTGCGGGTCATGTCGACCCTGCCTTCAATGATTTTGCGTCCTGCCGGCTTTTTCTCCGGCTGTTGTCTTTTGAGCAAAGGCTCCACGCGCTCTGCCCGTGCGGGCGGCGCATGCGTTTCCTTCACTTCAGGCTCCGGGCTTTTAATCGTCAGCCGGTCGAGGGCGACGCCAAACTTGTTTTCGGAAATTTCGGCAACAGAACCCGCTTCCACCAACTGCCGCAGGGCATGTTCGGCGGAATCTTTGTTGTTGTCTACGCGGATTTGTTCGGTAATCTGGCGGGGAGAGAAATTTTTGTGGGGGTGTGCCAGCAGGAATCTCAGGATTTCAATTTGTAATTGTTGGGCAGTCAGTTTGTGGCTCCCCGTTTTTTTCTTTTTGGTCATGTTAAAAATAGCCCGCTTGTGGGCTGTAAAGTTGGTAATTGTATTGATTATGAATGCATTTGAAAGCGTAATTACTTACTTTCTATCAAAAAACGTTCCGCATTAAAACATAAACGATGGAGAAAAGTTTCCCGGGCCGATATATTTGTTATGTGGATGGCCAACCATTCAAAGCGTTCCGAACGTCTTTGTCATGATAACCTGACAAAAAGCAGCATTTGGTCAAATAATTGAATCTGCAAGGTGTTTTTCTGCAATATCTTTGACAGAACATCTTGAACCAACTTTAGACGCAATGAAGTTTTACGGAAATAAATTGTTTTTCGGCTTGTTGCTTGCCTTGTCATTGGCGGCCTGTAAGGAAGAACTGGTCATTGACAATTCAGATCAAAATTTTCCACTTTCCCTTCATGCTGAATCAGGCAACGATCAGGTTACCCTGCGCTGGGACGTGGCGAATGTTTCCAGTTTTGAAAAATACATACTGGTGCGTTCCCGCAATCCCATACCTACCGGGCTGCGTCCTGTTTTTAGTACTTCCGAATTTGAAATCGTTCTCCAGACGGATTCCGTACAAAAAACGGAATTTGTGGATCAGGCGCTTCCGATCTCTGAAAAGGTATTTTATAAACTGTATGTGGGTTTCAACGATCGTTTTGTGGAAAGCGCTGCCATGGATGTTTCATTTGACAACTTCCTGGTGGAAGGCAACGGGGCTGTCATCCGGTTTGTTGCCGATTCCAACTGGGTTATCCTGGGCGACGAGTTTACCGGCATACTGCGCGTCGTGGATTACAACACCAAAAAAACCAAATCGCAACGTTCGGTTCCGTTTACCAACTCCGATAATATGTGTCTGGATGTAGCGGTCGAAAACGGGAAAAGTGTACTCTACTGGTGGGCCGGCTATAATAACTTCTACAAGTTCAGTCTGCCGGAATTGACGCAGTTGAATTTCTGGTCTGTTCCATTTTCCGGCTTTTCCGTTCTGGCCGGATCGGGCGACAAAATATTTACCACCCAATACGACTTTAATCAAAGTTTTGCTGTGCGCCGCAAAACAGATATGTCTGTTGTAAGGGAGCATTACCGCACGGATTATTACACCCACCGCACACTGGCAATGCTCGACAAAAGTACCCATCGAATCGTGGAGGCTTCCCCCTACCGCATTATGGTGTATAATGTGCATGAAACGACTGGCGAAGTGACGAATATGGTAGAAAAAAATACCAATACTTCTAGTGTGTTCAACCGGGACATGCCGGTGTCCAAAAATGGACAGTATTTCATTCCGCAATACGATGGTTTCATGTACGACCAAAACCTGAATTTGATTTTACAGATACCTTTTCAGAACAACGGTTATGCAGATATTGACTTTTCTCCCGATGGGCAATTCATATATGTCGCATACCTCGATTTTTCTTTTGGCGGCGCCCTGATTCAGAAGTTTAAATTTCCTTCTCTGGAAGTAGTTGGTTCGCGGCAGTTAAACAATGCTTCTCCACGGGCTTTAGAGGCGGTTGAAGGAGGCGTCATTTTCGTCGGGAGCGGCGTAAACGGCTTAAATCAGGTGCTTGTTAAAAAATTAGTCTTATAGGTATGACCCGAATTCTTTTTGTCGCCATTGCCTTGTTTGGATTTGCAGGCCATTTATTCGGACAGGATGAAATGCCTGTTAAAAAGCGAATGGCAGTCAGCAATGAACTGGGTGTGAATTTTACCAATATTCTGAATAAAATTATCAAGGTAAACCGCGATTCTGCCAATGAAAACCCTTATTTATTGACCTATAGGGTAGGTTTGGGTCGCAAATGGGGCATTCGCCTGGGTGCAGGAGGCTCCAATAAGTATGTAGAATCGAGAGAAGAGGGCTTCGCGGATTCGGAAACCAATCGCAACACCGCCTTAGACGCACGTATCGGTTTTGATTACCGCATGCCCCTGGGGCGGCGTTTTGAAGGCAGTTTCGGACTGGATGCCGTTGGCAAGTGGCGCAAGGACAAACAAGTCATTGACAGTGGTTTTGATATTATCGAACGGGTGGAGCAGTTTCAGGGATTTGGCGGCGGCCCTTTTGTCGGGCTTCATTTCTGGATCAATCCGAACCTGGGTATTTACACCGAAGCCAGTTTTTATATGATGTTCGGCGAGCGGGACAGCGCCCGTATTTTCCGAAATTTTCCCGAGTTGAACGACCAGATTTTCCGGGAAAAAACAGAGGATCTGGTCACGATTCTGCCGTCCAGTATTTTTCTGATCTATCGTTTTTAAGAACTTGTTTTTCATACCCTAAATATTTTCATATGAAAAATATTCCTTCCATTTCCATCGCTGCCTTGCTGATTTTCGGCAGTATTGCCCTGCTTACCAACTGTAAAAAAGACGCCGAACTGCCTTATAAATACGAGGCGGATGTGTTGAAACTGCCGGAGCAGCCATTCGTTTACCGCGACCAGCCATTACCTCCTCACATGTCGCACCTGCAATTTACGCTGCAAAACAAGGTGACCGACCACGGCGCCACTCTCGGTCGGGTATTGTTTTATGACCCGAAATTATCGCTCAACAATAAAATAGCCTGCGCTTCCTGCCACCTGCAGGAAAAAGGCTTTGCAGATGTAGCGCGCTTCAGCACCGGCTTTGATGGAGCGCTGACCAAGCGGAATGCCAGTTCCATCACCAATCCTGCGGATATGCAGACTTTTTTCTGGGATGCCCGCGAGGACAACCTGAAAGAAATGGTGCTGCAACCCATCAAAAACCATATCGAAATGGGTATGGATAACTTTGATGCGCTGGAGAAAAAACTGGGCCTGCTGGATTATTACAAACCGCTTTTCCAGAATGCATTCGGCGACGAAACCGTCACCCGCGACCGCATTGCTGAAGCCATGAGCCAGTTCCTGACCTCTATGGTTTCAGCCAATTCGCGCTTCGACGCGGCCATTCCGAGCAGCTGGGGCGTACAGAACCCAGGCGCTTTAACAGCGGAAGAGCAGCATGGCCTGCACCTGTTTTTCGGTCAGGCACAATGCGGCGTCTGCCACAACCCGAACTCCAGCCAGGATTTTTTTAATGAAACTTTTGCCGATATCGGCTTAGATCAAAATCCGGTTGATAAAGGATTGGGCGCCAATGCGCCGGGTATGGATGGCCTGTTTAAAATCCCCTCGCTGCGCAACATAGCGCTTACGGCACCCTATATGCACGACGGACGTTTTGCAACCCTGGAAGAAGTAGTGGATCATTATAACAACAACATCGAGGCTTCTGCTAATCTGCACTGGACTTTAAAGGACTTTAACGGCCAACCGGTTCGTATGGGCCTCTCGGAAACGGACAAAAAAGCCCTGGTGACTTTTCTGAAAGCGATGACGGATCAGCAGTATATCAACGATCCAAAATTTGCCGACCCGTTTAAATAAGGGAAAACCAATAACGTAACATCATCAAATTGAAAAATGTCCAGTAGTGTGGTCACCCAGAACCACTGAAACATTTCAACCTGATTTTTACATTTTTAAAAAACAATTTTGCGGAAAAATAAACACCCGATAATACACCGGCGCTTTACGCAGCGGAAAGTATACGCTTAATCCCTGCGTACCACCACTTTTTCAGCAACCACCGTTACCCCATTTTTCAATACCGAAACAACATACATTCCATCATACAAGCTGCGGCAATCGAAATAAGAAATCGTGCTGCCGGGCTGAATTTCAGCGGTTTGCACTAATTTTCCCGACAAATCAGTCAGCCGGATGTCCACTTTTTCTCGCAACATTCCGATGGACTGTACCGCAATAAATTCGGTCGCCGGATTGGGGAAAATACCCAGTCTCAAATCGCTGCCGAGATCGTGAACGCCCGATGACGGGCTGTATGTAGTCACGGCTTCCGTGATGGTCTGCACTTTTGAGGCGCTGCGCACTCCGTAAAAAGTGGGGCCTACAACATATGGATAGGCGGAATTCCAATTGGAATCCACGGTCGTAAAATAACAGTAAATGCCCTGCGGGTATTCCGGCGTGGTGCAAAAACGCCCGTTGTGCTCGTCCAGAACATCGGGTGAACTACCCGCGATAAATTCGTAATCTTCGCGAAAATAGCCGAGCGGATAAGTCGTGTTCACTGCGGGCCCGTCCGCTACATTGGTTCCATTGGCGTGGTCCGTGCGGACCGTGATGTTTCGTTTGTGGTAAGCGGATTTCATACGCACAATGCCACCCGTGCCGTCCGTATTTTTAAAAGCATAAGCGCCATATATCGGAAAACCGTCGTAGGCAAAACCCAGCAATGGCGAATGTTGGGTGCTGTCAATAACGTACAAGCCGTCTGCCGGATAGAGGTCGCAGATATTGGAAATCTCCAATAGGTCGAGGTTAAAAGCCGAAGGGTTTTGGTGGTGGTGATAATTTCCCATTGCCGGGTGCGCTTTTGCGCAGTCGAAACCCGCTAGTTCGGCTGGAATGGCATCGCGGTTCCAGGCCTGCGTCGCCGCCATGCCGCCCGGGCAAGGCGGGTTGCCGGGGCCACCGCAGAGGGCGTTGGTGTTCGTATTCCAGGCCACGCCATCACGGTAGTCGAACAGGGCCACGCCGTTGAGGAATATACCGATGTTTCCGCCAGTCGTGCTGGTCGGTGTGCCATTGTTAACGACGGGGTTTAGGGGAATTTTGAAATAACCGGTTTGTTCGGAAGCCAGCGAAGGATTGCCGTCCAAAAATGGACCGGTGATGTAAGCAGGAATGCCTGTTGCGTCCACATAAACCCAGTTGGTGGAATACTGGACGGACTGAACGTTCGCCAAAACGTTGTCCTGGATGGGTGTTGAATTGCCCTGAACGTAATGCCGACCTTTCAAATCGGTGGTGTTGAGCATCCAATGGGTGATGACGGGGTTGCTTTGCGCCTGCATTTTCAGGCTGCACATGAGCAAAACAACAACTGCGATTACGTTTTTCATTTTTGTAAACTTTTTATAGTTAACATAAAGTGGTTTTGAACGAGAAGATGTATTCATTCACTGATTACCAATGCTTTCTCAACCATCAACATGCTCAACCTCTCAACTTTGAGTATAACCTGTTTCTGACTTGGATGGTAGATTCGCTACAATCCTTCGGACAAACAGCAATTAATTTTTCGGAAAAGAAAATTCGGGGTTGAACAAAAATTCCTTGTCGGTCAGCGTCAGTAAAAACGCCGTCAAATCGGTTTTTTCGTCTGTCGAAAGGGCGATTCGGCCCTGGAAGGCAGCTGAAGTGCCGTAAAAATTTAATACCTCGCGCAGTTTACGAAAACGCCCGTCATGCATGTAAGGCGCGGAAAACTCGATATTGCGCAGTGTCGGCACTTTGAATTTCAGCGAGTCCCCCGCGTGTTGTGTGATGCGCATACGCCCCACATCATTCAAAAAAGTGTCGAGTGGCAAGCCGTTTTTTTCAAAATTGAAATGCGTAAAAAGTGGCTCCACGTGACAGCGGGCGCAGTTCATTTGAAAAATCCGGTAACCATTTTGCTCTTGTACCGTGAAATTTTCTTTCCCTGACAGGACGCGGTCGTATTTTGAATTGGCGGAAATCAGCGTCAGTTCAAACTGCGCGATGGCTTTTAAAACCCGCTCGCCGGTAATGTTTCCCTTGCCGAAAGCCGCCTCGAAAAGCGCTGCGTATTTTGGCGAAGCCGACAAGTTTTCAACCACTTGCCCGATGCTATTGTCCATTTCCGTGGAATCTGAAATGGGCGCAAGCGCCTGAAAATCCAGGTGGTGAATTGCGCCGTCCCACATAAACGATTTTGCCCAGGCCAGATTCATCAGGGCCGGGGAATTGCGTCGCCCGATGCGGTCTTCGATGCCATGACTCAAGGCATGGTCGACGTGCGTAAAGGCCGTGAACGACAGGTGGCAACTCGCGCAGGAAACCGTGCTGTCGCGCGACAAAACGGGGTCGTAAAACAGCTGCCGCCCCAATTCGATACCTTCACGGGTTAATGGGTTTTTGGAAAAATCGTAGCTCGGTTTTTCCCAATAGGCTGGATAAACGAGTTCGACAGGATCGGTAAAAAATTGCGTTGTTGCGCCTGCCAAAAACAATGTCAAGATGAGCAAGGCTGCAAAAAAACGGGGGTTATGAAAAAACATCTGACAAAAACGGCGCTTAATCATGCAGTATGAAGGATTTGGCCAACACTTCGGAAAGTTCCACTGCCTCGCGGCAGGGCGACATGATGCCCGGTTTTTTTGTCCAGTTTATTTTTTCAAAAAAAGTAAAAAGATCGAGTTGGAGATGGCCATGGTTTTGAGGTCTTCCTGTTTTTACCGTTTGGAGGGTTTGGAAAGGCGGTAAATATCCACCGAGGTGAAATTGAAATGTATGGTTGCGGGCCGGATTTTTTAATGCGAAACCTTCAATTTTGAAATGAATATAGCCGCTTTGCCAAGTCCAGAACATCCCGCGGGTTGGGTCGAGATCGCCGCCCATTGCACCCGATGCGGTGGTTGCGCTGTCTACGCCGAAGTCAAATTGCAGGGTGTCGAAATCCGCGTTTTGGGGCAGTTGAAAGTTTAAAAGCAGCGATTTTTCGGCCTCCAAATCCAAAAGGTGGCAGCTGTTTTTTTCCAAAAAAACGACCGCGCCATTTTTCAAAAAAACAAAATTAGAGAGGTAAAACCGCAGGGTATGCAAAACGAGGGAGTCGCCGTTGGCGGTACGCAAGGGCCGTTCGAGCGCGATCTGTTCGCCTTGAAAAACGGGTTGTACCGGCAGCGAAAACGACTTTACTCCAATGGCCTGCTGTGCAGTAGCAGTCCAATGCCCACACATCACGGCAATCACAAAGAGGATATTCATCCGGGAAAAACAGTTCATTGCCTGGGGTGATATTTTGTGTGGCCTCCTCCGCTTCCTGTTGATTCTGGAGATAGTTGAGGCAGAGGTTGAAGACAAGCGTTTTGTATTTTTCGTAAAGTTCTTCAAATGAAAACATCCGGATTTATAAGAAAATTTCACCGCAATCTATTGAATTTATTCGACCCGGAATGATTCAGGTTGTTGCGAAAACGCGTTGCGCCAGATTCAGCCCCGGTTTCACGCACTATTTTTGACCGGAGTTTGGTTGTTTAGCCTTTTCGCAGTTATATTAGGGCTTGTAAACTGCTACCTTATGCCGGGTGGATTTTTCACCACAGCGGGGTAACTACCCAATCTAAACACATGAAACACCTTTATTTTTTGTCAGTCATGCTCCTGGCCGGGTGCACCGGGAACGAACCTCAGAAAGAAACAAGCGTTCACCGCGATACGATTGCCGTTCGCCCTTCACCGGCTATATCCCAACCGGCCGCTAAAATCTATTCTAACGAACGCTTCAAAGAAGTTACCGTTGAAAAAACCGGCGAGCATACTTTCCTTGTCCGGGGCAAGGGACAAATATTTGAAGCAAGTTTTAGCTGGGTCGTGGAGGACGGCCATAATGAGCTAAAAAAAGGATATGAAATGACGGATGCCGGCGCTCCGGAATGGGGAAAATTTAGTTTTGAGGTAGACGTGCAAAAAGAACGGGCGAATTCAACCCTTATGTTGATCTTGTTCGAATCCAGCCCGAAAGACGGGAGCCGGCAATATGAATTACCGGTGTTGCTTTATTGAGCCGGAGCGGACACACTACTGGAGCGCTTAAAAACCAGCAAACCCTCCGTTTCTCCCGTGCAGATAAAGTTATTTTTTTGCAGCAAACGGATGGAAGCCGCATTGGCCGGATGGGTGAATGCTTCTATTGTTTTGGCCTGCATGGCTTCAAAAGCGTAGTCCACAACTGCCTCCAGCGCCTCCTGCATATAACCCTGGCCCTGAAAATCGGGGTGTAGCGAATAGCCGATTTCAACACTGCTCTTTTCCGGTTCAATATTCCACAAACATATTGTGCCAATCAATGTCGGGTTGGTTTTTAAAGTAATAGCCCAATAAATCGATTGGTTTTCGGTAATGTTGGTGTGTATTTTTTGAATGAATTCCCGCGCGTCATCCAGGTTGTTGGCTTTGGGCCGGTCGATATACTGCAAAATACGCGCATCTGAACGCTGAATATAGATTTCCTGCTCGTCTGAAAAGGCAAGTTGGCGGAGTTGCAGGCGCTCGGTGTGGAGATCGGGGAATGGGGTGAAATTGATTTGCATGGATAAGTAGTTATCGGTTATTAGTTATTGGTTATTAGTGTTCATAATCAAGCATTCGGGCCGTCGTTGGCGTCCTCGGAGTTGTGTCAAAAGTCGTATTTTACTTAAGCCATAGTTCTAGTGTAAAATTTAATTTCGCGTTACTTCCAACTTCCCGAAAGTTTTAAACTTTCGGGAAGTTTCGAGCCGGAAAAACCAAGTATAATTTGGCGTCTTATTCTACTTTGCCCCTTTTGACACAACCCCGAGGACGCCAACGACGGCCCGGGCGGCTCACTTTATTATTGGTAAAGTAAAAATCTGGGCGAATAGAATCTCTGTAAAATTCGGGATGACTCATGTTTAAAATCCCAAAAAATCATGTTCGTTTTCTACTGCGCTGCATCTTTTCCATTTGCAGCAATTCATTCACTTCCGCAGCCTCCATCAATAAGGCGCGCAGGCGGTCGATGTTTATCTTCACATCCTGTACGCTGAAAAAACGTTTGGTGAAAACCTGTTTGCGTTTGCCCCGGTCGAGGTAACGGTCTTCGTCGGCGAGCAGGTGGCCGTTGTTGAACCCGAATTCCACCCCTTCCCAAACGGTGCTGCCCCAGGAAACGGATCCGGGCCAGATAAAACAAAGGGCCCCGTACTTCCGGTAAAAAGGCACATTGAAGGACAATCGCTCTTCCACGCCCGGTACGGTTTCCAACACCAGTTCCCGCAATAATTCGACCATTTCCAGCCTTTCCGGGTCCAGAAAATCGAGCAATGCGCCCACAGACTGGAAACGAACGTTTTGCATCTGCTTTTTTTCTTTATTTTGTATTTGGAATGCGAAAATAACAAAAATATGAACCGTACCGACCGATTGATGGGTATTATCGCCCATTTACAGTTAAAAAAATACCGCACAACCGAACAATTGGCGACACATTTCGGCATCAGCGTGCGCACGGTATTTCGCGACCTGCGGGCCATGCAGGAAATCGGTGTTCCTATTGGTTTCGAGCCGGGACAAGGGTATTTTATTGCAGGCGGCTACTTTCTGCCACCGGTTTCGCTCACGCTGGAAGAAGCCAATGCCCTCGCTTTGGCCGAACCGCTCGTACTGCGTTTTGCAGACAAGGAAATTGCAGGGCACGTGGGCACCGCATTAGCCAAAATAAAAATGGTGCTGGGCGCATCACAACGTGAAAAGTTAGAACAAATACAATCTAAAACAGCGCATTATGTGCCGGAAATATACGAGCACTTGCTTCCGGTCAATAACTATCTCACGATTATCCAGAACGCCATCGTCAACCGGACAATTCTGAAACTGACATACGAAAACCCGCAAGGTGAAGCCAGTTCCCGGGAAGTGGAACCCATTGGGCTGACGTTCTACTCCCTTAACTGGCACCTCATTGCCTGGTGTCATTTGCGCCGGGATTACCGTGATTTTCGCACTTCCCGCATCCAAAACCTCCAGACTACCATCAAACCATTCCTCAAAACGGATCATATTGAACTGAACGAATACCTGCAACAGATAGAATTGAAAGCGAAACAGGAATTTTTATGAAGTGATGTTATTTGCACTGACATAATGCTGTCAGTGAAGGCCGTTTCCTTTGCCTTACTTTTACATCACAACCAGAATTTTCAAATTATGAGCAAAGGATTCACTGCCAAAAAAACCATGACTATTAACGCTCCTGTCGCCGACGTCTGGAAAGGACTGACCGATCCGGCCCAGGTCAAAAAATACTTTTTCGGTTCTAACCTGGATACCTCCTGGGAGCCCGGCAGTCCTGTATTTTTCAGGGGAGAATGGGATGGCAAACCCTATGAAGACAAAGGCACCGTATTGAAATTTGTATCGGAAAAAATGCTGCAATACAATTACTGGAGTTCCTGGTCGGGCAATGCCGATGCCCTTGAAAACTACCAGGTCATTACCTACCGCGTGCAGCCGAAAGGCGAGCGGACAACCCTCACTATCACCCAGAGCAATATCAGCAGTCTGGAAAACAAGATTCATTCCGTGCAGAACTGGGGAATGGTGCTGAAAGGATTGAAGGATTTATTGGAACAATAGTTTTTCGTTTATCGTGTTTGGTGTTTAGGGTTAAAAACGGTACAAATCGACCTTTACGAACCTCCAAACACGAAAAACGAAACACCAAACACATAAAAAATGGGGAAATTCAGCGACGCCATTCAACCCGCACACAGCAAATTTATCCAGCAACAACACCTGTTTTTTGTCGGCACAGCACCGATGAGCGCCGGAGGTCATATCAATATTTCTCCAAAAGGGATGGATACGTTTCGGCTGCTGTCCGATAACAGAGTAGCGTACCTGGATATGATCGGGAGCGGCAACGAGACCTCCGCGCATACGCTGGAAAACGGGCGCATTACTTTTATGTTTTGTTCCTTTCAAGGGCCGCCGAATATCCTGCGATTGTATGGAAAAGGGTACGCTGTATTGCCCGGCACGACGGAATGGGAGCAGTACATTTCCCTTTTCCCCCATTTCCCCAATGCCCGGCAAATCATCATGGCGGATATTCACCTGGTTCAAACCTCCTGCGGCTACGGAATTCCTTTGTACGATTACGTCGGAGAACGGGAAATCATGGCCGTATGGTCGGAGAAAAAAGGAGAAGACGGGCTGAAAGCCTACATACAGGAGAAAAATCTGAGCAGCATCGATGGCCTGCCGACCAACCATGCACTGGGACATGAACCATAAATTAGTGGTGGTAATGGGCCATCTGTACAATTGTTGGGCTACACGATAAGGAATGCCTGACAATTGTACAGATGGCCCATTACCACCACGAATAACGAATAACCGATAACCAATAACTATTTCGCTTTTGCAACGATGTCCCGCACCTCCAGCACAGATTTGGAATAGCCATGGGCGGCGGCATGGATCATGGCCAGAGCCAGTTCGCGCAGGGTCGTCACAAAACCAGGCATTGTTAATCGAAGGAAAGGATACAGCCAGGATACGTATTTGTAATAAGGCAAGGTGTTTTTCAGCCCTTTGGTCGGCTGCATGTACCCCGGACGGAAATTGTAAACCTTTTTGAATGGCAATTTCATCAGGTCATTCTCGGTTTTGCCTTTCACGCGCGCCCACATGACCCGGCCTTTTTCGCTGCTGTCGGTACCCGAGCCGGAGATATAGCAAAACGTCATGTCCGGGTTTTGGCGACTCAAAGTAGTAGCCACATGCATCGTGAGCGTGTAGGTCACCTTCGTAAATTCTTCCTCACTTTTCCCGACGGAGGTAGTCCCCAGGCAGAAAAAACAGGTGTTATAACCTTTCAGTTGTTCTTCCACAGCAGATAGATCGTACAGGTCGCCGTGTACGATTTCCTTCAGTTTCGGATGTGTCATGCCGTATGGCCGCCTGCCAAGTACGAGCACCTGTTCTACCAAATCGTTTTGCAGGCATTCATGCAGTAGGCCTTCGCCGACCATACCGGTTACGCCGGTGATAATTGCTTTTATTTTCATGATTGTTTGTTTGATGGTTTGTTTGATGGTTTGAATGTTGAGGGTTGAGAATGTTTAGAGGTTGAGGGTGGCAACTCATGGCCCTCAACAATCTCAACCCTCAACATTCTCAACCATCAAACCCTTCTGAATCACTCCCATTCCGGTATCAATCCCCGCAGCCCCATATCCACAATTTTTTCAGCGGGCGTCACACCATCGCCGTAAAAATCGAGTTGGCCGTTGCCGTTGGTGTCTTGCCATTCAAAACTGTTGTTGACGGAAAAGGAAAGTGTGACGAGTATATCTTCCGTTTCATTGCCAGTAACCACCAGCGGCTGTGCAAACCGGCCCGTCACCACGCAGGAACCTGCGGGAACAGGGCTGCTGGCAAAAAGCGGATTGACCACCGTGGTGGCGCCTGCGGGCGCTTCGCCCGAATAAACCTGGTTGTACGTTTCATACGGAGCACTCAACTGTGTTTCAAACGCCCAGAAACCCTGCTTTTTGTCGTCATTCACCGGCAGCATTTTTTCACGCGGTTTCACCGTGGTCAGGTACGTATTGAATCCTACGAAGGACGCGACCGTCCCTTTCTGGTTCGGAAGGTTGCCAATAACGGGCAGGTTATTGATGTTAAACGTGACATCATAATTCTGATAAGTCACGCTGGCGCGCACCCATTCATAGGTACCCGCAGGTACGTTTTTGAGTGAAATTTTGGTAAAAACCTGGTTTTCGCCTGCTTTTGCGGCTTTGTCAAAATCGACCGCCGTTTCGCCGCCCTGCGTTGTTTCTTCTGCGTGGTACACGATGGCGCCGCCGCCTAAAGCGGTGAAAGCATTGGGCGCCAGTTCGATATAGTGGACGCTCATTTCCCTGAATTCGGGAGTTTGAGCGGCATTGCCCGCCGGTATCGACGCCGTTTGGCCAATATTGTTCAGGCGCGCCTGGGTAGCATCAAAACGGAACTGGAATTGAAGGTCTGCTTCCGAGTTGTTTTCCTTTTTGCAGGAAAAAAGCAGGAGCAGAAAAACGGGGAAAATCAGTAGTTTGTTCATACTATCGGGCTATCCGTTATTAGTTATTGGTTTTTAGTATTGACAATCAATTTTGCCGCAGCAGACTTTCAGCCATTTTCCACCTAAACCCAAACCCAGCGCCGCAGTAGTGTCTCCGACCTGCTGCTAACGTACAGCACAATGCCATCCCAGATCAATCAATCCAAAAGGCCAGTGGCGCCGGGAACGGCCATACACTGTTTTGAGTACAAATATAAGTTTTGTCGAATCATCCTGCTTTATGTTAGCAGCAGGTCGGAGACACTGCTGCGGCCCTGCGCTTGGGCTTCGGAGAAATGGAACAGAATACCTGTTGAAGCAAAAATTGCTGTTAACAAGAACGCACGGCCAATTGTTATCAGTTACCTGTTATCCGTTATCTGGTTCGACATGGGGAAATGAAATGTACCCTTCATTAGCAATTCCAGCCTGAAAATGGATAACTGATAACTAATAACCGATAACTACTTTTTCTGCCTCCCAACACCCCGGGCAGGCGTCGTCACACTCGTCGTCGTCGTTCCTTCCGGCACATCGCTGGGCACCTGCTTCGGATCAGGCAGGGAGTCGCGTTTGGGAGCGGGCACAGCCGAACGGATTTTGGCTTCCGCCTTGTTTTGCAGGAATTTTTCAATCAGGTTGGCTTTTGTCATCCGATCCTGCACCGGGAGGCGCTCGGTGGCAATGGTGTCGTTCAGTAGTTTTTCAATCATCAATCCGGCGATAGGCGCTGCGAAGGAGGCGCCCCAGCCTGCATTTTCTACATACACGGCAATTGCGATTTTAGGATTTTCCTTCGGGGCAAACGCAAAGAAAACCGAGTGGTCATCGCCATGCGGGTTTTGGCTGGTGCCGGTTTTGCCGCAGACCTGGATGCCTGGCACCTGTGCGATACGCGCGGTACCGCGGTTGACACACTCCGCCATTCCTTCCTGCACGAGTTCGAAGTAGCGTTCTTCTATATTGACGATGTGTTTTTCGTAGAATCTTTTTGGAATGGGCGTGCCGTCGCGGAACTGTTTGGCCAAATGCGGCGGATACCAGTAGCCTTTGTTGGCTATGCAGGCGGCCAGGTTGGCCATTTGCAGGGTAGTCATTTGTATTTCGCCCTGCCCGATGCCCAGCGACATGATGGTCGGAGAATGCCAGCTACCGAGGTTGCGCGGATAAATTTTGTCGTAGTAGGCGGAATTGGGAATATTTCCGGCGCTTTCGTTCGGGTAATCAATCCCCAATCGGGTGCCCAGACCGAATTCTTCGCAGTATTTGGCAAAAACGTCCAGTCCCTGATGCGGGTTGGAATAACCAAACTTGTCGACAATAGCGCGAAACTGGGTAAAATAGTAGGTATTGCAGGAGAAAGCCAGGGCGTCCACGGCATTGCCTACGCCCGAATGGCGGTGGCATTTGTACAAACGGCCTGCATAAAAATAACCGCCGTTGCAACTCTGCCCTCTGTCGGGGTTGAGGGTTCCTTCCTGCAAACCGGTCAGGGTAATCAGCGTTTTAAAAATAGAACCCGGCGGGTATTTGGCCATCACCGTCCGGTCAAAAAACGGTTTCAGCGGATCGGTCAGCAGCTCGCTGAAAACCTGCCCCCTGTTCTGGGTCATGGTGAGCAGGTTGGGATCGTAGGTAGGGCCGCTGATCATGGCCAGAATCTGGCCTGTTTTCGGATCGATGGCCACGACGCTGCCTGTTTTATTCTGCATCAGGAATTCGCCGTAGGATTGCAGGTCGATGTCGATAGAAGAAATCAGATCGTGTCCTGCCACAGCAGCGGAGTCGTACTGCCCACCTTTGTATTTGCCGACTATACGGCCGAGGTTGTCCTTCAAAAGGGAAGTTGTGCCTTTTTCGCCCCGCAGATAGGGTTCGTATTCCGATTCCAGTCCGGCAGCACCGATGTAGTCGCCGGACTCGTACACGCCGCCGCCGCGCTCGATGTCGCGCGGATCCACTTCATTGATATAACCCAGTACGTGTGCGCCGGTATGGAAAGGATAGCCCCGGATATTGCGCACCTGCACGAAAAACCCGGGAAATTCATACAGGCTTTCCTGTAAACGGGCGTATGTTTCGATGCTGAGTTTTTTCAGAAATACAAAGGGAACGGAGCGGGAAAACCTGCCACTTTTCCAGTCTTTGCTCAGGTTTTGCTTATACTCAGATTCCTTAATGCCCAGGATACGGCAGAATTTAGCCACATCCATGTTTTTAAAATTCACCTGGTTGTAAGTGACCATGAGATCGTAGGTGGCCTCATTGTTGACAATGAGTTTGCCGTTGCGGTCAAAAACAAGCCCCCGGGGTGGGTAAACCGTCAGTTTTTCAATCGTGGTGGCATCGGCCCGGCGGCGAAAGGAGTCGTCGAACAATTGCAACTGTGCTGCCTTCAATATAAGTGCCGCAGCGCACACCATGAGCACTATCTGAATATTGCGTTGCCGATCGAGACCTGACTGTACCATTATTTGAGTATGCGAGTATGCGAGGATTTGATTATAAATGATTCGTTATCAGTCAGATACTCGAATATTCAAATCTTCAAATACTCGAAAAATCCAAAGGAATTGCTTTGCTAATATTTAGGATTAAACATAGCAGTGTAAAGCCAGACAAATATCATGGTTAAAACCCATCCGCAGAGGGTTTTTAACGTAACTGTGCCAAAATAAACAACTGTAAAGTCGTCTACCGAGAAATACCAGAACAAATGTGCCAAAAAGAACAGCGCAGATACCTGCAGGAACAACTGCCAGCCCATGTGCGCCGGTGAAAATATCGGCTCTTTACCCGAATAACCGCCTTTCGGCGCAAACATTGAAAAGACAATGAACCGGAAAAAACCGGAAAAAGCGCCCGCACTGGCATGTATCCCAATGGAGGGGGAAAAGAAATCTACCGTCAGCCCTACTGTAAATCCCAATAAAACGAGATACGGCGTGGCCAGCTGTATGGGTAAAAAAAGAATAAACAAGGGATACAGCAAGATATTGAAGTACTCGCCCACAGAAACAGTCAACTGTTTCAACAGGAGTACCTGAACGGCTACCAGCCCCAGGAAGCGCCATAAATTGGGGAAAAAATTATTGTTCATCTCTCACTTTCACTTGAATGCTATCCTGCTCCGGCTGGAAAATATTTTTGACAACGTATACATCTCCGACAGTCGACATATCCTGGCTTAAACGCACTTTCATCACCAGAAAATAAGGATTTTCAGGGTCTTGCGCAATGTCGCCTTCCACATGACCGATCAGTATTTTTCTGGGAAACATTTGGGAAAAACCGCTGGTAACCACTTCATCGCCAACTTTTACGGCGAAGTGTTTGGGAATATATTTCAGGGTCATCACATTCGGATCGCCCCCTTCCCATACCAGCGAACCGAAAGCATTGAACCGCGACAAAGCGGCGGAAATCTTCGCCTGCCGGTGCAGCACAGACATCACCATCGAGAAATTCGGATCCACATGCCGAACGATGCCGACGATACCATTGTTGGTCACCACGGCCATATTGGGCGCGATCTGGTCTTTGCTGCCGCGGTTGATCATCAGCCAGTTGTTGGCGCTGCTGATCGAATTGCTGATCACAGTTGCCGTATAATACTCATACAGCGGGCGCATCACTTTTCGCCGCACCGAATCGGTCCGATTGAGCGAATCAAACAATGCGATAAAAGAGGTGTCGCGGCGGGGAATTTTTACGATCCGGGCATTGGCCAGATCCGTCTGCAGGCGCGCATTTACTTTTGACAAACTGTCCATACGCTCGCGCAGGCCGATGTAATCGGCAAATTGCTGGCGTTTTTCGAGCGTCCGCCCTGCCATAATACCCGCAGAATGGGTAAAAATGGCGTTTTGACGTTCGTTGAATTGTACGATAATGAAAAAACAAAAAGCCTCCACCAACACCAAAGTGACGAAGCCGCCATTGCGCAAGAGAAGTTGGAGGATTTTTCCCATTGTGATGGTTATTAGTTATTGGTTATTAGTTATTGGTTATCGTTTTTCAGGCTGGAAATTGCGAACAAAGAAAAATTGCTACTCCATTAAGTTACATCTAACAATTTCTGGCAGCATCATTTTCATAGACCAAACATTTCCACACCAATAACCAATAACTAATAACTAATAACTAAATCAAACGCTTTTCCGGTCGATCAGGAAAGAGAACTGATGCGAACTTCTGAGTGCCATGCCGGTACCCCGTACGACTGCGCGCAAGGGATCATCCGCAATGTGGACATTGAGTTTCGTTTTTGATTCCAGGCGTTTGTCCAGACCGCGCAACAGCGCGCCGCCGCCGGTCAGGTAAAGACCGGTTTTGTAAATATCGGAAGCCAGTTCGGGAGGCGTCATTTCAAGCGCCTTCAGCACGGCATCTTCAATTTTGCTGATGCTTTTATCCAGGGCGTAGGCTACTTCCTGGTAACCGACCTTGATTTGTTTCGGAATACCGGTCATCAGGTCGCGGCCATTGACGGCATAGTCAGCCGGCGGGTTATCCAGTTCGTGCAGGGCAGAACCTACGTGGATTTTGATTTGCTCGGCCGTGCGCTCTCCGATCAGGATATTGTGTTCCCGTTTCATGTAATTCATGATGTCGTTGGTGAGTTCGTCTCCGGCGATACGGATAGACTGGTCACAAACGATACCCGAAAGCGCGATGACCGCGATTTCAGTTGTACCGCCACCAATATCGATGATCATGTTACCGATAGGCTCTTCAATATTGAGGCCGATACCCAGGGCAGCCGCCATCGGTTCGTGTATGAGGTAGGTTTCTTTACTGTCTACGTGGTCGGCAGAGTCAAAAACAGCGCGTTTTTCTACTTCTGTGATACCGCTGGGAATACAGATTACCATTTTCAGATGGCTGAAAAGGTTGCTGCGACGCCCTACCATTTTGATCATGCTTTCAATCATCGCCTCGGCAGCCTGAAAATCAGCAATCACGCCGTCCTTGAGCGGCCGAACCGTTTTGATATTTTCATGCGTTTTTTCGTGCATCTGCATGGCTCTGTGGCCCACTGCAATGGTTTGTCCGGTACGGCGGTCAATGGCTATAATAGAGGGTTCGTCTACCACCACCTGATCATCTATCATAATCAGCGTATTGGCGGTGCCCAAATCAACTGCTAATTCCTGCTTGAAAAACTTAAAAAAATTGAAAGCCAATGTATTAGGTTCGTTTAAAAGTGAGGTATAAAGGTTTTTGGACGGGATTGCGAAAATCGATGAACTGTCCTGATTGCATTATCTCATGGATAACAAGGCATTTTCAGGCCATTCGCGCCCGCTCAAACATCCCGGATTAAAAATCGTGCAAAACTACACACGTTTCTGAGTATTTTTTCCCAAAATATTGCGCTAAATAAATTGTATTTCTTTAGCCGTCAGTTGCCGCCAACCGTTACCGTCCAAAAATCTTCCGGTTGCAGGTATCGCTGTGCCAATTGCTGTAGTTCGTCAGGCGTGATATGGCGGATGGTGTGCACCAGCGCTTCATAACTCTCCCAGGGAAGCCCTTCCACGACCAGACTGCGCACCACATCGGAGATGTTCATCGGGCCGTCGAGACCGTTCAGCAACATACCAAGCAGATAATTGCGCACCATCGCTATTTCGTCGTCCGAAACCGGATGCTCCCGCATCTTTTTCATTTCAGCCATAATGGCCCGCAGGGTGGCAGCCGATTTGTCTTTGTTCACCTCTGTGGCGATGTACAAACAGCCGTCGTGCAACATCGCATCGGCGGTCGAATAGATGTTGTACGTGTACCCTTTTTTCTCCCGGATATTCATCATCAGGCGGGAACCGAAGTAACCGCCCAGAATGGTATTCAGTACAAAAATGCCGTTGAAATCGGGGTGTTCGCGGCCGAAAAGCCGGCGACCTACCCGTATAGCCGATTGCAGGGAACCGGGTTGGGATATGTGTACTTTTCGGGGTTTTACATCCGTTTGTGGGGGTTGGAAAACAGGAACCTGCCCTTTAACGGGGTTTTGCCCGAAATATTGGTTGAGCAATTCTAATACGCCCGCATCGATACGCCCGCTGGCAAAAAGGGTGCAATTGGATGGCGTGTACCATTGTTCAAAATGCCGCACCACATCATCCCTGGTCAGCGCGGCGTAGTCTTCCGCAACGGAGTTGTAACCATAAGGATGGTTTTCCCCAAAAATCAGTTCGGTGATTTTGCGATAAGCCTGCACTTCCACTTTTTCGAGGTCCACTAAAAGTTCCTGTAAACTCGTGCGCCGGAACGTTTCCAGCTCCGACTCCGGGAAGATGGGCTGCTGGAGCACTTCCGCAAAAACGGGAATGAGTTCGTGGACGTATTTTTTCAGTGAAAACAACAACACATTGGTGGTATCCAGGTTGGTAGGCACACCCAGAGAGCCGCCGTAGTAATCGAAATGTTCGGCAATATCGGCCGCCGTACGGGTAAGGGTGCCTTCCCGCAGCAGTTTGGCAGTAGCCCTCGATGCGAGGCGTTTGGCTTCCTCCGGCCGGCCGGCCCGAAACACGGCTTCTATTTTTACAATTTCCTGCCCGGGAAAATCGAGCACATAGACCGGAATACCATTGTCCAGGTGTATCACTTCCGGACGTGGCAAAAACAGGTTTTGTACTTCAAATATAGCAGGAGGGGATTTTCGATTGAGTAGCATAAGGGGGGCAAAGGTACGGAAACAGGCAAGACATTTTTTTTACCACAATAGGCACAGGTTTTTTACCACAATAGACACATAGATTTCACACATAGAACACATAGTTTTTAGCGTACTCTACACTATGTGTTCTATGTGTGAAATCTATGTGCCTGTTGTGGTAAAAAACTACTTCAAAAACGTCCCTTCAAAAAACGCTTCATTGTTCCGGTCGTCTTTCACCACCAGCAGCAGTTTGTGTTTGCCGGGGCCGATGCGACCGTCGAAGGTATGGGTGAGGCGTTCGCGTTTCTGGTCGAATTCGAACAGCACCCATTGCCCGTCCACGGTGCCCCGGTAGCTCATTTTGTCTGCCCGGCCGCTGACGGCAAAATTGTCGCGGATACGGAAGGCCATGCTGGTTTTTTTGCGCATGTCATCGCTAAAAACAACCGGTATAATGCGGGGGGGATCGGTATCTGCCATGATACAATAGTCGCCGAAATTCCGCACGCGGGTTTTGAGCATACCACCGCTCCATTCACCGCCGCAGTTATCGGGTCTGCCTTCCCCACACGATGCAACAACTGCTTTTGAGCGCAATTCCTCGGGCAAATTATATGGTTTCAATCCAATTTCGACGAATTTATGCAACGGCGTACGGGTGTCGTGCAGGTGATGCATGGGCGAATATTGCCCGGCGTCGTCGCTCGGCGAGGTTTTGTATTGAAAACGAATCGACTCGTACAAAGCGCCTTGCGGCACGTGCAGGTGAAAATCTTCCTGCACGATATTGTTTTCGGTCTGGTAGTTAAAATCGTATTGAGAAGGCAGCAGAAATTGTGTTTCCATCACTTCGTCGCGCAAGGCCCAGAAGTTAACGGTCGAGGTATTTCCGCCGGCATCGGTTACTTTCAGGTTGATTTTGACGGGTTTGTCTTTATACAAAGTCACTGCGCCCAGCGTTTCGGTAAGGGCGTAATTATTCAAGCGGTTGCCGGGCAACACGAAGCAGCGGTGAAACCAGGCGCCAAATCGTTTTTTGGCCGGGTAGTCGATATGGGCATTGTGGTAGCGTGTTTCGTCAAAATCGAGTTCACCCATGCGCCACTCATACGCCAGTTTATCGTCGGCATACAGGGAAATGGCATAAATTCCGTTGTCATTCCGAAACCCGGACATGTGGTCGTAGGCTTTCAACCCGAAACCGACCCGCCAGGCGCCAAAACGCACCGTATCGCCTTCCAGGCCCGCTTTTCCGGTTTTGTCGCGTTGCAAAGGCAAGGGTTTACTGGTGATCACTTCGCGGTTTTCAGACAAAAAATACACTTTCATATCCCTGATCTCCGGCGGCACTTTATCAGGGATCGGCAGGTTGAACAGCTGCGGATTCAGGACTTTACCATTGGTGGAATTGCGGATTTCAAAGTGCAAGTGCGGGCCGGTTGAACCGCCTGAATTGCCTAATTTACCTATTTCCTGGCCTTTTATTACTTTAAATTGTCCGTCCGCAGGTTGTAAATCGACCTCGAATTGCTCGCGTTTGTACTGGTTTGCGTGCACAAATTTTTCTATTTCAGGGGAAAAGCGAAGCAGGTGCGCATAAACGGTGGAATATCCGTTGGGGTGTTTGATGTACAACACATTGCCGTAACCACTGGCCTGCACCCTGATCCGGTCAACAAAACCGTCGGCCGCTGCAACCACCGACTGGCCTACCCCGCCGGTAGCGCTTTTTATATCAATACCCGAGTGAAAATGATCGGAACGCAATTCGCCAAAGGTCCCCGTAAGCCGGATGGAAGCGGTCACCGGACTTTGGAAATAATCTTTCGGATAACTTGCCAGCACAACTTCCGGCTCCGGCAATGGAGCGGGATCAGGCTCCTCAAAAGAAAAAAACGCGCACAAAGCTGCGCTGCCTGCCAGGAGGCTCAACCACTTTTTTTGCATAATTTATGGGCGTTTAACTGGTTATTTGGAACTGGCAAAATACTAAAAATTGCCTTGATACGGATATAAAATATGCAATTCTACTTTTATTTTTTTATTTAAATTATTGAAAATGAAATACTTGACTAGCAAAAATTAATATGTTTCATCTAACGCATCTACCTCTAATGCACCCTCCGCCGAGCAGCGCCAGCGACCAAGCAAAGTGCGTTCGTAAGCGTTTTTGAGCAAGTATTCATAGAACAATTCCCGCTGGATACCCCGGGCGCCCAGGCTCTCCAGATGCGCCGTTTGCTGCTGACAATCTATCAGCCAGAAACCGGCCCGTTCCAGCGCTTTTACCAGGGTAATAAAACCGGCTTTGGAAGCATTGGCTACCCTTGCAAACATACTTTCCCCAAAAAAGATGCGCCCCAGCGAAAGCCCGTACAATCCGCCGACCAGGGTGTCGCCCTGCCAGACTTCCACAGAATGCGCCAGACCCTGCCGGTGCAGTGCAACATAACTGTCTACAAACGCCGTCGTGATCCAGGTACCCGCTTCGCCGCCATTTCTAGGCGTCTGGGCGCATGCCTGCATCACCTGCTCAAAAGCCGCATCAAAGGTATAACGAAATTTATGCTGGTTAAAAACGGAGCGCATACTTTTATGGATTTGCAAGTCAGCAGGCTTCAGCAACCAACGCGGATCGGGCGTGTACCAGTAAAAATATCCGTTCTCCTCAAACCAGGGAAACAGTCCGTTGGCATAAGCGCCAATCAGTCGCTGCTCGTGCAGGTCATGGCTGACTGCAATCAAACCATTCGATTCCGCCTCGCTGTGGTGGGGGAAAAGGGTGTAATCGTCGTCAGGCAACCTGTATACGGGCATTTTTTTTTGTTATTGGTTATTGGTTATTGGTTATTGGTGTGGTAACCTTTAGCTTGGTTAACAACTTTAGCCAAAGGTCACCACACGAATAACCAATAACTAATAACCAATAACAAAAATCACCCCTCCTCTTCCCCCCCTTCCACTTCAGCCGACAGGCCGCGGTCGAGCAGGGCGGAGCACAAGGGAATAAGTTCGGGTCGGGTACCGGTTTTGACGGTTGCCTTTCCTTTGAAGTGGATCAGCATGGCTAACTGCTCGGATTGTTCGGAAGTATGCTTCAACACCGTCATAAAACATTCGATGACCCAATCAAAAGAATTGTGGTCATCGTTGTAGACAATCAGATAAGCGGGATCGCCGGTATCAACAGCATCCTCGACGAGCACATCTTCCTCTTCTTCCCAAAGCGGTTTATCAAAATTGGAAATACGAAACGCAGACTCCATAAGTAGAATAAGTAAAAAGGATTAGTTGATTGATTGCAAGGTTTGTTTCACGGCATTAAAATCGGGGATTTCACCCGCGTTTTCAAGCACCTCCGCATAACGCACAATGCCTTGTTTATCAATCACAAAGGCTGATCTTTTTGACACGCCTTTCAGGCCCATGCCAAATTCTTTATAGATGGAATCGTATTTTTTACTGACCGTTTTATTAAAATCGGACAACAAGGGAAAGTTAAAACCCTGCTCTTCTTTCCATTTAGCAAGGGTATACGGGCTGTCCACGGAAACAGCAAGAATCCGGGCATCCAATTTTTCATACTCGGCTATGCTGTCGCGCATCTGGCACAACTCTTTGGTACAAACCCCTGTAAAAGCGAATGGGAAAAACAACAACACTACATTTTGGTCGCGCTGTTCGGAGAGTTTTACCAGCGACTTATCGCTGGAGCGAAGGGCAAAATCGGGGGCTTTGTCGCCGGGCTGGAGCATATTACGAAACGGTACGTGAACAGATCAACTGATATTTGAAGGGGCAAAATTAGAGAACTTTTGCCGGCTTTCTGCCAAATAAATCAGTTGATACTGAATGTTGAGAATGTTGAGGGTTGAGAATGTTGAGGGTGGTAACTCATGGCTTGAGTTACCACCCTCAACATTCTCAACCCTCAACATTCTCAACATTCTCAACAATCTCTACCATCTCACCCTGCCTTCATGGATACGCTACCGCAATAACCGCCGTTCCTGTAACAGGGCGGCTCACTAACGGATTGTCGGAGTTAAACAGCATACAGGAAAAAGAAACGTTCATTTTACGTGTTTTTTGCCCGTTTTCATTCCATTCATACGGCTCGCTTGATAAAATCTGAAAATATGCAGCCGGCGTTTGCTGGCCCCGCTGCGATTCCCAAACGGCGCCATTTTCATCCACCCACCGAATGGTAACACTTCCCGGTTGCAGGGTATCGGGTTGGGACGTGATATTTTGTACCGAAAAATTAAAATCGGCCGTTTTGCCGGGCGACATTATAGGGCTAAGTGTAATTTGCGCAAAGGCAGTATCGCCTGCAAGGTTCTGGGTTGTCACTCCATAACTGGCATTTAACTGGCTGGCTTCAATTTGCTGGGTGGTGTCGCCGGTATTCCAGTCAAAACTGACTACCGGGATGCCAAATGTATTGGCAATCAGCAGATAGGGTCCGGTGGCCGACGAGTCGAACACCGTAATGCCGACTGCCGGGTAAACAGGCTGCATGCTATTGGGGGCGATGGTGCGTGTGACAACACTTTTTAAAGCGCCGTTGCGAAAGCCCCTTAGGGTCACCGCATGGGGCGCATTGTCGGGAAATTCCCGTGTAACGCTTTTGCCGGTAAAAGGAGAACCGTTGTCGATTTGCCATTGAAACAACTGATATTCAAGCGTATCCGGCGTTGCAAACGTGATGCGTACGATGCTGTCGGTTGCCTGAGGCGCGGCATTAAAATAAGCCCGGCTGCCAACAGCAAACACCGTATCGGGCGAAACCGTAGTTCCTGTCCGGTCATTTCGCAACTCGAATGTGAGGCTGCCCGGACAATCGCCGTCCGGGCAATCGACAGGTGCAAAGGCGCCGCTTAAAACAAGTAACGCTCCGGGGGCATTGCGATATGCTGTGAAAAGGTACAAAGAATCTACCCCGGCGCTGAGCGTCTGCTGCTCCGCATCGAATTGAAACTGTGCCGTGAACACCGGTTCTCCGGGAATATCCGGCGGGATCGGTTCCTTGCTGCAAGCCGACCACAACAACACGAACAGGAAAAGCCAACTATATTTCTTTTGCATGAATAATTCCTTGTTGATAAACTTAAAAAAGTGTGGCACACCTTACGTAATTGATTGATAATCAAGGTTCAGATGAAGGTGTGCCACACATTTTTGAACATTCCCTTAAAAACGCCAGCGCAAACCCATATCCAGACCCAGGGCGTACTTTTCAAATTCCACATCTTCGAAGGGTTTCAGAATGCTTCCCGGACGGTAATTTCCACGCAGCGTCAAACCCAGTCTGGAGGCTAAGCGACATTCTGCCAACACAAATGTGCTGAAATAGGCACGGCGGAAGTTTGTTTTTTCACCCGATTCAAATCGTTTGACAGGTGTTTCTATGCCTCCCAGCGAACTTTCAATGGTTTGGGTCACCTGGTCT
>JALHMA010000008.1:38783-40886 GCA_022844265.1 Saprospiraceae bacterium | reverse complement strand
AGACGTATTAGTCGCCACTTTTTCGGAGTTTGGCCGGCGCGTATCACAAAATGCTTCGGGAGGTACCGATCACGGAACAGCCAACAATATGATCTTTCTGGGCGGCGGCCTGCGCGAAAAGGGTTTGCTGAACCCGCTTCCCGATCTGCTGGACCTGGATGCCGGCGATTTAAAATACCAGGTCGATTTCAGGCAGGTGTATTCCACCTTGCTGGATCGGTGGTTACAAGCCGATGCTGAACAAATCCTGGGCAGGAAGTTTGATCCCCTGCAGTTTGTGTAAAATTTTCAGCCGGATACAATATAACGTTTGCCGGGCAGGGTACGAATGGCGCCCTTGAATTCAAGCCCGAGCAGGGTCGAAGCCAGTTCGCCCGGCAGCATCCGGGACAGAACGGACAGCTGATCAATGGCTATTTCCGGTTGTTGCCGGATATGTTGCAGCAGTTCCTCTTCTTCCGGCGATAAATCGAGCAGCAATTGCGTCTGCCTGATAGGGGTTTTGCCATTTTCCTCCCAACGCATCGATTCGGCTATATCTGCTGCAGAAACGGTCAGTCTGGCGCTGTTGTTTTGAATCAGGTAGTTGCAGCCGACACTTTTAGGGTCATTGATGCGGCCGGGCACGGCAAAAAGATCGCGCCCGTAGTCGACGGCCAATTGCGCCGAAATCATGGAACCGCCGGAAGCGGCTGTTTCTACGACCACCAAAGCGTCGCACATGCCGGCAATAATCCGGTTGCGCATGGGAAAATGCTCCCGGTCCGGGTTGGCGCTGTGGATGTATTCCGTCAATAACCCGCCGTTTTCGATCATTTTCAGGGCCACGCTTCGATGCTGTTTGGGATAAATACTACCCAGACCGTGGCCCAGGACGCCGATATTCGGAACATCCGTCATATTGGATTTTCGGTGCGCCGTTATGTCAATTCCGTATGCTAATCCGCTTATTATCAGCACATTATACGGTTTCAACCCTTCTATTATTTCTTCGCAGGCATATTTTCCATAATCGCCGGGCTGACGAGTGCCCACGATGGCTACGATGCGTTCACTGTTGAGCAGCCGGGAGGAAGAACCTTTAAAAAACAGGATGACAGGGCCGTCGGCGCATTGTTTCAGGCGGGTCGGGTAGCGTTCGTCCGTATAAAAAACGGCTTCGACCTTGTTTTTTTCCAAAAATTCCAGTTCGCGTTCAGCAAGATGCAGGGTGGGCGCCGATAAAATGGCATTGGTCACGACTAACCCGATACCGGGTATTTTGAGGAGTTCCTTGCGCGAAGCCCTGAAAACGCCTTCCGCGCTACCACAGTAGCTCACTAGATTTTTAGCGGTGAGCGCTCCCACCTGGGGAACGAGGGTCAGGGCTATTTGATATAGCAGATTATCATTCATAAAGTTTGGAGTACGAAGCGTGATGATTAAAGGGACGATATTTTCCCGTATTTTTATCCCGTAAAAATAAGAAACCAAGCTCCTAAACATGAAATTCCCACGCGCAGAATCTTTGATTATTCTCGTTTTTTTTGGTTGCGTCGTCCTTTGGGGTATATCTAAATGCTCTTCCCGTCGCTCCGACCTTGTTCGCCGTGTTCACGAGATGACCGACGAGGACACGGAAGACCGTCCCGTTCGCCGGGATACGATCCGTCTGCCTGCGCAGCAACCGGTACAAGTACAAGCGCCTGTCAACACCCAACAGCCGGGTCAGCAGCCGGTAAGCACCACTGCTCCGCCGCCGGTACCGGCAGGTACCACGGCTTCGCCTGTCGTCATACCGGGTACCAAACCCGCCCGCCCCACGATCAGCAATGAAACACAGGGCAGTGCGCCGGCTGCTTCCGGGGTCAAACATTCCACGCTGTATGTCACGATCGATGGCTTGAAAGTGCGCAAACAACCCAATTTGAAAGGGGAGGTGCTGGAAACCTTAAAACTCTATGATCCGGTATCTTTTCTGAACCAAAAAAGTGAAAAAACGGAAGAAATCAGCCTGGGCCTCGAAAAAGTAACGGATCACTGGGTGAAAATCCGAACAAAATCCGGCAAAGATGGCTGGGTATTCGGCGCAGGGGTGCATTATTATAAAATGAAAAGAAAGGG
>JALHMA010000008.1:3182-38683 GCA_022844265.1 Saprospiraceae bacterium | reverse complement strand
GAAATCAGCCTGGGCCTCGAAAAAGTAACGGATCACTGGGTGAAAATCCGAACAAAATCCGGCAAAGATGGCTGGGTATTCGGCGCAGGGGTGCATTATTATAAAATGAAAAGAAAGGGGGTAATGTGAAAAGTAGTTATCCGTTATCAGTTATTGGTTATCAGTGTTGATAATCAAGCATTTACAAAGAAATTAAACTAATATTGACGAAGTACTTAGATACCTTGTCCTTGTTTTGACGAATCTGTTTCAAATGATAAAAGCCTATCTGCCTGCCCTCTTGTGGTTGTTGTTTATTACCGGACTTTCTGTGATGCCAGGCGTTCAATTACCCGCTTTTCATCTTTTTTCAGCGGATAAACTGGCGCATGCTGTTGTCTACGGCGTTTTAACCTGGCTTTTGCTGCGCGCCTATACGCGTACCCGACAGGCGCCGCTATCTTTCGGGAAAGAAATCATAGTACTTTGTTTATCAACCATTTATGGCGTATTCATGGAATTTGTGCAATATGCGTTTATTCCGGGCCGGTTTTATGAGTACGACGATATGCTGGCCAATGCTTTCGGCGCTGTTATGGGTTGGTTGTTTTTCAGGCTGTCATTAAAAATGAGTAATATTTTTACCACATAGGTACATAGGTTTTCCACATAGAACACATAGAAGTGATGTCAACTTATCTGTGTTCTATGTGAAATATTCTATGTGTCCTATGTGGTAAAGAACACAAGCAAAATATCTGTTTATGGCACTAATTCTCCCTTGTCACGACATCATCCCGCAATTTGGCGAAGACTGTTTTTTGGCCGAAAACGCTACCATCATCGGCGATGTGGTGATGGGCGACCAATGCTCCGTATGGTTCCAGGCGGTTGTTCGCGGCGACGTGAATTTCATCCGCATCGGCAACAAGGTCAATATACAGGACGGCGCGATTCTGCACTGTACGTACCAAAAATGTGGTACCACCATCGGAAACAACGTGAGCATCGGCCACCGCGCGCTCGTACACGGCTGCACCCTGCATGACAATGTACTCGTCGGCATGGGCGCCATCATCATGGACGAAGCGGTGGTGGAAGAAAATTGCCTGATTGCTGCCGGAGCCGTTATTTTGGAAAAAAACGTTTGCCACTCCGGCGGTGTGTATGCAGGCGTACCAGCCCGGCGGGTGAAAGAGATGACCCCCGAATTATTCAAAGGCGAGGTGCTGCGGATCGCGAATAATTATGTGTTGTATTCGGGGTGGTTTAAGGGGGGGTGATGGTTTATGAGTTTATAGTTTATGGGTTTAAAGGGTGGCCGCTCATAAACCCTGTTCGCGCGAGGCTGTCCAACCCTTAACCCGAGTGGCGCTGGCGCGTCGGCTTTGCCGCGTGCCCGCTTATCCGCGCCGGCTATGCCGGCAAACGGGAGGCAGGATGCCAACCTTCACACAAAACACCGCTTCCTCCCCACCCAAGCGCGCCCTCAAATTATTTTTAAAACACTATTTCCCATATAAAAAACAAATTGTAGTTTTGTTGCAATCATCGCAACAACGCTATCATTTATGAAAAAAGAACTTATTGACGAACTCTTCCACAAATTTGAAGCCGCTTGCTACCGCCTCGAAGACATTGAATGTTGGAGCGCCCGCGAACTCCAGGTGATCCTTGGTTATGCTGAATGGCGCAATTTTCTCTATGCCATTGACAAGGCCAAAAATGCCTGCGAAGGCGCCGGTGAAAAAGAGGAGCATCATTTTGCTGACGTCGGGAAAATGATCCAACTCGCCAAAGGCGCCCAACGCCGCATCGACGATATGGCTATCATCTGCTATGGCTGTTATCTAATCGCACAAAACGGCGACCCGACTAAAAAACCTGAAATCGCCTTTGCGCAAACCTATTTTGCCTTCCAAAAGCAGCAGAACTGACCAGCCACAATGTGGTTGATAAAAATTTGCAGGGGCAACATGCTATCCAGCGTGAACATGTCGACAACAACCTGGCGGTGCGTAAAATATTACAGGAACGCGGTGTGCAGCCGGAAGCGCTTCCTCCTGCGGAAGAAAATTGTTGCTGTGGTATAGTGACGGGGTGACTTCAAGTCACCCCGTCACTAAGCTTGGCGCTTTGCCAAGAGACAAGCTTAAATGCACCCGTGTCCACTACATAAACCCATAAACTCAGAAAAACCACTCACTCTCCCTCAACCCTCAACAACCACACCGGCTCCAGACTTCCCACCCGTGTCGCCGGATTCAAAAAGCGGGCATTCAACAGCGCCGCCTGGAAATGCCCCATTTCATACACCGTTTCGTACTGTACGCCTGCTGTGTTCAATTCGTTTTTGCCTTTTTCATTGGTGTACACCCAGACTTCACCCAAACTGCGGGCGGTCTGGCGCACCTGTTCGGCGCTGTCCATTCTTTGAGAGATGGTTTGGCTGTAAAAATCCAGGGCATGACCGTGTCGCCTAAAAAAAGCAATTTTATCTTTCGGGATACCTTGTTCATGCAGATAACGCCCGATGGTCGCAGTACTTTGATAAGGCAACAAACGCGGGTAAAAATGATAATTGAGTGCAAAACCCGTGAGCAGGGCAACCATTATGCCGCGTTGCACGAAGACGTCCGAATCTATTTTTAACGGGTTTTGAACGATGCGGAGCAGCAAAAAAGAAGTACCTGCAAGCATTACGACCCAGGCCGGCAGATTTCCCGGAAAAACAAAACCCAACAGCAGAAAAGCAGCGGCGAGGGCAATGAGGAAAACGGCGTAACCGAGCATTACCCACCCGGCAGGCACCATCGAGGGGGTATCTTCCGCCTTTTTTTTGTCCCCCTCCGCATTCAACCAGGCAGCCAGCAGCACTGCCGCCCAGGGCAAGGTCACAAAAATATAATGCGGCAGTTTGTATTTGGACGCCGACAACGCTATAAACGTCAGCAGAAATCCGCCCAGCGAAAAGGCTTCGGGCAAAAGGGTTTTTCGGAAATAAAACATTTTGCCCAGCGCTTTCCGGCCATGAAACCACAAGGCAGCGGGCAACAAGAGCGCCCAGGGCAAAAAAGCCCATACATACACGTGGAAAAAATAGAATGGCCCGGCGTCATTGCGCCAGATATTATTGCCGGTGATGCGTCCGAAACTCTGTTCCCAGAAGAAAAAATACAAACCGGAAGTACTGATGCGGTCGTTGAGCGGTTTCTCCGGGTGCAGGTCGAACTGGTTGTAAAGCCCCCAACACATGGGCAGCAACACCAGCGCCGTGATACCCAAACCCGCCAGCCATTGCCATCGAAAAATCGCGCGGAAATCGCGCTGCAACAGCAAATGTGAACCGGCTGCCAGCGCGGGAAGCACCAAACCGATAGGGCCTTTGGCCAGCATGGCAAAACCAACGGCTAAAAAAGCGCCGATCAGGTTTTTCCAGCGCCCGTGTTGCAGGTATTCTGCCAATTGCCAGATAGCCACGCTGGTTGTGCCGAGCAGCAGCGTATCGGTACGCACATCATTACAAATCAGGATAAAACCGGTGGAAGAAGCCAGCAGGAATGCGGCCTGACGGGCCGTTTTTTCGGTATAAAACAGCAGGGAAAAACGGTACACGGCATACACACCGGCCAATGCGGCCAGCACCGAGGGCAATTTGTACGCCCAGTTGCTGAGTCCGAACAGCAAAAAGGAAAGCGCTGAAGACCAGAACAGCAGCGGCGGTTTGTCCAGGTAATCGCCGTAACGGTGTTTCACCTGGAGCCAGGAGCCGTTTTGCATCATTTCCATGGAAATGGAAGCGTACTGTGAGGCGTCTACATCCATCACATCGAGCAACAGACCGCGAACCAGAATAGCCAGCAAACCGGCTGCCAGCCAAACCCAGGGATTCCTACTATATCTTAACACATTCATCTGCCGCGAAGATCGTTATCAATGCGTGGTATCCGCCAAACTTTTTACCTGAAACGATTTTTGCAGGTCGAGCGCCGACGCGCTGCTGAAGAAAACTGTTTTGCGTTCGCCGGGCAAGAGGTCAAAATAATTATCGCTGAAAAATCCATCCGCCTCCGTGCTGATGAGTATATTTTTAGCCAGTTTATCTGCTTGAATATCAATGGAATAACCTTTTTCTGTGCGGGTAGCCACCCAGTTGATACCAGGCCGCGGCAGTTTTTGTTTGCGGGGCGACGCCGGGTAAAAAAGCCGGCGATAAACGGGTTGATTATCCGCTTTGCTCAGCACAATTTCGACGACAACATTTTCCGGTTTCCGTCCGTCAATGACATTTTTCAGTTCATTTTTCCAGAGCAGGATACTCGAATCGGGGCGTATGACGAGATCGGGGATGCTGGTTTCACTCAACACTTTTCCATCAAAAGTGAGTGCGCGAATTTTCAAAATCACCGTATCCGAAGTGGCGTAATCATTCACGCCGTAAATCATCAGGCTGTCATTTTCCACAATCGGCAAAGCAGCCAGCGGACTGAATGCTTCGCGGACATAATAGTGCAATGCCTTCCAGCGGCCCAGGTAATCGATGCTCGACCAGGAAGCGACCGGCCACACGTCATTGAGTTGCCAGTAGAGCGTGCCCATGCAGTACGGTTTATTGCGCCGGTGCGCCTCGATTCCGGTACGCATACCCTCCGCCTGCAACAACTGACTCACATATACAAAATCTTCAAAACTGTCGGGCGTCCGGTAATCGCGTTTCATATATTCCGCGATCAGCGCATTGCCGCGCGGGTGTTTCTGGTGCAGCAACATCACTTTGCTGTCCAATTTCCGGTCTTCCGGCAGGGTAAAAGATTGAATGGTGCGCCATTCGGGGAAACTCTGGAAGCCGAATTCGCTCATAAAACGCGGCACTTTTTTGTTAAAAGCCTCAAATGGTTCTTCGTCGTGCCATATTCCCCAATAGTGCGAATCGCCTTCCGAAGTCGATTTGGGGTTAAAGCGCCCGAACTTTGGCGAACTTTCCCAATAAGGAATGCCGCCGCCATCGTTGGCGACGTAGGTGGGCAGCAGGTCATTGAACAAAATTTCATATTCGCGCCAGAGTTGTTTGCGCTGCGATTCGTTGAACTGCATTTGCCAGCCCCAGTGGTTCCAGGCTTCGTTGTTTTCGTTGTTGCCGCACCAAAGGGCCATGCTGGGGTGTTGCCGGAGCCGTTCGATTTGTTCGAGCGCCTCTTTGGCAGCGGTTTTTAAAAAACTGCCGCTGCCCGGGTACATGGCGCAGGCATACATGAAGTCCTGCCAGACCATAATGCCCTTTTCATCACATAAATTGTAAAAAATGTCGTCTTCGTAGATACCGCCGCCCCATACGCGCAGCATATTCATGCCGCCAGCCACGACATCATCGAGCAGTCGCTCATAATGCTGCGGCGTGACCCGGTCCTGGAAAATATCCTGCGGGATATAGTTGGCGCCTTTGGCAAAAACAGGCACCCCGTTTAATTTAAAGTAAAAAGATTCCCCTTTTCCATCCTTTTCAGTCACCAGTTCGATGGTGCGAATACCCGTGCGAACCTGTGCTTTTTCCACCACGCGGGTTCCCTTTTTTATTTCCACGGTAAAATCGTACAAATGCGGCTCCCCCAGATCGCGGCACCACCACAATTTTGGATTGGGCACTTCCCAGGTGACAGAATCTTCGTGAACGCCGACAGAGAATTTCCGGTCTTCCATCGACACGCGGCGTCCGTCGCGGGCGGTCACGCTGACAGGCCCGGCAAAGTCGGAGCGATAGCGGAACCGGGCCACCATTTTGGCCACTTCCGGGGTGTAGCGCTGGGTGGTGATAAATATATTTTCAATCAGAATATCGTCCCAGGCGCGTAAGGCCGGTACCTCCAGAATACCGCAGCCCACAAAACGCGGCCCCCAATCCCAGCCGTAGTGGAACTGCGCTTTGCGCGACATGGTGCGCACGCCTCCCGGCAATTCGTATCCCAGGTTTTTCCAGTCTTCCGCCGCTTTTTGAATCGGGCTTTCAAAGTAAATATGCAGCCGGTTGCCGGTTGGTTTGAGCCATTTTTTGACGTCCACTTCCCAGGTACGGAACATGTTGTTGGTTTCCAGCACCAGGGAGTCGTTGAGGTAAATATGCGTATAGGTGTCTAAATTTCTAAAAACCAGTTCGATATGCTTCTTTTGAAGAATGGTTTCCGACACATCGAAAGTCGTTTGAAACTCCCAGTCTTCTTTTTCGATCCATTGCAGTTTTTCTTCGTTGTCCCGGTAAAAAGGGTCTTCGATCATGCCGTTTTGCAACAGGGCCGTATGCGCGCTGACAGGAATCGTCACGGGTTTCCAGTCGCCGGTAAGCGCCTGGCGGAACGTCCAGTTGGAAACGGGTATTTTTTGGTGGACGGGTGTAAAAGAAACAGGCTGGGCTTGCAGGAGCATGGGCAACGAAAAAGCGAATACCAGAAAATATTTGAACATGGAAAAATAAATATCGGATTGAAAAGCCGCAAAAGTAGGTGATTTTCCGGGAGCAAAGAGGCGGCTTTCCTTCATGGGTCATATATCTTCCTGTCAAAATCAGGCGTTTAACCAAAAATTTGGCGCAACTCTTGCACAAAGCCATTACTTTTGGCAAGCATTAGCAAGCGGCATTATGTCAGATACCAACCATCATCTTCCACAAGTTGGGGATACTGCACCCTCATTTGAGTTTCAGGCGGATCGGGGACTTATACAATTCCCGGCGTACAGCGCCGGCTACTGGTGTATTTTTTTTGCTCACCCGGCCAACTTTACCTCTACGTGGACCATGTTCTCCGCTTTTCTGGGCATGAAAGAACGCTGGCTCAATGAGCGGAATACCAAGGTGCTGGCTTTGTCCAACGAACCCATCCTGCAAAATGACTGGTCGAACAAAGCGCGGCGTTTTATTGGTATTTACCTGAAAGCGCCTGTGCTCGAAGACCTGGATTTCCGGATTGCAAAAATGTACGGGCTGGCTTCGGGCCGTCGCCCGCAGGCGGGATGCGACCGTTTGGCCGTGATTATAGATCCGGAGGGTATTATCCGGTATATCATACACCGTCCCCTGCCCAATATCGAACGGGCATTATTGGACATCGAACGCGAATTAGACCGTTTGCAGGGGAAAAAACAGGAAACACAGGATTCCAGCCTTACTTCCATCGACATTATCGAACAATCGGATGCCATCGATATGGTGTATAAACCCAGGCCTGCGCATTTTGCCAGTAAAAAAATATGGCCGAATTAGGCCGCCAAACCCTTGAAAATAAAAAAGCCCTCCTTTTCAGGAGGGCTTTTTTGTTGGGTCACAAGGACTCGAACCCTGAATAAAAGTACCAAAAACTTCTGTGTTACCATTACACCATGACCCAATGCTTTAAAAAGCGATGCAAAAGTAGGCTTACTGACAGACCTGTGCAAGTGATAGCTCAAAAAAATTTTTCACTGCACCCGCGTCCAGTACTGTGTCCTGTAAAACGGTCCCACGTATCCGCGTACCACCAGCGTATTGTAGTCGCCTTCTTTCATCCACATTTTGCAGTCGTACCATTTCCCTTTTTCCGGGTCAAGGATATTGCCGGATTGAAGCATACCATCTTTTACAACCATATCCACCAGCAGAACCATGCCCATCAGCGGCTGGTTTTTGCGTTCACCGGGGCATTTTTCGCAGTGGGTGGGGGCATTCGCCCGAAGCAACTTGTGTATTTTACCGTATACCTTTCCGCCGGACTCATAAATCTGGATATGGCTTTTAACTTCACCTGTTTCGTCATCTGTTGTTTTCCAGATGCCGAAGAGGGACTGCTGTGCTTGCAGTTTTCCAAAAAAACACAATACGAATAGGACAATCAGTTTTTTCATGGGAGCAAAGGTTTAAATTTTTGTTGTGTAGAGGTACTTAGAGATTTGTGTGGTAGACCACAATAAAGGTAATGACACGTCTTGCTATGTGCAAATACCTGTCTGGTATTTTTTTAATTTGCTGTATAGCGGTGCTGCTAAGCCTTGATCCGCAGCGCCGCCGATCGGGTTCGGCGGTACAGGGCATAAAAAAAGCCTTGCCGATCGAAGTCAGTAGGCAAGGCTTTTAAAGAAGACGCATCAAAAAAACTAGTTGGCTGCAGCAGCCTGTTTTTTGATGATGGTCTTGAGTTTTTCTAATTTCGGACGGCTTTTACCGTGCGAACCGCGCGTAATTTTACCGCGTTTGGTTCTTGCATCACCTCTGCCCATGTGTGGTTAGATCAGTTGAATGTGTTGGAAAATAATGAATGGTTTTATGAACGACCGGCAAAGTTAAGCAGTTTTTTATCAAAAAGGAGCGTTTTGACAAGGTCGAAAAAAAAATGGCCGTGGATTTGCAACTCCACAGCCATCATATAGTGGTTTTTTTATTCTTTATCAAAGCGGATTTCCTGGATACTCAGGTTATTGCCGTTTACTTTCAGGTAGAGATACACCCGGTAATTGCCGGAAGCGCCCACCAAATTACCGATACAGTATTGATCGCTGTTTTCGCGGCTGGTACCTTTATGCACCTGGGTAAAAGACTTGGGCTGGTTGGAGCCGAAAAAAGAACGGATTACCTCGGTTGCTTTCGCTTTAGTACACACTTCCTCTTTATCCTGAATGGAAATTTCCACCTTGTCGGCAAAATATTTGGAAAGCGCGTCAGCATTACCATCGCTCAAGGCAATGGTGATTGCATCGAGACTTGGATTACCCTGACCGGCAAAAGCAATTGCAGGGGCTAAAAGCAAGAAGAAAAGCAGATTTTTCATTGCGTCAGTTGTTGATTTGATGTTCGAAGAAACGAACGTTTGAATTTTAAACGTCATTCTTAAACAATGTAACTGTCAATAGTGACTTTGTAGTGTCAATACAAAGTTAATGCCGTTTCTACTCGCTATAAGATGTTGAGTGTTAAAGTTTTAGAATTTTAACAATCTTTCGGTGTTTCATACCATTTACGGATAAAAAGTAAGTGCCGGCCTCCCAGTTTTCTGTAGGTATCCATTCGGTACTTATTCCGGCAGGCAGGGTTCGTTCAGATGACCAGATCAATTCGCCGGACAGGTTGTAGGCCGTCAACTGGTATTGGCCGGCCTGCTGCAGGTTCAATTCCAACCGCGCCGCATCGCGTACCGGGTTGGGGCTTATGCTTGCAAGGGGAGCAGAACCAATCTCTTCTTCTCCAGAAGAGAGGGTAATTTCCTCAAAAAGCCGGAGTGAAGTATTGGATGCGCCATCTCCGTCGCTGTTACTATTTCCATTGACGGCATTACCTGCGGCGTAAAAAGTGACGCTTCCGGTTCCGGCTGCCGGAGCGGTCCAGCGCACATTAAAGGTGTTGGAAGCGGAAGTATTGGCGTGTTCGGCGTAGGTGCGTCCGTTGTTGATGGTGGCGATTTTGTAGTTGTTGGGATTGATATCGCTGAATCCGTCGAGGTCGATGTTGCCGGTGTCGCGCAGCGCGATCATCTGGAAACCATAACCAGACAAACCCGTGCCGGAAGCATTGATGCTCACCCGTGCATTGTAAAGTTTGCCCGGCGTATAATGCGTAATGGCAACACCACTTGTATCCAGCACACTGATGAATACGATGGAATTAAAGGCGCCGTCATCATGGCATCCGGTACAAGTGAGCGGGGCGCCGTTCAGGGTTTGGTCGCCAGGTGCGCCGGTATTGCCGGCGCCCGATTGAGAAGCCCTGCCGTTTTTGTTGCCGGACAAGGTGAGCAGGCCAATAAAAGCCAGGAAAAAGAATACGGAAAGGCGGATTTTCATACTAAAAAAGAAGATTGGACAGAAAGATGAAATGTTGCTCCAGTGTTGGGCAATGCTTGGACAACAAACGCCTGCAAAAGTTGAAATTCCGGCGGGAAATAAATGTATATTTTCATCCAAATGCCCATTTCATTCAATCAACGATCCATTGTTGATAAAAATAAAAATCCCGAATTTTTCTTCGGGGGAAGAAAAATTCGGGATGAATCGGGTAGTGCATCCAATCAGGACTGTGCTTCCAACATGGATTTGGCGCTGTACTGCAGGATGTTGTTCAGCGTTCCGGTAGCCGGTACAAACTGAACTTTTGGGAACTGGGCTTTTGCTGTTGCCAGGCTGTGAAAAACGGCCAGCATTTCAATATCGTCTTCCAGCGAATTGGTCATTTCAGCAACTTCCTGAGCAGACAGTTCATGGTAGAGAAATTGTACCAGAGCATCGTATGTGTATGTTTCTTCCATAGGCCCTTAAAGGCATTTTAAAAATTTATGATGTTAAAAACGGTAATTAAACAACAGGTAGCGGCGGTATATTGCTTTCCAGCGGTTAATATTTTGAATTTTAACATTAGACAAAGAAATCATCCAATTTGTTTATCCCGATTCAGGATGGACAAGATGATACTTGATGCAAAGTCTGTGGAAATAGTTGTCTGCTTGTGTGCGATCAGCGAATATCCCATTTTTTCGTTTTAAAAAAACGAACCATCAGGTACAGCAGCAGGCCTGCCGGGCCGGTGAGCATGGTGAGCAGCAGGCTGGGAATGACAAAAATATGTCCGATTTTCAGTTGCCGGGCATCGTGGGTTTGCCAGGTACCCACCAACAGGCAAAACGACAGGTAATTGAGCCAGCCGGTCAGCAGCATTTCCTTGCTGCGAAATAAATTTTCAAAACCCTCCAGGGACAAAAAACTCCCTCCCCCTTCGCTGCGGGTCAGGTAGCGAAAAGTAAATACGGCGGCGGCGATCAGCAAAATAGTGGCCGAGCCGAAAGCGACCGGCTCGGTAAAACGACTGTTGGGCGCCAGAATGAGCAGCAGCCAGGGTAGAAAAATAAGAATACTCGCGTACCAGTAGAAATTATCGGCAGACATGCTGTTGTTAGTTATCAGTTATTAGTTATTGGTTATCAGTGTTGATAATCAAGCATTTACACTGCTTTTTGCCCTTTGTAATTCTGCCCTTTTCTTAACCCAAGTTGTGACCCATGGCCCGTAGGGCCAATATCTTTGTAGCATTTTCCAGCGCCAAATGGCACCCGGCCCAGCGGGCCGGTATCTTATCAAAAATGAATTTATATAGCGGCCCGCTGGGCCGCAAAACGCTTGGACATTTATGATGCTACAAAGATATTGACCCTACGGGCCATAGGTCACACAACTTGGGTTACATAATGCAGTGCGTCTCAAGCGATTTTCAGGCTCAAATCCAGCGGTTGCGCTGAATGTGTCAGGGCGCCCGCAGAAATATAATTGACACCCGTTTGGGCGTATTTCCGAACATTATAGAGGGTGATACCGCCGCTGGCTTCCGTTTCAAACAGATCGCCCACCATAGCAACGGCTTCTGCCAGGATCGGAATTTCAAAATTATCGAACATAATGCGGGTAATACCTCCGATTTGGAGAACCTCTTCTACTTCCACCAGGTTGCGCACTTCCAGGGTAATGCCCAGTTGAAGGCCTTTTTCCTGCTGGTATTGCTGCGCCCGCCCGATGGCGTTACGGATACCACCCGCGGCGTCGACATGGTTATCCTTGATCATCATCCAGTCGTACAGTCCCCAGCGGTAGTTTTCGCAGCCGCCTATTTTGACCGCCCATTTTTCCAGAAAACGAATGAGCGGGGTCGTTTTGCGGGTATCGAGCACTTTTACAGGCAAGTCGCCCACCTCAAAAGCAAAACGACTGCTCAGCGTGGCGATACCGCTCATGCGTTGCATCGTGTTGAGTACCAGGCGTTCGGCCTGCAACAGGGCTTGGGAATTGCCTTCCACCTCGAAGGCCACCTCGCCGAAAAGCACATCCGTTCCGTCGGGTTTATGGACGGTTACCTTTGAAGTCGGGTCTATGTGTTTAAAAATCTGTTGGGCCAGTTCCACGCCGGCTATCACGCCGTAGTCTTTAATTTTTAAAACCGCCCGGTTGCGGCTCTCCGCCGGAATGGTTGCCAGTGAAGTGTGGTCGCCTTCGCGAATGTCTTCGTATAAACCGGCTACGATGAAGTCGTGTATCTGTTGATCAGTAATTTGTGCTGGTCGCATTATTTAAAAAACTTTAATAAGGTAACAGGGTGATTGGAGAATGATTTTATACAAAATATGTTGAAAATCAGTTCATTGCGAAAAATTTGTAATAAACGAACCTTTTATGTTTACGCCGTTTTCCACTTGATATTACAGCCGCCCGAAGGCCGCTGAACGGAAGAAACCGGTTGATCGGCTAAAACGGCATCCAATGCCGCGCGAAGATCTTCGCCGGTGCTCGGAATGGGGTTTCGTTTGGGTCGGCTGGGGTCGAGTTGTCCGCGGTAGACTAGCTTCCGCTCACTGTCGAACACATAAAAATCAGGGGTGCAGGCAGCGTCATATTCACGGGCAACTGCCTGCGATTCGTCGTAAAGGTACGGAAATGTATAACCTACAGCCCGGGCATGTTCCGCCATTTTATGGGGGGCGTCTTCCGGATAGTTGTCGGCGTCGTTGCTGCTGATGCCGATGAAAGAAACATCGCGTGCCTGATAGTCGGAAACGACCCGCACAATCTCCGGGTTGACATACAACACATACGGGCAGTGGTTGCAAAGAAACATCACCACCGTAGCGCGCCCTTTCGGCACATCGCTGAGCCGCAGCGTCCGGCCTGTTGCAGGTTCGGGCAATTCAAAATCCGGGGCCACTGTACCCAGCGGAAGCATATTTGATTCGGTGTAGGCCATTTTTTTGTTGATAAGGGTTGACTAGGGTTTATATGGGTTTATGAAGGTTTATAAGGGTTGATGAAGGTTGATGTACATCCGCTCGAAAATGAAACGATTTTACTCATTTCGAGCGGATGTACATCAACCTTCATCAACCCTTATAAACCTTCATAAACCCATAAATATCATTCATTTACACTGTTGATTAATCCCGCCCACATAGTGCTGTATGATGCCGATTTCGGCGGCAAGTTCGGCGCCTTTAAACCCCTTGATGTCGCTTTCTGTGATGTTTTTTTGATATTCATCCAGCAAAGGTTTACTCAGGGGTGTATATGACCAATGCCATTTTTCTTCGTGGTAGCCATTCGGGCGGCCTGCCGTGTAGGGTTGGCAGAATCCGTATTCGTGTGCGTGTTCATTGAGCCAGGCATATACCTTCTGGTATTTTCCGCCGCTTTCAAAAGCGGGATTGTTCAGGTCGTTCAAATCAATGTCGCTGCCCCAGTGGTGGCGCGAGGAGCCGGGCATGGAAGAAAATTCAAGAATTTTGAGGGCGCGGTCTTTGGGCAGCGGCGCGTCTTTGGCAAAACGTTCCCATTTGGCTTCCCAGATATTTTTTTGTTGCCCGAAACTGCGCGTGGAAGAAATGATTTTCAGTACAATTTTATCCTTTTGGGCCGCTGCCCACATTTTTTTAAATGCTTCAAAACTTTCTTTTCGCAGCGTCATACCCGTCCGGTCCGTATAAGGTTTGCCAACTTTTACAAAGTCGGGGTGTGTAGCCGGATCAAACTTGCCCAGCAGGTAATCGCTGCCTGCATCGGGTGCGGGCATGGCTGCTGTGCTTGTTGCAGGCGTAGCGGTGCTGAGCGGCACACCGCTGGCTTCCGATGATTGGTCGGCACCCTGGCAAGCCTGAAAAAAAAGGCTGATGGCCCAAAAAAATATATACATCTCGTATTTCACTGTTTTGTTAAAATTGAGTACGTGTTTAAAGTCGGTTTAGATTAAATTTTTCACAAATACTTGATTATCAACACTGATAACCAATAACTAATAACGGATAACTACTTACTAATCAGCACTTTCAATTATTTTTTTCAATGCTGTTTTGGTTTGTGTCCCCGCTTCGCTCCACAATAACTGCCCGCTTTTATACAGCATAAAAGTAGGAACGCCCATCACTTTCATCTGCACGGCCAGGTCTGTATGCTCGTCCACATCAATTTTCACAATCTGCACACGATCTCCCAATTCGGCCTTTAATTCATCCAGTATAGGAGTCATAGCGAGGCAGGGGCCGCACCAGGTCGCCCAAAAATCAATGAGCACAGGTACGTCAGACTGGATGATCTGATCAAAGGAAGATGTCATGTAGTTATCAGTTATTAGTTATCCGTGTTGATAATCAAGCATTTGTAATGAATTTAGCCAAAACTAATTTTGGTTGAATACTTAATTATGATTTGTTTGCACCTATTTGCTGCATAGTTCACAGATGTTAAAAGGCAATCAAAACCGGCTATGTGATCTATGTTTTTGCTATGTATCTATGTGGTAAACATTAAATGAAGACCCAAAACGGGCGCAAGATAGGGCTTTGTTATAACCTGCCCTAAAGCGGTTGAATACAGAGCGAGAGCGGCTTTCCGGCTATTTTTGCCTGCGAGGTCGGGGCGAACTTCGATTTTTGGCCACTTATTTTATTTCAAACTTTTCTGTACAAATCCTTTTTTATGAAAAACGTTCGATTCCCCTTACTTGTTCTGTCTGTTTGCCTCGTGTTGCCGCTGATGGCCCAGAAAGAAGAAAAAAGTGAAAAAGCCATTAAAGCCGTGATCAACCAGTTTTTTGAAGGACTGGAAAAAGGTGATACGGCATTGTTGAAAAGCACCTGCACCAGTGCGCCGGTTATGCAAACCTACATGGCAGACCGGGATGGCAAATGGCAGGTTTTTACCGAAGATTTTAATGAGTTTGTCACATTCGTCGGAACGCCTACCAAGGACAAATACAAAGAACAAATTGAATTCGACGCCGTGCTGAGCGAGCCGTCGCTGGCAAGTGTCTGGACGCCATACAAGTTTTACCTCAACGGCAAAATATCGCATTGCGGCACCAATTCTTTTCAGTTGGTGAAAATGGATGAGGGCTGGAAAATCCAGTACATCCTCGATACGCGCCGAAAAGCTTGCAAGTAAAACGTCAGAAGTGATGCAGGTGCGCTAATTTTGCAGGATGAAATGTTTATTCCGTATCCTGCTATGGAGCGTTTTTATCGGGAAAATATACGCTCAGCCTGCCACATTCCGCCCGATCACACTGAGTGAAAGCCTGCACCTCGCGCTCGAAAACAGTGCGCAATTGCAGAAAGCCCGCCTCGACCGGCAGGGCATAGACAAACGTATACAGGAAGGACGCAGCGCTGCGTTCCCCCAGATCAGTATGGGATTTGGAATGGATTACCTGCCTGTGCTGCCGACACAACTCATTCCGGGCCAACTGTTTGGCATGGCAGACAACACCTTCCTGCCGGTACAATTTGGTCAGCCCTGGCAACTGACCGGCTCCATCCAGGTGCAACAACAACTTTTTAATGAGTCGATGCGCAGGGCTGCCCCCGCAGCCAATGTTACCAGAAACATCTACGATCTTCTGATTACCCGTTCGGAGGAAGAGGTGGTTTTCACGACTGCCACGGTTTTTTACCAGACCCTGCAAACGGAGCAGTTGCTGCGTGCCATGAACGCCAACCTCGATAAATTGGACGCCCTGCAACGTATGGCAGAATTACAATTGGCCAATGGATACGCTATTCCAACGGATGTAAAACGGATCAAAGTAGCCCGTACAAACCTCGAAACACAGCGCCAGAATTTGTACACAGCCATCAGCGGCCTGCGCCAGACCCTGCAATTCCTCTGTGGCGTTCCTTTTGAAGAAGCATTCGATCCGATGGAAGAAATGTCGGCGCCGGCTGCCGACTCTGCGCGTTGGCAAGTGCTGGCGCTGGAACCGGAAACAACCACCGAATTCCGCCTGTTGCTGCACCAGGTAGAACTCAACCGCATTCAACTGAGCAGCCTGCGGGCCGAAAACCTGCCCAATTTTAGTGCGCATGCAAGCGCCTTAACTCAAGCGTTCCGCCCCAACGCTAATTTTTTCGACCTCGACAGACGCTGGTATGGAGCCGTCGCTTTTGGTTTAAAAATGCAGATTCCGATTTTTGACGGCTTTCGGCGTTTGCATAAATCGAGTTTCCTGGCCATTGAAGGCCAAAAACTGGCCGAAGACCGCCGGCAACTGAACAGCGCCAAAGGCCTGGAATTCAGGCAGGCCCGCGAACAACTTCAAAATGCCTTGCGCTCCCTGCGCACCCAAACGGATAATGTCGGTCTGGCCAGGGAAATCAGCGACAAACTGATGCTTCAGTATAGAGAAGGTGTTGTGCCGCTCACCGACCTGCTCAATGCACAAACAGCCCTTTCCGAAGCAGAAACCAACTACTGGCAACAGGTTTTTACCTATAAACTGGCGGTTTTAAAACTGCTGAAAACAACGGGGAAACTGGAGGAATTGAAGGAAAAATGAAGATGGTTTGAGATGGTTTGATGGTTTGAGGTGGTAACTCTTGGCTTTACGTTACCACCTCAAACCATCAAACCCTTCCAACCATCAAACCATCCAACGCATCCACCCTTTTCCGGCCTCATAAATCCCTATTCACACAATCCCTGCTACATTATGCCGTTTCAGGCAACCTATTCGGGCAGACGTGCGTCATTCCAGCCGTTTGTAAGAGTAATAGAATAGACAAATCCACCTGCTTTTTTGAAAATGACGAAGAGGAACTTCCTTCTTGGGGCTATATGCCTGTTTTCGGTTTGCGCCCTGTACGCCTTCTCTCATCCGGAACGTGTGCGCAATAACTTTCTGACGATTTTTTTCCCGGACAGAACCTTGCCAGTTGCAACCGACCATTCCGCCGATGAAATAACGGATGATGCGGAAGATATAGTAGCTGCCGAACTGGTTGCCGCGCCCGATACGCTCCCGCCTTTGCGGGACCGGTATGATGATTTTATTCATTCCGGCGGCGACAATCCGATCGACCTGAAAGACCCCAAAGCCGTCGAGCAGCAGGTTGAATACGACCCGGAAACAAATATGTATATCATCACAGAGAAGGTGGGTGATGATTTCTACCGGGCGCCGACTTATATGACTTTTGACGAATATGTGCGCTGGCGCGATCAGAAGCAGCAAAATGAATATTTTGACCGCTTGCAGGGCGTGGTGTCGTCCGACCAGAAAAGCAGCAGTGGCATCGTCGATCCGATTGCCAAGTTTGATATAAAAAATTCGCTGATCGATCGCCTTTTCGGCGGCACGGAAGTCAACATCAAACCGCAGGGTAATATCAACCTCACTTTTGGATTTGATTACCAGAAAATTCAAAACCCGATCCTGACCCTTCGCCAGCAGCGCAACGGCAACTTCGATTTTGATATGGACATCAATATGAGTGCTGCCGGCAAAATCGGGGAAAAACTGAACCTCAATTTCAACTACAACACCCAGGCTACGTTCGATTTCGATAACCAGATGAAATTGAACTACGATACGAAAGGTTTTTCAGAAGACGAAATTGTACAAAATGTGGAAGCGGGCAACGTGTCCATGCCGCTGCGCTCTCAATTGATCAAAGGCGCGCAAAACCTGTTCGGTATCAAAACGGAATTAAAATTCGGTCACCTGCGCACCACTTTAATAGCCAGCCAGCAGCGCTCCAGGCAGCAAAGCCTAACGGTGCAGGGCGGATCTCAGATTCAAACGTTTGAAAAACCCATCGACGAATACGACGAAAACCGCCACTTCTTCCTCAGCCACTGGAACCGCGACGAATTTGAGCCGGCCATGATGTGCCTGCCCGTCCCGCAATCGCTTTTCACGATCACCCGGATGGAGGTCTGGCTCACCAATGACAAACTGGCTACCGAGCAGTTTCGCGACATCGTTGCTATCACCGACCTGGGCGAACCGATCAAAATTGACTCGACCTGGCTGTTGGGCGCACCACCTGCTTTGGACATCAAAAACCGGCCGCTGCCTGATAATAACAACAACAGTTTATACGCGGAACTGACAGATGGACTGAGCGATGATCCTACAGGCCGTTACAATGATAAAGTGGTGCGCCGCCTGACCAACCTGGGCCTCACGCAGATCAAGGATTTTGAAAAAATGAGCGGTCGTTTGCTCTCTCCTTCTGAATATACGTACAATGAACAACTCGGTTTTGTGAGTATCAACCTGAACGTACAGCCCGACCAGGTGATCGGGGTGGCCGTCGAATACACCTATAATGGTATCCCGCATAAAATCGGGGAATTCTCCAGCGATATTCCGCGCACCAGTAGCCAGGACACCCTGAATACCAATGTGTTGTTTGTAAAAATGCTGAAAAGTACCACAGCCAATATCCAGTACCCTATCTGGGACCTGATGATGAAAAACGTATACGCGGTAGGTACGGCCAATGTAGATCCTAACGAATTCCGGTTTGATATTTTCTACGAAGATCCAGGTAAAGGACAGAAACGTTTCCTCGGCGGCGAAGGCAGCCCCGACATCCCGGCTTCCATTCGCTCCAGACCCCTGCTTCAACTATTCGGCCTCGATAACCTGAACCTGCAAAGCGACCCCGGCCCCGATGGTATCTTCGACTTCGTGCCGGGCCTGACCATCAACCTGCGCTCCGGGCGTATTATGTTCCCGGTACTGGAGCCTTTCGGCAGTTATTTAGCCGATACTTTGGCCGGCGCAGGCGCGCCCCAGCCGGTGGTGGACAAATATGCCTACCGGCAGTTGTACGACCTGACGCCCTTTTTGGCCCGTGAATTTCAGCAATTCAACCGTTTTGTCCTGAAAGGTTCTTATAAATCCAGCACCTCTTCGGATATTTCCCTGGGAACCTTCAACCTGCCGCAGGGATCCGTACGGGTAACAGCCGGTGGTCAGCTGCTCCGCGAAGGCGTCGACTACCAGATTGACTACAACATCGGTAAAGTGCGCATCCTGAACGATGCCATTTTGCAGTCGGGCCAGAATGTAAACGTCAGTTTTGAAGACAATACCCTCTTCGGTTTCCAGAGCCGCACGATGCTCGGCGCCCGTTTCGACTACGAACTGAGCAAAGACATCAATATCGGCGCCACGTATATGAACCTGTTTGAGCGCCCGCTTACACAGAAAGTAAACTTCGGCGACGACCCCATCAACAACAAGATGTACGGGCTGGATTTCAGCATCTCCAAAGATGCGCCCTGGCTAACTAAAATGGTGGATAAAATTCCATTCATCGACACCAAAGAACCCTCGAGTATTTCAGCGCAGGCGGAAGTCGCTTTTCTGCAACCGGGCCACAACAAAGCCATCAACCAGGGCGGCGATAAAGGTGGTACCGTATACCTGGATGACTTTGAGGGCAGCACAGCCAATTTGCCGCTATCCAATCCCGCCAACTCCTGGGTGATTGCCTCCGTTCCACAGGGCGACCTGACGGAATTCCCGGAAGGCAGCGACACCACGCTGGCGCTCGGCGCCAACCGTGCCGGGCTTTCCTGGTACATCGCCGACCCCAGCGCCCGTGATGCAATAGATGGAACCAATCCCTACACTACCCAGATACAGTTTCAGGATATTTTTCCCAACCGCCAACTCACGCCCCTCGAACAATCGGCGCTGCGCCCTCTGGACGTAACGATCTATCCGCGATCCCGCGGGCCGTACAACTTCGATTTGCCGGATGGATATCCGGGCCTTTCTGCAGGTCTCACGCAGTCGGGCGAACTCGACCAGCCTGCTACCCGCTGGGCCGGTTTTATGCGCGGACTAAATACCAACGACTTTGAGGCAGCCAATATCGAGTTTGTCGAATTCTGGATGCTCAACCCGTACATGGACAAAGGAGATGACCCTGATGTGTCCGATGACGGCAATATGTTTATCGACCTGGGTACCATTTCGGAAGATATTATGCGCGATTCGCGCCAGTATTTTGAAAACACCCTGCCAACCGGTCCCGGCACCGGCGCAACAGCTGCAACTCCCTGGGGACGTGTGCCTGTTCAAACGCCGGTGGTAAATGCATTTGACAATGACCCGGAAAAACGCGCCTTTCAGGATGTAGGGCTGGATGGCCTGAACAACGAACAAGAACTAGAGTACTTCGGCGCCTATGTCAACGCCATCATGGCCTCTTCGATCAGCCCCAACGCCAAGGCTGAAATCATGGCAGACGTATCGAACGACGACTTTGTGTTTTTCCGCGATGACCGTTTCAATGGTGTTAATCCGGGCTTGCTGACGCGTTACCGCAAATTTAATAACCAGGAAGGCAACTCGCCGGTGAACAATACCGACAACCTCAACCCATCGGCGACCAACCTGCCCGATATGGAAGACCTCGACCGCAACAACTCGCTGAACGAGAACGAGGCTTATTACCGGTATAAAATCAATTTTAAAAGTGTAAACCGTCCGGTTATCCTCAATGGCCCCCCTGTCAGGGCGCTGGATCTGGAATCACCTGAATTACGAGACCTGATCACCGATACGGTTATTTTCCAGCGCAATGGTGAATACTACGTGTGGTATCGTTTTAAACTGCCACTTGACTATACGCAGCGCCAGCAGATCGGCGGTATCCAGGACTTCCGTTCCATGCGTTTTGTGCGCATGTTGTGGAAAGGATTTACCGAACAGACGACCTTCCGTTTTGCTACCCTCGAACTGGGTCGCAACCAGTGGCGCCGTTTCAAACAGCCCCTGCCTCAAATCGACACCCCGACAGGGACGGTCTGCGACGTAGGTTTCAGCCCCATTCCTTTCGATATAAATGCGGTGAGTATCGAGGAAAACTCGGCCCGAACGCCGTTTAATTACACGATTCCATTCGGTATTCAGCGAGAACAATCGGTGGGCGCGTTTCCCGATATCCTGCAAAACGAGCAATCGCTTTCCATGAGCGTGTGCAGCCTGGGATATTGTGATGCGCGGGCCGTTTTCAAAAGCCTGAACCTGGATTTGAGGCAGTACAAAAACTTGAAAATGTTTGTACACGCGGAACAACTGGATGAGAACAATTTCCCCTTCGACAGCACAGACTTGTCGGTGTTTTTGCGCCTCGGTTCCGACTATGTGAACAACTATTACGAATATGAAATACCCCTGCACCCTTCAACTATTCAAGGATTGGCAGGCAATCAGAATCCGGACAGCCGCTCCTACAAAGAAGAAGTCTGGAAAATACAAAACAGTTTCGATTTTCCGCTGGAACTGCTCACGGATGTAAAAAAACAACGCAACGCCAGCGGTAACACAGATCTTATTTTTGTGATGCCGGATCCGAACAATCCTAGAAACAAAGTAAAAGTAGTGGGCAACCCGAACCTGGGATACGTGAAAGGTGTGATGGTGGGCGTGCGCAATATAGATGAGCAAAAACAACAGCACTGCGTGGAAGTCTGGCTCAACGAACTGCGCCTGAATGGTTTCAATGAACAGGGCGGCTACGCAGGTCTGGCCCGCGTCGATATGAAATTAGCCGATTTTGGCAATGTTTCGATGGCCGGCAACTATACCAGTATCGGTTGGGGTAGTATCGAACAAAAACTGATCCAGCGCCAGCGGGAAGAAGTGATGCAGGTGGATGTATCTACTAACCTGGAATTAGGCAAGTTTTTACCGGAAAAATCGGGTGTAAAAGTGCCGTTCTATGCACAGTACTCCAATATCACCCGCAACCCGGAATACGATCCGTATGACCTGGACATCAAATTGAAAGACAAGATCAATGACGAGACGGATCCCGTTAAAAAAGAGGAAATCCGCACCCTGGCCCAGGATGTAACGGTGGTACGCGGGTACAATTTTACCAATGTCCGCAAGGAACGCAAAGGAGGAAGCCGCAAAATCCCATTGCCCTGGAACATCGAAAACTTCAGCCTTACCTATGCCTTCAATCAGCAAAAACGCCGCACGCCATTTTTAATCAACGACCAGCAAAACCGGTATAAAGGAGCCCTCGACTGGCAGTATGCAACGGGTATGAAACCCATCACCCCGTTTAAAAAACTGATTAAAAATGATAAGTACCTGAAATTTATTTCAGAGTTCAATTTCAATCCCCTGCCGAATACCTACGGGTTCAATACCAACCTGGAGCGTTTGGCAGGTGTGACAACCTATCGTTTTTCAGGGGAAGACCCCTCGTTGAATACGTATTACAACCGGCGTTTTACCTGGGACCGCAACTATGACCTTGGTTGGGATATTTCCAAATCCCTGCGTTTCAACTACGATGCAACGGCCCGCAGCCTGATCGATGAGCCGCTCGAATACAATCCCGATGGCAGTCGTGTGACCAAAGCGGAAAGACGCGACTCCATCCTGGCCAATATGCGCAACCTGGGTCGACCGAAAAACTACAACCACACAGCCAGCCTGAACTGGACGCTGCCGTTCAAGGTGATCCCGATGATGGACTGGATTTCGATGAAGGCTTCCTACACCGCCGGTTACACCTGGTCGGCTCAGTCGCTGAAACTGCAAAACCTGGATGCCGGACAATATGCGGAGTTCACCAATTCCCGAAGCCTCGGCAATGTGATTCAAAACAACAATACGCGGCAGATCAACGGGGATTTGAACTTTGAAAGCTTGTACAACAAGAGCAAGTACCTGCAGAAAATAAACAAACCTTCCAAGAAAGGAAGTAAAAGCAGTCCTGCCACCGGCGGGCCGGGTAAAAGTACGATCCCTGGCGGCATATCACCCGATGAGGAAACATCCGGCGGTAAAGCAGCCGGTGGGCGGAATAACAAAAGGTCGGGGAAAGATGCAAAAGACCTGCCTTCCGACAGCAAGGATGTAACGGAAAAAAACAGCCGCAACAGCGACCGAAAATCGGCAGAAGGGGTAAAACCTGTGATAGGCCCGGATGGCAAACCCATCGAAGGTGTCGCTGAAGAAGCCGGAGGGAAAGAAGATAAAAACTCGAAAAAAGGAGATAAAAAGGCGGAAAAAGGCAAAAACAAAAAAGACCGCGAACCGTCCATGGCAGAACGCATTGCCCTGCGTCCGCTTATGCTGATCCGGAAAGGCCGTTTTACTTACAGTGAAAATTTTAATACGGTTATACCCGGTTTTACACCTGATACCAAACTTATGGGTCTGAGCGAAGGTTTCAATGCGCCGGGCTGGGCATTTGTTGCCGGTATTCAGCCGGGCAGCGACTGGCTGGATGAGGCGGGCCGGAACGGATGGATCACGCATCGCCCAGAACTGAACCAGCAGGTAACGCGCAACTACACCCAAAATATCGACGCCGGACTGACGATCGAACCATTTCAGGATTTCCGCATCGAACTGACGGCTAATAAGCAGTATTCCCGCAATGGTACCGAGTTGTTCAAAGACCAGGATTTCAATCTCGATCCCACTGCCACGCAGTTTGAACACCGCGCCCAACGCGATATCGGCAGTTATACGGTATCTTATTTCGCCATGAATACCCTGTTCGGAAACGATATTAACGGCCTGTTCGACCGTTACGAGCAGTACCGCCAGACCATTTCACAACGCCTCGGCGTAGAATCCGGCGCGACGGACCCGCATGAATCGGATCAGGGATATGCAAGAGGATATGGCAAAATTCAGCAACAGGTGCTGGTTCCGGCTTTTATTGCCGCCTATTCCGATGCCGATCCTAATACCGTAGGACTCGATATCTTCAAAACGCGCCCGGCCATCAACTGGAAACTGAACTACAACGGCTTGTCGAAAGTGGGCAATTTAAGCAAAGTTTTTGCCAGCGTTCAGATTTCACACGGGTACAAAAGCACCCTGACTGTCAATTCCTACAACACGGATATTTTCTACGACCCGTCGAATCCGTACACCATCGACCCGCTGAACGCCAACTATATTGCCCGGTATGAAATCCCGCAAATCGTGATTACGGAGCAATTGCAACCGCTGCTGGGCGTGGACATCAAGTTGAAAAACGAAATGACCTTCAAAACGGACTTCAAAAAAAGCCGCACGCTGGCCATGTCGTTTATCGACTATCGCCTGGCCGAAACGCAGTCGGAAAGTTATACCGTTGGATTTGGCTACCGGATCAAGGATGTCAAAATCGGATTCCTGATGGGGAAAAAGGCAAAAAAATCGAGTAGTAAGTCGAAAAAGAAACCGGCCACGGATGCCGCTTCGGGCGCCAAACCTCCTGCCGGCGGCGCCGGGCAGCAGTCCAACGACCTGAATATCAAGTTCGACTTCGAGGTACGCGACGATATCACGATCAATCACCAGCTCGACCAACTCGTGGAAGCCATCCCTACCCGGGGCGCCCGTACCATCGCGATCAACCCTTCGGTGGAATATGCGCTCAATCGCCGCCTGAAACTGCGCTTTTTCACCGACTATCGCAAAACGGTGCCGAAAACATCGCAGTCGTTCCCGATCACTACCCTGAGTTCGGGGGTGACGGTGCAGTTCCAGTTGAATTAGAGGGATGAGGGATGAGGGATGAGGGATCAGGAATGAGGGATGAGGGATGAGGGATGACCGAGCGTGATGTCCGACATCACGCTCGGTCATCCCTCGTTCCTCGTTCCTCATCCCTCATCCCTCATCCCTTTTCAATACGCCCACCAGCGCCGCATCCGCATGGCTATTGCAATCAGCACCAGCGCCAGGCCGGTCAGCGCTGCATAGGCTACCAGTTCGGCATCGCCGGCGGCATTTCTTTTGAGGTAAATGCCCAGCAAAGCCCAGGCTACTGCCATGCCGTGGAAAATCATGTTACGGCTCAGGGTGATAAAAATAGCCAATCCTGCACCGATGGCGATCATCAACACCGCCCAGGTAGCATCCGGAATGCCGAATCCCTGCCAGCCGAAAGCCACTAAAAAAGCCGTGACATTGGCGATCAGCGCCACGGTGATCCAGCCCTGGTAGAGTCCGAAAGCCGTGTGCGCAATACGTTTTTCCAATGCGTTGACTTTAGCTCGGCCATTCAGAATTTTTTCGTTGAGATAGGCCAGTCTAACCAGCAGGGATACCATAATAACCACAGAAAGACCGATTTCTCCCCAGTGCCAGGCAAAAAGCCACATGACGTTCACGATGCAGGTGAAGGCGAATACCCACCCGACATTTTCGACACCGGGCATGGCTTGCTCCCGAAGTTTACGGTTAAAAAGACCGATGGTTTGTGCCAGTACCCAGATGAGCAGGATGGAATAAATAACGCCCCAAATGGCAAAGGTGAGACCTGCCGGGACAAACAAATTGGGATATTCGTCGGACAGTTCTCCGGGCGTTTTGCCGTTGAGCGGCAAACTATTGGACAGGTAATTGACAACAATCACTGCTGCGAAGCTCAGCAGGTTGACGACTGTAAGGGTTGTGTAACGGGTATTCATAGGTTGATACTTAATACTTGAACATTGTTAATTGAACATTGAGCATTGTACATTTTTGACGTATTAATTAAAAATGTACAATGTACAATGCTCAATTAACAATGTACAAGTATAGGGCGCCAGTTACGCCGCTATTTAGTAACGATTGCCGCCGCCGCCATAGCCGCCGCCGCGATTACCGCCGCCGCCGCCATAACCACCGCCGCCACCGCGATTGCCGCCGCCGCCGTAACCACCACCGCCGCCGCGATTATCGCGTGGTGGACGGCTTTCGCGAGGTTCCGCTTTTTTTACAACGATGGTACGTCCGTCAAAGTCTGTTTCGTTGAGCGCGTCGATAGCAGCCTGTGCCTCGTCGTCGTTCGGCATTTCGACAAAAGCAAAACCTTTGGAACGATTTGTAAACTTATCGGTGATGACAGAACAGGATGACACTTCGCCGAACTGTTCAAATGCGGAGCGCAGATCGTCTTCCTGTGTGTCGAAATTTAATTTTGCAACAAAGAGATTCATGGTAACTGAATGAGGTGAAAATGTAAGTGAACATGCCGTTTCATTAAAAAATAAAAACGGAATTGGGTGAAATAGAAATGTAAAGGTGAACTATTTACGGAACTTTTCAAAAAACAAGTTCCAAAACAGCCTTTAAGGCACTCCCAGATACACTTTCACTTTGGCCAGCCAAACCTTATCCGTAAAAGGAATGATCTTGTCAATATCATCCACCGAACGATAGGGGCCGTGCTGCGTCCGGTAATTTACAATCAATTCGGCCTGCTTCCTGGAAAAATAAGGATGCGCGTCCAGCCCGGCTACCGAGACCGTGTTCAGGTTTATTTTTCGGATATCCCGGTTTTCCAACAATAACAGCGGTCGAATGGCCTGAAATACACTATCCGGCAGGTTGTACATCTGTCCAACCTGATCGATCGACAAGAAACCGCCTAGTTTTTCGCGGTAGTTGACCAATTGTTGGGCGCGTTTTTCGCCGATACCCGGTAAGGTCGACCAGGTTTCTACGTCAGCCAGGTTAATATCTATGGGCTTTTTGGCGGGCCATTTCGGTGTAGTCGCAGTGCCCGGTTGGTAAGCAACAGCCTGGGACGCCGCCGTTGCTCCGATCATGATGTGAGGTTCCAGGCGGGAAAAATCTTCTTCAGAAAGGTTGTAAATTTTTTGAAAATCCTGTGCGCGTCTGAACTTTCCACCTTTAGAACGATAGCGAAGGATACTTTGTACCGTCCATTTCGGTAGCCCCAGGCGTTGGAAATCATCTTCCGTAGCGGTATTTGGGTCAAAGGAAAATGCTTCGGCTTGCCTGCTTTCCCATCGTTTTTCCGGCGCTTCCCGCGCTGCCGATTCCATTCGGATATACGGCAAGAGGCGTTCAAAATCCTCCTCAGGCAGGCCCCATATTTTTTTAAAATCTTCCGGCCGGCGGAACTGGCCGCCTTTGTCGCGGTATTTGCAGATCATGGCAGATATTTTCTGCGAAAGACCCAGCCGCATAAAATCTTCGAGGCTTGCAGTGTTGGGATTAAAGTAAAAAAGTTGCGGCTCACTCGCGGCCGTTCGGCTGCTGATACTGTCGCGAAAAGCCTGGATTTCCTGCCGGAACCCGGAAAAATCAGTATGCTCCGGCGCTCGTCGCCGCCGCAAAATATCGGGTGTGGCAAATACGAGTATGCAGATCAAAAGCAATACCAATGTCCCGTTCCGCTCTTTACGGGTGAAGTGGAGGTAGTGGAAAAAATGATGGCGCATGATGTGAGTAGTGAGTGGTGAATCGTGAGTAGTGAGTGGTGAGTAGTGAGTGGTGAATCGTGAGTCGTTACGGTCACTGTGGGTGATTGTATACTCACTACTCACCACTCACTACTCACTCAGCGTCCACACCCAGGCGCCCTGACTGCGCACGTCGTGGTAGGTCCAGCCCGCGTTTTCACATTCCTGTCGCCAGCGCTCCGTCTGCCATTGGCTGTTGGAAGCGTCGAAAACCAGCCATTGGAAAGAGAAGCGTTTCCGGCATTCGGCAATAGTCACTTTCGGATTTTTGCATAAAAGCAGGACATCAGCCTTCATCTGCGTATTACCGGCCGGGAGAACAGGCGGTGCGTGATCCAGGAGAATCATTTTTTTATCAAAAAACTGAATAAAAGGCCAGTCAATCAATAAGTTATCTTGTAAAAAAGAAGTGTCAGCAGAAAAATACAAAGTGGTTTTTTGGATCATTGCTCCAGTGACCCTGTTCGCCTGAGCGGCGAACATTTCCTTTCGGGGTGAAAGGGTGTCAGATAAACTAAAGACTTTTCCACCATCCCAGAAGTCGATCAGACTTTGTTTATTCAGGTGGTACACCACTATTTTCTGTTGGCGGCTTTTTGCGGAAAGGGTCGTGATGCGATAAATACCCAGTAAAGTCAGTATTGCCATTAATCCCATCAGATATCGTGCTTTCCGGTACACGATCAGGCTGCCCAGCAGGGCAATGCAGGCATACAGCACAGCCGCTACCCAACCGGCAATCCATATATTGGCAATGACGCTGCCTGGCAGCAACTGGATAAAAAAGATGATTTTATTCATGCCCCAGAGCATATAAAACAGGGCCGTTCCAAGCCAGTCGGCCAGCATGGGAAAAACAAAATCAAGGATGACCAGCATCGCGCCGCCCCAAAGAAAAATAGCGCCGCCGAGTACCACGATCCAGCCGGAAAGCCAGAAATACACCGGAAACTGGTTGAAATAATACAAACAAAGGGGCAGCGTGCCCAATTGTGCCGCCATGCCGACCAGCAAAACTTTCAGGCATTCATCGGCCCAGCGCGGTAAGGGTGGAAACATTTTGTAAAACCGCGCATAAAAAAACACCATGCCCGCCACGGCCGCATACGATAACTGGAAACCGACATCAAACAGAAAATAGGGATTGTACAACAGTAATCCGAAGGCTGAAGCGGGTAGTACATTCCAGGCGGAGGCATCGCGTCGGAAGGCTTTCCCCAGCAGGTAGGTGCTGAACATGACGGAGGCCCGAAGCACAGAAGCGGTAGCCCCGGTCAAAAAAGTAAAACCCCAGATAGCCAGCAAAATCAGGATCGTTTCCAACAAGCGCCAGCGCCCCTTGAAACGAAAACGCGCCAGGAGAAACATTAACCCGACATACAACATGCCGATATGTGTGCCTGACACCGCCAGCGCGTGCATGGAACCGGTTTCTTTATAAGCCAGCAGCAAATCTTCCGACAAGTCATCCGTATAACCCACCAGCAAAGCCGATGCGACCGCGTATTCATCCTGCGTGGGAAAATGTTTGCGCAGCAATGCCAGCAGGCGGTCGCGGCTGTTATATGCGGCCCGCCAGAGGGCATTTCCGTGGTTGCGGGAAAGTAAAGTCAGGGATTCTGTCTTTACAAATGCCTGGTAATGAATATTTTGAAAATGCAAATACCGCCGGTAATCAAACGCATAAGGGTTTTTGGGCGGCTCACAAGGACGTACCGATGCATAAATTCCCAGCCGGTCGCCGTACCGAATACTATCCGTATCGGGTGAAATATCGAGAAAGAGCAGAAGATTGCCAACGCAGGTTTCCATAGAATCCGGCGATGCTCCGATGGCTTCCACCCGCAAAGGGACTTTCAACTTTGTTCCATGCGACGGCGCCTGGTACACTGTGCCAATGACATACTGCGCTTCCTCTGTTATTTTTTCCGAAAAATGGCCCGGGCGGCGCAGTTCGTTGTGCGCTGTGCAGTGATAATAGCCCGCAAAAAAGAGCAGTAAATGCAGGTATGCACCAAAAACCCAGCGATACCGGTAAGGAATTTTTCGGATGGCCAGAACAACAGCCAGGAAAGTGCCGAACAGCAGGATTGGTCCCGCATTGGGAACAGGTTCATCTATCTGACCGGCGACGGCCAGACCCAACAAAAAGGGCACGATGAAGCGCAGGTAGGGGGTGTACCGGTGATTCATTCGAAAAAATGTTGATTATATGAAGCAGTGTTTGTTATCCGGCCATTTGCATGTGTCGGATACCTTGCAAATATAAACCCCAATCCTTTATTTCAAAATAAATTGGTATATAAGTATAAGGCAAAATTATTGAGATATTAAAATATTGGGATATTCTATTGACAATCAATAAGTTGAGTGACAATATCTCAATATCCCAATATCAATTAATATCGTACTTGTATTTACTAATCGATTTGTACCACTTTAAGCACAGCGCTGTGCCTGGCATTGCTGATGTGAAGCCAGTGCCAGCCGGCTCCGGGCGGCGTGTTTTCCAGCAGCCATTCATTCATGCCGACTTGCGCTGCGAGCTGCTTTTCACCCAATATTTTACCATCTACAGACAGCCATTGAAGGGTCAGCTGTTCCGCCCCGGCGCTGAGATACGACAGGACCGGCGCATGTTGGAAAGGATTGGGCGACAGCGAAAAATTATCGGCAAATACGGGCGATGGCGCAGGATAGATACGCCGGATCAGCGCTTTGTCTTCCGCTGACAGCCTGCTGTCGTCGAGTGTGCCGCCCAGCATGCGTACGTGGAGTTCCATTTGTTGCCCCTGGCTGAAACGATTGGTCAGCCGCGCATTTTCCGTAAAAATCAGGCTGGCGCTTTTGGGCAGATCAATATAAATATGCGTCGGGGCGGTGGCATCGTCGCATTCCGCTATGTTGAGTACGGCGTCGACCAGCAGGGTGGCATTCCGTTCGAGTACAATCGTGCTGTTGGCACAAAGCGCCAGCATCCCGGCGCCTTCGTTGCCATAATGCAAGGTGGCGTCTTCCAGTACGCGCAGGGCGCTACCGTCGCGAAACTGGAAGCAGGAAAAGGAATTGTGCATGTTGATCGTGCCGCCTTTGCCATGCCGGTATTGACTGCCATCGTTAAAAATAAGATCAATAAAATTGAGACATAAACTGCCGCCGTTATTCCATAAATTCACAATATGCCGGATCGAATCACTGCCTTCCACCAAGTCGCCGCGCAAGTGTGTAAAAGGCTGTATCTCAAGATATTGCCAGAAATCTACTACCAGATTGATGGTTTCTTGCTGGGAGGAAGGCGGGTCTACGCTACCTGTGACATAAGCAGGCGTGGCTATACTGGGGAATGTAGGTTCTGTGTACAGTATCAGAAATTGCTCTCCCCCACCTGTCGGATCGGCAGCGTCGCTGACATATACATCATACTCGTTGGTATTGTCATTGTATTGCCAGCCGGATGCGGGAACGGCAGCTATCAAACCCGGTTCCGACCAACTTGGGGATACCAGCACGCCATATAAATTCAGAGACTTGTTGACAGGATCAAAGTCCGGTGAATAAGTAATTTTCAGGATCAGTTCCCTTAAGTTTTGTCCCGGAAAATATTCCGTAGGAAAACAGGAATGTTCAAAGGTCTCCTCCGTGACTAACCCCGTATGGATGCGCATGGCACCGGGAACGCCCACATCAACGCCGGCAAACACGCCTGAACACATATCCTGCACACAATTGCTACCCAACATAAAGTCCCCGGAAGTTCCCCAGAAAAAGTCTATGGCCATCAATTTGTTGACGGGCAATTCACCCATTGTCGCCAATTCCTCGGGTAGTGCGCGTACAAAAATCGGTTGTGTCGGATTGATCTGCCCCAGGTCGATTTGCAGGTCTCCACCCGACATCGTTTCGCAGGAAATACAGCGGCTGCTATCCACAATGCCATCCCAGGCGCCGTCCAGGGTTTGATAAATGACCCAGCCTGTTGGATAAGTAACGGTTTTCGTTGAGTCGAAAGGGCAGACTTGCTGCGTGATGTGGTGGAAATTGGTCGTGTAAACCTGGCAGGCAAGGGGAAGGGCCGTTGCGAGCAGGCAACAGCATAAAAGTAAAGGTTTTCGCATGGCGGAAATTTTGAAGGTGAAAGTTGGAATTTGTTTCACCCAAAAGTAACCGCTCCACTCTACAAGAGCGCACATTCAAATGACAACGCGCGACCAATGCGATGCCATAATTAGCAATAGTTGTGAATAGTGAGTAGTGAATAGTGAGTGGTGAATCGCGAGTCGTTAGTGGTGACCGGTTACTGTGAGTGATTGTATACTCACGACTCACGATTCACGATTCACAACTCACCACTCACTATTCACTATTCACTCATTCACTTTCCCCCGGTACGTAAACCGTATCACCAGCCCTTCTCCTTTTTTCCCTTCGCTGCTTAAGAGCATATCGCCGTTTGAGTCAAAAGCAATACCTTCCGGTTGCGGCAGCATTTTTTTATCCAGGCGAACAACATATTTGATAGCGCCGCTGTCGTAATCCAGCACAAGGAGGCGTTTCTGAGCAGTGGAAGTGATATACACATCCCTTGTGATCGGGTGAATAGCGATACTGGAAGGGCTGAAAAAATGGCTGTTTTCATCCGGGCCGGGTGGTAACAATCGATTGACTTCCAGCGGATTGACGGAATAAACAGGTTGTTCGCCCAACAGTTTGGTTGTCAGATCAAATGCATAAACATCGCGGATATAACTGCTGTCGGCGTTGCCTTTGCCGACCAACAATAAACAATGGCGTTTCAGGTCATATCCTAAACCCTCGACATCATCTTCTTTGTCAAGATGGGTTTCGTACATGTTGACGCACATCTTTTTCTGTTTCCAGTCGCCTATTTCGAAGATGTCACCGTTGCTTTTGACAGCATACAGGCATTGGCCGACCATTTCGACGCCCTCGAAATCACCTTTGTCCCGAAACAGGACACGACGGGTAATAGCTCCACCGCTGCCGTCGACAAAGAAGATTTCGCCCTTTTCATCGGCAATAGCGAGGTATTGACCTTGCGCATCTGCAGGACTAAGTCCCGAGATTTCTTGCAGGTCTTCGCTGACGAGGTTGATGATGTGTGAAGGATTTGCCAGGTTGTAAGGCAGGGTATCCGGTGGAGCGGACGACAACAACAGGTACAGCGGGAGTAGCAGGTTCATGAGTTATTGATTCGGTTATCGTAATGAAAGTGGGCCAAAAAGCTGATGAAGGTTGATAAGGGTTGATGGGGGGTGATATACATTCGCTCGAAAATGAAGCGATTTTACTTTTTTTCGAGCGAATGTATATCAACCCCCATCAACCCTTATCAACCTTCATCAACTTTTTTGGACAGTCACTTTAGATAACGTTCAAAACCATGAACGATGTTTTATTTACTCAGAAAAAACTTCTATTTCGTGTGTTTTTACCACTAAGTCAGTAAATTTTCCTTTGAAACGGGTCGCCTTGACGATATGGTTGTCGATCCAGTGATAGTTGCCACCGCGCGGTTTGCCGAACAAAATACCATGGTATTTAAAGCCGTGTTTAGCCAGCCAGTATTCGGTAATTTCACGGTGCGCTTCGGTGCGGCTGGTGAAGAAAAAGATCACATGACCTTCATCGTGCCAGCGATTAAGCATTTCCAGCGCATCGGGATAAGGCAATATGGTACCCATACGCTCCGGCTCTTCATTCGGCACGTCATCGCAGATGGTACCATCTATATCGATGAGAAAATTTTTGATGTGTTTGGGTAGAACAGGGCTGAGTCGCTCGCCCTTTTCATTGAAAATTTCTTGTAACGCCTGCTCGGTTTGCTCTTGCATGACTTTTTAATTGGTGTGAAATGGACGCAAAGGTATGGCTATCTGTTGATTTGTCCCACTTTAGGAGACAGGAAACATTAAGCAAAACCTTTTTCCAATGTTAAACAAATGACAAAATGGTGTAATAATGTGCGTTGCAGTGTTGTTTCGCGGTTTGTAGTATATCAAAAATCAATCCGTCTGTAATGAGCCAACGCCTGCTTTCTGCCGCTTTTTTTACCCTAGTACTGATCAGTGTAGCCTGTTCGCCGGCTAAAAAAAATAATAAACCAATTCCCGCAAGCAGCTCCGGCAGTTCTGTGCAGTTGCGCAATCGCATCACTGATTATGCACAGAAATATGTCGGCTCCACATATAAATATGCGGGAACCAGCCCTTCGGGATTCGACTGCTCCGGATTCACCAGTTATGTGATGAAAGAATTTAAAATAAAAATTTCTCCTGCTTCATCGGCACAAGCCAAAGAAGGCCGGGCCGTAGCGATCGACCGGACGCAACCCGGCGACCTGATCTTTTTTGGCGAGAGCAAAAACCGGATTTCGCACGTTGCCATGGTAGTCAAACGTTCCAAAGCAGGGATTGTTTGTGTACACAGCACCACCAGCCGCGGGGTGATTGTGGAAAATGTAAGTACTTCCAATTACTGGAAACCTAAAATCCTGTTTGCGCGGGATGTGGTGTCGAAGTAGATTTATAGGTTGATGGAGGTTGATAAGGTTGATGAGGTTGATGGAGGTTTATAAGGTTGATGAGGTTGATAAGGTTGATGAGGTTGATGGAGGTTGATAAGGTTGATGAAGGTTGATATACATCCGCTCGAAAAAAGTAAAATCGCTTCATTTTCGAGCGGATGTATATCAACCTTCATCAACCTTATCAACCTCCATCAACCTCATCAACCTTATCAACCTCCATCAACCCTTTCAATCAGTTTCTCCAACCTAATTCCCCGCGAACCCTTAATCAGGATCAGCGTGTTCTGGAAGTGTTGTTGCTCCAGCCACGTTTTTGCTGCCGAATTATCAGGAAAATGCAAGGCATGGTAGCGTTTGTAGGGCGTTTGAGCAAATTCCTGCCCCACCAGTACCAGCTGATCCAAATGCAAACGAGCGGCGAAACGCAGGATGGCTTCGTGTTCTTTTTTACTATCCGCGCCCAATTCCAGCATATCGCCCAGAATGGCCACTTTCCGTTCGGCAGGCATGGCCCGCAGGCTTTCCAGCGCCGGTTGCATACTGGAAGGATTGGCATTGTAGGCATCCAACAACACGGTATTGCTGCCGTATTGAACTATTTGCGAGCGATTATTGGAAGGCCGATAGGATTCCAGGGCCGATTTTATTTTGGAAGCAGGCACTTTAAAATAAATACCCAGCACGATGGCCGTCATCACATTGTTGAAGTTGTGGCGTCCGAACAGATGTGTCCGCACTTCCACAGTCGGTCCCTCATCAGAAAGAAAAGCCACCTCGACAAACGGCATTTCCTGCAGCATTTGCACCTCGATAGTGCCATCATTAGGGTTTAGCATATCCGATTGCCGGTATTCAATCCGGCGCTGATTGCGCTGCGCCATGGCAGGCAGGTGTTTTTCATCAAGATTGAGAAATACACAACCCGAATGCCGCGCCAGGTAGCGATACAATTCGCCTTCGGCTTTTTTCACCCCGGCCAGGCTGCCAAAACCCTCCAGGTGTTCTTTTCCGATATTCGTAAGCAGTCCGTGCGTGGGCCTTGCTATTTCGCACAACTGTTCGATATCGCCGGGTTGGTTGGTTCCCATTTCAATGACGGCTACTTCCGTATTTGCGGGCATGGATAGCAGGGTGAGCGGCACACCAATATGGTTATTCAGGTTTCCTTTTGTAAAATGGCAGGGGTAATGGCTTGTTAAAATACTGGAAACCAGTTCTTTAGTCGTCGTTTTTCCATTCGAGCCACCGATAGCGATCACCGGAATATCAAATTGCATCCGGTGGTGTGTAGCCAATTGTTGCAGGGCCGTCAAGACATCCGGTACCAGCAGCAGGCGCTCGTCTGTTTGTTTGGCCGGGTCGTCGATCACGGAATATGCCGCGCCATTTTCGAGCGCCTGTGCAGCGAACAGGTTGCCGTCAAAACTGGCGCCTTTCAAGGCAAAAAAAATGCAGCCCTGCGGTAACTGGCGCGTATCCGTGCTGACTACCGAATGTCGGAGGTAAATGGAATATAGTTGTTCAATCGAAACCATAGGTGTGGGTGTTTCGTGTGTGGTGTTTGGTGTTTGGGGCGCGTCGCCTTTGGCCGTGTATCGTTTTTAGTGTTTAGTGTTTAGTCTGTAGTGTTTGGTGTTTGGGGCGCATTGCCTTTGGCCTTTTATGAGAGCTTAGGCGAAGCGCCCCAAACCCCAAACCCCAAACACTAAACACGATACACATCAAAGAATGGCTTGCCGGATACGCACCAAACGTTCCAGCAGCGCTTCGAGCCGGTCGAGCGGGAGCATATTTGCGCCATCCGATTTTGCTTCCGAGGGTTTCGGATGCGTTTCAATAAACAGGCCGTCGGCGCCTACTGCGATGCCTGCCCGGGCGATCGTTTCGATCAGGGCCGGTCGGCCACCGGTCACGCCGCTGCTCTGGTTGGGTTGTTGCAGCGAATGGGTGCAATCCAGCACCACCGGGGCGCCGAAGG
>JALHMA010000008.1:0-3082 GCA_022844265.1 Saprospiraceae bacterium | reverse complement strand
GCACAGGGGCCGGCAATGAGAAAAAAATTGCCGGATTCGGTATTTTTTAGTCGGGGAATCTGGATTTGCATATTCAAAAAATTAAAACACAAGTGGGGTTGGCGGGTGCAAAAGTTGTGTTTTTAATGAAATTTTCCAAACTTGTTTTAAACAAATAATTTAAATAATTTATTGATTGTCAAACACTTAATTCGATTAACAAAAAATTTTATAAAAAATAAATTTAAAAATATTTGTTTTAAACAACAACTTGTTTATTTTTGTAGGGCAATTTGAAACAAAAAATTAAACAGCACAAAATCAGTGAGTTATGGCACTCGAAATTTTGGAAAGTAAAAAAGGTACCAAAGTTGTCACCGCTACAAATCTCCACACGGTTCTGAAATTGCCGATCCGGCAATACGGAGCGCAGGTGCGCAAGTGGCTGCGCGACGCCTACGAATTTGAAGATGGTATCCGCCGTCCGCAGATGTACCGCGATTTTGCCAAGCGCCCCCGTCCGGGCGAACCCGTGGAAGATTTTTACCTGACGCTGGAATTAGCCAAATTGATTGCCCTGCGCAGCAATAGCAAAGACAAAATGAAATTCGCCCGCCTGCTGGATGCGTATGCCAATAACGGGCAGATGAACCTGTTTCAACAGGCAGCGTGAAATTAAAGGGCAAAGGGCAAAAAGCAAGCAAAGCAAACCAACACAAAAAACCCGTGAGCCGAACTCAATCGACCCACAGGCTGAAGTGCATTTGTAGTACAGGTTTTAAGTAGGTAAGTAGGTGTGCAAAATTAGTTTTGGCTAAATTCTTTGTCAATGCTTGATTATAAACACTGATAACCAATAACTAATAACAGATAACTCCTTAATGGGCGTTGGCTACGTCTTTAACGAGCAACTGGAATCCGTTGCCGTGGATATTGACAATTTCAATGCCCGAATCCTTGGCTAAATATTTCCGCAATTTGGTCACAAAAACATCCATGGAACGCGCCGTGAAGTAATTGTCTTCATGCCAGATTTTGGTGAGCGCCTCTGAACGTGGCGTCACGTCATTCATATAGCGGCAAAACATTTTGAGCAACTCGGCTTCTTTCGGGCTGAGTTTCCATTGGCTTTCTTCACCCGGCGCCGGATCTGTAAACGTCAGAATTCGAACCGGGAAGTTGAAGTGGTATTTCCCGATGGTGTATTCCCGCTGTTCATCGCGCGGATCGGGCGCTTTGTTCACCCGCTTCAACACTGCCTGGATGCGCAGCAACAACTCTTCCGAGTTAAATGGTTTGGAAATATAATCGTCGGCGCCTATTTTGAAGCCCTGGAGTACATCGTCCTTCATCGTTTTTGCAGTGAGGAAAATGATCGGTACCTCCTGGTTGCGTTCACGGATATCGCGGGCGAGGGTGAAGCCGTCTTTGCGCGGCATCATGACGTCAAACACACAAAGGTCGTAATGACTTTTGCGGAAAGCCTCGAGACCGAGCACCCCATCCGTAGCGAGGGTAACATCGTAGTCATGCATTTCGAGGTAAGAACGTAGAACGTCGCCAAAGTTTTGGTCGTCTTCTACGAGCAGGATTTTGTAGTTAGCACTTGCCATACTTTCGGTCAGTGGTTCGTGTGATTAGTGTAGTTGCGAAGGGAGGATTCAGAGGGTCATTTCTTCTACAACGTTCGCTCCATAGAACGCAGTATGTGGAAGACGGCAGAGAAAGTAAATTTGTTAAAATCATATATTTTGAATCGCTTCAATATGTCAACCCGGGAAGGCCCGGCTGCCTGTTTTCATCAGCTGGCAGATCATCTGTGCAGCTATCTTGTTCAGGCACAACAGAATATTCAGGTGGCTGTCTGCTGGTTTACGCACCGGGACATTTTTGAAGCACTGCTGAAATGCCTCCGGGCCGGGGTGCGGGTGGAGCTTCTGCTGGAATACGACACGCAAAATATCCGTTCGGGCGGACTGGATTTTCAACTGTTTATCCAACAAGGCGGCCAACTGTTTGCCTGCCTCGATGCCGGCCTGATGCACCACAAATTTGCCATAATAGATCAGCGGTTGCTGCTCTGCGGTTCGTACAACTGGACGTATAATTCCAATGCGGAAAACCTGCTGGTGCTGCATGATTCGGTGCTGATTCAGGCCTTTCACAATGAGTTCCTGCATTTAAAAAGCACTGCCAAACGTATTTTCCGGGTTCGGCAAGCCGATGCGAAGGTATTTGCCGCCTTTCCTTTGTTTGAAAATACACATTTCCCTTTGGCTGATCTGCGGAAAAAAGTAGGTGGCGGCGCGGGTGTTTGGGTCGTTCGTTTAGACCGCTTGAAAGTAGATTATGAGATTATTTTCAAACAACAATATCTGCCATTTGACGCTGACGCACTGCTGGCCTCTTACTGGACGGCTTACCGAATGTGGGACAAAGCACTTTTTGATGCGGAAATGGAAAGGCTGAACGGCTCGTCAATTTCAGGAAAGTCACTGCGCGACTTGCGCTGCTGGGCGCGGCGGATAAAAACCGGAGATGTCATTTTTGCGACAGAAAAACAGGCTCCGGCGCTCGTCGCAATCGGTATTGTACAGTCACATCCGCAGCCTTATGAAGGCGATGGGTTTTCGTCGTTCCGGGCGGTGCAGTGGCTGAAAATTATTTCGGATGGTTCGTATTTGCTGCCTGAAAAAATTTCTGCTCAGGCCGTGGCGCGGTACCGGGGATCGGCGATGCGGGTGCTGCAGGAGGTGATGGGGGAGGATAAGTAAAAATGTAGATTACTGGATCAAATATTCCAGTTGCCTATTTTAAAAGGCTAAAGGATAGTTTTCCACATCCCACCCTACCTCTTACTTTTTGTTTTAAATTTGCAACCGCATACCACCTGAATATTTTCCGATATTTGGAAGAAAAGATAACCCACCATGCCACAATTCGCTCACCTCCACTGCCATACCCAGTTTTCGCTGCTCGACGGCGCCGCGAGCATTCCTTCGCTGTTCAAAAAAGCCGCAGCGGATGGTATGAAAGCCATCGCTATCACCGACCACGGCAACATGTTCGGCGCGTTTCAGTTTGTGGCCGAAGCAGCCAAACA
>JALHMA010000007.1:29422-44350 GCA_022844265.1 Saprospiraceae bacterium | reverse complement strand
GCGGCTCAACGTCTGCCATGCACCGTTTTCAAAATAGAGGTTGGTTTCAATCTTCGTGTTAGCAGACACGTAGGTGTAATTTGTCCGGGACAGCGGCGTACTGTCGCCCACCCCGTTCAGATTGTACCCATAATACGTTTTGGTGGAATCTAACTGGAGGCTGCTGCGCTGCCGTATACCCTTGGGTTGAACCGACGCGGGTTTGGTGGGCATATCAAAACCTGCGCGGTGCATGGCATCCACCAGAGTAGAAGACCAGTTGGCAGCATAAGGACGTACACTGGGAGTAAGCGTTTTTTGGGAAAAAAGGCTTTGACCGCTCAGGATCAAAAGAAAAAGCAGGAGCAATGTGTTGTTTTTCATAACTTAATTGAAGTGAATGATAATAGAAATTACAGGCACAAAAGTGCCGGCGACTTGTATGCAAGTCAAATTGAATGCTACTGAAAAGCCTTTTTGGATGGATGAATCGTCTTAAAACGGGTACGAAATGTGTCAGACAATTGTGCCGCTTTACCTGATCGGTAAAGCAATCGGCCGCATAGGAGCACCGCTGGCCCCTTTAAATTTTATGGATGCTGCGATAAAAGCGAACTCATAAATCTTGTCCCTGGAGAGTTCTTCAAGAAACATTTGTTCGATAAACATCACCCCTTTTTCAGCCAGCAGATAGGTGTGTACGGGCACCCAGTTATCCTGCCTTTCCGGTGGAAACGCCTCAAAACTCAGATTATCAGCGCCCAGCAGCATGGCTTGCTGCTCTTCGATCAGCCATTTTACAGCATCGAGATTGATTCCCGGGTATTCATGCAGGAACTTATCTGCGTTTTCATAGAATTGAGCCTGCCCTGTTCTAATCAAAACAACGTCTCCTTTTTGCAGTTGAACGCCCTGTTTGCGCAGTGCAGCCTTCAGGTCTTCGGAATTGACGCGATAATTATGATCGAGTACCGGCACTTCTTTGTACGCTGCGACATCTATCAGCACGCCCCTGGCAATGATAGGGGGTATGGTTTCGGCGCCAGTCTTTTTCCATCCCTTATCGCCCAGGTGTTCATCGGCCGAATAACCGTTCCAAATCTTCCCATTCAATCCGAAGTGATTCAGGGCGTCTATATGTGTTCCCATGTGGGTGTACATGGAAATGGCATCTCCGGTATAACTCACCTTCTCATTCATCTGCGTTCCCATTCCATTGGGGTTATCCACCACAGTGCCACGCGGCGTATGTGTCAACCAGTATTGATAGGCCGGGTCGCCAAGGCTATGAAAACTCGGCATTCCGACAAAATAGTCAACACTCATGTCATAGGTTTTGCCCGTTATTATTCGAGCGAGAATCGCCCCTTTAGAGCGTTCCGTCATCATGTTCAAAGCCCCTATTTCGTCGGAAGTTCCCCATGGGCTTTTCCCGACAATCTCTTTTGACTGAGCGAACAGGCCCTGTGGTAAAAAGATTGTAATAATGATCAGCCGGGCTGTCAATCTGATCAGGAAATCATTGGTCGGTAATAAAAATTGAATCGTTTGCATCTTGAAAAACTGTTTGTGAATAATTTCAGATGCAAAAGTCCGGGGTTTATACTCCTGAAAAAATGAACTGGTTCAAGTTCTGCAATGCGACAGGTTTTAATATATCCCATTTGGAATTGAGCAGCTTTTGATAACTTTGGTGTAATCAACAGCCCAACAGGCTAAAAAAACAGGAAATTGATGTCAGTCGAACTACTCTTTAGCCATTTCAAACGCTATATTCAACTGGATCCCCCGGAAGAGGCACTTGTCGTATCCATGCTGACGCCGCGTTCTTTTAAAAAAGGCCAGTTGATCAACCAGGAAGGAGAGATCAATCGGTACACCAATTTCATTACAAGTGGAAGTGCCCGGGTATATTATATTGACCACAACGGGCACGAACACGTGATTCAACTGGGCATCAGGGAGTGGTGGATAAGTGATTACCTGAGTTTTATCGCTCAGCAACCCGGCTATTTTTATGCTGAAGCACTGCAAGCGACGGAGGTACTGGCTATTTCTTATGACAATCTTCAAATATTATATACGCAGGTGCCCAAAATGGAACGCTTTTTCAGGCTGCTGACCCAGCAAGCCTACGGCGCTTTTCAGATGCGGATGCTGCAAAACCTGAGTATGGATGCAGAGACGCGCTATATTACCTTTCTACAAAAATATCCTTTACTGGACGAACAAATTTCCCAAAAGCATATAGCTTCGTATCTGGGTATGTCCGCCGAGTTTCTGAGTAAAATCAAAAAACGGTTATTGCAGAAAAAGAGAAAACTGGTAAACTCCCCAGTTCAGGGATAAACGCCGATAACCGCGCGTACAGGTTGCTGCTGCTTGCCTCTTTTGTAAATATCGGGAAGTATAATCGTGTCTCCCATTTCGTTGACCGTCTCCAGGTCATATCGAAACACTACCGGGGTACCCAATGGCGCGTGGTAGTAAAAGCGCCAGGCATCGGCTTCTCCCAGGCCGATGCAGCCGTTGGAATAGGCTCTTTCCAATGTTTCGGGGTTGGTCGTCGGATGGATCATTTGACCGTACCGCATCCCGTCCAGTTCCACTTCTGTCCAGGGGATTTGTGGCATCAGAGTTCTCACCCCATCGTCGCGTTTGGTGTGGGTAAACTTCTTTCCGTCTACCGGATTGGTGAAAACGGGATACTTGTTGATCCGAATGACAGACCCGTTTCCGGTTTTGGTGCGCAAATCCACAGCGCGTCCTGCTTCTGCCAGATAACGCACCCTGTTCTGGCCAACCCTTACCGGAAATGAATACAGCACCTTCCCATACTCCAGAATACGAAGCCTGAATTCAGGGATATTCACATCAATTACAGTGTTGTTGATTTTATCTATCAAGGATAAAGCCGCGATAGAATCCGGGAAAAACAAGGTGTCGCCGCGGTGCAACACAATTAAATCGGGTTGCAGGAGCACCGTATCGCCCAGCGCTTTGCGGCGATAATAATCCGTATGCTGTAGCGAGTCGATGATCCAGTCGTTGGCGCGAACCAGCAAGTGCTCACTTAAAGGATAAGGTACCAGCGTATCATAAGCAGCCACAATCTTGTTCAGGAATTTGAAGTAAGATTTGATGGAGACATCTTCGGGTACAACTGTAAACAAGCGCTCGGGCGCAGTATCAATTAAAATCGCCTCGGCGTCTGTTGCAACGATAGTACCTATCCGTTCCCCATTGCTGCGGTCGTGCATATCACATGGAATAAACATGATAAATGCGCATAAAAGCAAAATCAATATGGTCTTTTCACGCTGCATAATGCTCCGTTTTAATCTGTTGATACACCTGGTGAAAGTGGTAGCAACCATGCGATTGCCTACACCTCCCCACAAAAATAGTTTAAAAAAAGGAGCACTCATTTTTTAAGCGGGTCATCGATTCCATAAAACAGACCATTATCACCAGTTTACTACCTCCAAAATGAGATTTTCCGGGCAAAATCACCGGCAGCACGATTAATATCATCCTTCCCTCTGATCTGGATCATCAAGCCGAAATTTCCCGGCATGCCATCTTGCAGCGTTTTTTAACAACAACCATCCTGTAAGATGAAGATCATGCTTTTACTTATCCTGTTCAGTCTGACAATCGCGGCGGGTTTCCTGCTGGCCTACTTGTGGGCTGCCCGCAACGGCCAGTTCGACGACGACTATACGCCCTCGATCAGGATGCTGTTCGACGAAACGGAATCTCCCCCTGCGGACCAAACTTCCGACAACATTCAATCACCCGTAGATAAAAAGTAATCAGCACAACGCGTAGCACCTAATTCTCTGTTTATGAGCAACATACAACAATTTCAGTACGACAATCGGATTACACGGGCCTTTGGAACGGCCTCGTTCGTCTGGGGCTTGGTGGGGATGCTGGTAGGGATCATTATTGCCCTTCAGCTCATTTACCCGTCTCTCAACCTGGGGCCATGGCTCACTTTTGGGCGTTTGCGCCCGCTGCACACCAATGCAGTTATTTTTGCTTTCGTCGGCAACGGCCTTTTTATGGGCATTTATTATTCCCTGCAGCGCCTGCTGAAAGCCAGGATGTGGAATGACACCCTTTCCTGGGTGCACTTCTGGGGCTGGCAGGTGGTTATTCTTTGTGCCGCCTACACGCTGCCCATGGGCCTCACCACCAGCAGCGAATATGCAGAGTTGATCTGGCCGATCGACATCCTGATTACCTTAGTGTGGGTAGTATTCGGGATCAACATGTTCGGTACTATTCTTACCCGCCGCGAAAACCACCTGTATGTAGCGATTTGGTTCTATATCGCTACCTGGGTGACCGTCGCAGTGCTGCACATTGTGCGCAGTTTTGAATTGCCGGTTACTTTCACTCAAAGTTATCCACTTTTTGCAGGCGTGCAGGATGCCCTCACGCAGTGGTGGTACGGCCACAATGCGGTAGCGTTCTTCCTGACGACGCCTTACCTCGGCATGATGTACTACTTCCTGCCCAAGGCCGCCAATCGCCCGGTTTACTCCTACAAACTTTCGATTATCCACTTCTGGGCGCTCATTTTTATTTACATCTGGGCCGGCCCGCACCACCTGTTGTATTCTTCCATGCCCGATTGGGTGCAATCGCTGGGAACGGTTTTCTCCATTATGCTGATAGCGCCGTCCTGGGGTGGTATGTTGAACGGTCTGCTGACCCTGCGCGGCGCCTGGGACCGTGTGCGCCAGGATCCTGTTTTGAAATTCATGGTGGTTGCCGTTACGGCATACGGTATGGCTACTTTTGAAGGTCCTATGCTCTCCATCAAGTCGTTCAATGCGATCAGCCACTTCACCGACTGGACCATTGCCCACGTGCACGTAGGCGCATTGGGCTGGAATGGTTTCCTGACCTTTGGCGTACTCTACTGGCTGTGGCCGCGGATGTACCGCACCGACTTATACTCTGTTAAGTTGGCCAACACGCACTTCTGGATTGGCACCCTGGGTATTGTAGTATATGCCATTCCACTGTACTTTGCCGGCTGGACGCAAGCGCTGATGTGGAAAGAATTCACCCCGGAAGGCACGCTTGCCTGGGGCAATTTCCTGGATACCGTCACACAGATCATTCCCATGTACGCCATGCGCGCTGTGGGTGGCACCATGTTCTTCATAGGTACCATTCTGGGTGTTTACAACCTGTATAAAACTGCGCAAAAAGGTAATTTCTTAGCCAACGAAGAAGCGCAAGCCCCCGCTCGCGAACGCCACCTGGCAGCAGCCGATAGCGAACACTGGCACCGCTGGCTGGAAAGACGCCCCATGCAAATGTTATTGTGGAGCACTGTCCTGATTGCTATTGGCGGTATTGTACAGATCATCCCAATGGTTTTCATTGAAAGCCAGGTTCCAAAAATTTCTACGGTGAAACCATATACGCCCCTGGAACTGACCGGTCGCGACCTGTATATCAAAGAGGGTTGTGTAGGTTGTCACTCCCAACAGATTCGTCCGTTCAGAAGCGAGACAGAACGTTACGGAGAGTATTCAAAATCAGGCGAATACATTTATGACAGGCCTTTCCTTTGGGGCAGCAAACGCACCGGCCCCGATCTGATGCGGGAAGGAGGCAAGTACCCGGACAGCTGGCATTACAACCACATGCTTGATCCTACGACGATGTCACCCGGGTCGATCATGCCCGCATACCCACACATGCTGGAAGATGCGTTGGACCTCAGCGATTTGCCGGCTAAAATCACCGCCCTGCGCAAACTCGGCACACCATATCCACGTGATTTTGAAAAATATGCCATTACGAATGCACAGGAACAAGCCAAAAAAATTGCGGCTAACCTGACATCGCAGGGCATAAAAGATCAGAATATGGAGAACAAAGAGATTGTAGCGATTATAGCCTATTTGCAACGCCTTGGCACCGATATCAAAGTGCAGCCTGCATCTGAGAAGTAAAAGAGCACATGGTGCGTTGATCCAGGACGCTTTTTCAGCAACCGGGATCAACACACTGCTCCCATCGAATCATACCTAATTCAAGCAACATGTACAAATACATCCTTCAATCTGTCGATGGCATTCAGTGGTTTGGTATCACCACCCTGTTGATCTTTTTCGGCACTTTCTGCGTAGTTTCCATCCGGGCTTTTATTTCCCAAAAAGAGGAAATGCAACGTATGGCAAATTTACCTTTAGAGGATTAGGGTTCAACCCTCATTTCGTGACTATCAATTTTTTTGAAAAATGAAATCTATTAAATACCTGATCGCGCTCCTGCTGCTGCTGATAACAGCAGAAGGATACAGTCAAACGGCGCCGGCCGCCGCTCCTGCCACATCAGCCCAGGACTTACCCTCCATCATGTCCTGGTTACTTGGCATCGCCAGCGGTGTACTGTTCATCGTTGCCATGATATACATCATTAAGGTCAACCAGTTTTTGTACAAAAGAGTCATCGCATTAGAGGCTCAAAAAAGTGGCATGTTGCTGCCTTCAGATGCTGTGCCAGTCGTTGCACAGCCGGTAGGCGACGATTTCTGGACCCGTATGCGCAAAAAGTACTGGGAAGACCCCGTACCTATTGAAAAGGAAGCGGATATTATGCTCCAGCATGCCCACGACGGCATTTATGAACTGGACAATCGCCTGCCACCCTGGTGGATCAATATGTTCTTCATTACCATCGTCTGGGCAGTAGGTTACATGTATTACTACCACTGGGGCGGAAACGGCCTGTCGCAAAAAGAGGAATATCAGGAGGAAGTTGAAATGGCCAAAAAACAGATTGCGATTGCTCTGGCGGGTAAGGCTAACTCTGTAGACGAATCCAATGTGACGATTGTGTCTGAAAGCAGCCTGGTTGCTGAAGGTGAACTGATCTATAAAAACTCTTGCGCTGCCTGTCACGGGCAACTGGGAGAAGGTGGAGTCGGCCCTAATTTCACCGACGATTACTGGATTCACGGTGGCGGTATCAAAGATCTTTTCAAAACCATCAAATATGGCGTACCTGAAAAAGGTATGATCTCCTGGCAAGCGCAACTCAAACCTGGCGACATGCAAAACGTGGCAAGTTATATCCTGAGCCTGCGCGGTACCAATCCGCCGAACCAAAAAGAAGCGCAGGGTCCGCTGTGGACGGGTGACGCCGCGCCGGATACAAGCGCAGTGAAGACGCCTGGCAAGTAGTTATCCGTTATTAAGTTATTGGGATATTGGGATATTATTACTCAATTTGTTGATTGTCAATAGAATATCTCAATATCCCAATATCTTAATATCTTAATATCGTACTTGTACTTAGTGCTGATAACCAAGCATTTACAAAGAATTTAATCTAAATTATTTTGCCTGAAATACTTACGGGAGAATAACAGACTTAAATAACATCCTTCTATTCATGGTTCCATTGGTCGGACGCCTTAAGCGTCCGGCCAATTTCATTGAAATGCGAATAATGCGTTACCACGAGAAATGTGATGGTGCGTAAGACCCACGCACTAATATCACCAACAGGCATGATAATCATCATATACTGACGTAAGCGGTCGCCGGAAATTGCACCCTGAAATAACCTCCTGCATCATCCTAATTGTGAAATTATGTCATCCGAATTCAAACAACCTTTGATCGAAGACACCGAAGACTACCGCGATCATATTGCTACGGTCGATCAAGAGGGAAAACGTATCTGGCTCTATCCCAAGCAGCCAAAGGGGCGTTTTTACAACGCCCGTACCTGGGTTAGTTTTATTTTCCTGGTCATTTTTCTGACGATGCCGTTTATCAAAGTGGACGGTGAGCAGTTTTTGCTATTCAATGTCCTGGAACGAAAATTTGTACTGTTCGGCCTGCTGTTTACACCACAGGATTTTCACCTGTTCGTATTAGCCATGCTGACTTTTTTAGTGTTCATCATTTTGTTTACTGTAATATACGGGCGTTTGTTTTGTGGATGGGTTTGCCCGCAGACGGTTTTTATGGAGATGTTTTTCCGCAAAATTGAATACTGGATTGAAGGTAGCGCTGGAGAGCAGCGCAAACTGGACAATGCGCCCTGGACGGTTGAAAAAATACGAAAAAAAGGGCTTAAACACCTGGTATTTTTTAGTATTTCCGTTATTGTATCCAATTTTTTCCTTGCCTATATCATCGGTATGGATCAGGTGCTGGCCATTATCCAGGAACCTGTAGGCCAAAACCTGAGCGGTTTTATGGCCATGCTTGTTTTTTCCGGTGTTTTTTACGGCGTTTTTGCCCGGCTCCGCGAACAGGTATGTACGACGATTTGCCCTTATGGCCGTTTACAAAGTGTTTTGCTGGTAAAAGATTCTGTCGTGGTGGCATATGACTTTGTACGTGGCGAACCGCGCGGCAAGTTGAAAAAAGGTGCTGCAAGCGCCGCTGCATCAGATGACCAGGCTGCTCATGCCGCTTCTTCCGGCAACCCCGCCGATCAAATCAGAGAAGCCGTAGGTAGTGCCTCTTCAGGTGTAAGACGCCCGGCCCTGGCAAAAGGTGATTGTATCGACTGCAATCTGTGTGTTGCCGTTTGCCCTACCGGTATCGATATCCGCAACGGCACGCAACTGGAATGTACCAACTGTACCGCCTGCATCGATGCTTGTGATGAAGTAATGGTAAAAATTGATAAGCCGCTCGGCCTGATTCGGTATGATTCCATGACAGGCATTGAATCCGGCCATCGGAAGATATTTACCACCCGTGTGTTTGCATATACAGGCATGCTTGTGGCGTTGCTGGCTTTGGATATTTTTCTTTTGGCTAACCGGGGAATCGTTGAATCCATTATTCTGCGCTCACCCGGACAATTGTATCAACAGAAAGACGAGAACCATCTGACGAACTTGTATACTTTTATCCTGATCAATAAATCAACCACCGATCTTCCAGTACACTTACAAATGGCAACACCTGGAGGGAACATTACCATTGTAGGGAAGGAGCAGCCTGTAATCCCGAAAGGAGGCAAGATAGAGGGTGCATTTTTTGTGGAAATGCCTGTTTATCAGTTGCATGGTCGCAAAACCCCCATTCACATTGATGTCATTTCGAATGGAAAGAAGATCGACGAAATAGATACCAATTTTATGGGGCCGGGTAGATAAGTACAATATTAATTGATATTGGGATATTGGGATATTATGATATTGCCGGTTAATTTGTTGATTATCAATATCCCAATATCCCAATATCTTAATATCTCAATAATTTTGCACTATACTTAACTCACTTTCAAAACACTCTCTGCACATGAAATTCAATTGGGGTACAGGTATAGCACTTGTTTATGCCACTTTCGCAATTCTTATGGTCGGCATGGTCATCAGATCGCGCAGCCACGATCCGGGCCTGGTTCAGAAGGACTACTACAATCTTGACCTGAACTACCAGGCACGTATGGACGGCAAACAAAACACCAGCCAATTGGCCATACAGCCTGCCGTACGGTTTGACGTGGAAGGGAAGTCGGTTGAAGTGCAATTGCCGGCCAACATGACTGCCGCTTCAGGCACAGCCCGCTGCTTCCGTTCCGCTACGACAGGTGAAGATTTTACAAGCAAAATCGAACAAAGTAATACGCTGAGCATACCAGCCGACAAGATGACGCCCGGTCGCTGGCACATCGAACTGGACTGGGAGTCGGATGGGAAGATTTATTTTTATGAAACGACCTTTATTGTCACCAACGCCTGATTGATGAGCATGCTAACCCCGTTGTTGCTCGGACTGGCAGGCAGCCTGCATTGTGTAGGCATGTGCGGCCCCCTGATGCTGGCCATACCGCTGCCATCTTCGGAGCGCCGGGCCGTGTTTCTGCAAATGCTGGTGTACCATTCCGGTCGCATTCTGATGTATTCGGCATTGGGGTTGCTTTTCGGGTTACTTGGCAAAGGCATGGCGATTGCGGGGTTTCAACAGGTCTTATCCCTTGCCGCCGGTTTTTTTATCATAGCAATGGCTTTCGTGGCATGGCGTTTTGAGCAGTTGGTCACGGCATTGCCCGGTTTCGGCACATTTACCCGCTCCATACAACAACGGATGGGACGTTTGATTCATCATCATCCCGGTAGCGCGACTTTTTCATTGGGCCTGCTGAATGGCCTACTGCCCTGCGGTATGGTTTACGCCGCTCTGGCCGGCGCCATTTCCACTACAAACAGTATGGAAGGAGGCATTTTTATGGCATTTTTTGGACTCGGCACATTGCCCCTTTTGTTAACCGCCACGGTGTTCGGTCGGTCCTTCAGTCATACGATCCGCACAAAAATAAGAATCGTACAACCGATACTGCTTACCTTGGCGGGGTTGTTGCTGATTCAGCGCGGGCTGCAACTGGATCTTTCTCTGTTTGAATCGGCCGTGCCCAAAGCCGGATACGAATGCCATTAAAAAAAAGCAGGTTTGCAAAATTAGTTAAAACTAAATCTTTTGTAACTCATTGATTTACATTGCTTTTTTGCCCTTTGCTAGTTTTGCCCTTTACATATGCCTTCTCCACTAACATTTATCGCCGAACATCCGGGTAAAGACGCAGGAATTACGCTTTATCTCAAGCGCGACGACCTGTTACACCCTTCCATACAGGGAAACAAATGGCGCAAACTCGAACCGGTCATTGGTTTGCTGCAGCGGGGAAATTTTGAGGGTATGTTGACGTATGGCGGCCCTTTTTCCAACCACATTCACGCCGTGGCAGCAGCAGGAAAAGCATTCCAGTTTCCCACCGTCGCGGTTATTCGCGGATTGTCTGCGGATATGTCTAATCCTACGATGGCTTATACGCATGCCTGTGGTATGCAGTTAATTCCGGTTACCAAAAAGGACTATGACGCCGGAACAGATAGTACAGTGATTCAGCAGATTTTAACGGAGTATCCAAACTATTACCAGTTACCTGAAGGGGGAGCCACGAGGGAAGCCGTCGAAAGTTGTGCGGTTATTGCACAGGAAATCCTGGAACAAACACCAGGTTTGGCCCCTGAAAAACGCTTTATCGCCATTCCTGCCGGTACAGGCACCACAGCTGCAGGTGTGATCGGGGGACTGGGTGATGCCGGTACGGTACTGGTTTTTCCCGCCGCTCCGCATGGCTTGAGTGAGCACAGTATCCAATCGAGGGTAGAAGAAATTTTTAATGGCGTGACGCCATATTTTCAGTTCAAAACCGAGTATATATTTGGAGAATTTGCGGCTTTTCACCCGGAATTGATAGAATTTGTACGGGAATTTCAATCATACACAGGTATCCTGCTCGATCCGATTTATACGGCCAAAATGATGTGGGGCATTTTTGAATTATTGGAAAACGGCTATTTCCCCGAAGGCAGTGTCATCACAGCAGTCCACACAGGCGGGCTACAGGGCTGGGATGGGTTCCGGCAAAGGTTTGGAATTGATATCTATCAGTCCTCGTTATGAAAAAAGAAGATATTCCCTCCATTTTACGCCGCCATTTTCCTTCGCTGAATAACCCTGAATTAAGCGATACGATTAGCGAAAAGGCCGTTTTCCTGACTATTCCGGCCGGAAAAATATTGATGAACACGGGCGATCATATTCAACTGATACCATTGGTGGTAAAAGGGTCCATCAAAGTGAGCAGGGCCGATGAATCGGGGCACGAAGTATTGCTCTACTATATTCATCCGGGTGAGAGTTGCGCTTTAACGCTTTCTTCGGCCCTGAAACAGGAAAAAAGCCGCATCAAAGCCATTACACAACAGGTGACTGAATTGATTGGTATTCCTAGCGAACTGGCTTATTCGCTCGGCAGAAAATACCCGGGCTGGTTTGATTTCGTGTTGACTGCTTACGCCAACAGGTTTCAGGAACTGCTTAGTATGGTGGATGAAATCAGTTTTTCCAGCCTCGATCAGCGCCTGCTCAAATACCTCCGGGAGAAATCGGAGCTGCTCAACACGCTTGTTTTGCACCTCTCGCACCAGGAAATCGCCGACGACCTTGGTACCGCCCGAGCGGTGGCTTCCCGGCTGTTGAAACAAATGGAACACAAGGGTATGATACAACTCTTGCGCGGGCGCATCAAAATATTGTCACTTGTGCTACCTGAGTAGCACAGGCTACCGTCAAATCAGGTGAATTTTGTAGCATCAAAAGCAATTGATGTTTCAAAACAAATCCAAACTTGTTAAATTGATGATTGTGTGCCTGCTGTGCATCGGTATAGCAGCGCTGATCGCCTGCCTGACACAACTCTTTCACTATTAAACTTTTCTGCTATTATGAAAAAAAATATGGGTTCCACCGATAAAATTATCCGCGTCGTACTCGCAATCGTATTTGCGGTACTTTATTTCACGGGTACCGTTACAGGGCTGGCCGGCACTATTCTGTTGGTGCTCGGCGGCGTATTCGTACTGACGAGCCTGGTCAGTTTTTGCCCGCTGTATGCCATTGTGGGTTTATCCACCTGCCCGGTGCCTGAGCGGAAGTAATCTGGTGTTTGGTGTTTAGTGTTTGGTGTTTAGTGTTTGGTGTTTAGGGCGCTTCGCCTGAACTACTCACTGTTGCCAAAGGCGAAGCGCCCTAAACACTAAACACCAAACACTAAACACTAAAAACCATTACCCTTTTCTGCCATAAACCTATGCAAGCTGCTCATAGCAGACTTTTGTACTTTTTTATGCAGAAAAGCCGTCCATCCCAACAGAAGTCCGGTAAAACCAAGCGCTTGCCGGGCCCATCTGTAAAAATCAAAAGTGTCCGTATGCGACCAGATTTTCCCATCCCGAAATATAAATTCGGCATGAATGATATTGTGCACTTTCCGGCCGGTCTGGGAAAAAGTGTACCGTGCTTCCCAATCCGCTGAACCGTGCAGCGCATCGGCTGTCACATTGGAAAACGTCAGTTCAAGGTCTTTTCCACGCTTACACAGCATTTCCCACATAGCAGGAACCTCCTTTCCATGAAGGTCAAAAGCCGCATCGATAAATGTAGCCTCCGGATGGTAACATTCGGCCATTGCGCGGTAATCTTTCCGGGAAAATGCCTCGTAAAAGGATTGAATGAGCAATTGATTCGGGTGCATTGTCAGATGGTTTAAGCAGCTAAGATCGGAGTTTTTTGCAATGTTTGATGGTTTGAGGTGGTTTGATGGTTGGAAAGGTTTGATGGTTTGAGGTGGTAACTCAAGCCTTGAGTTACCACCTCAAACCATCAAACATTTCCAACCATCAAACCTGCTCAAACCATCAAACCCTCTCTCTCAACGCTAGCCGGTTAATTTTTCCCGTATCATTTTTGGGGAGTGCAGGGATAAAAACAACACTTTTAGGAATCTTGAAACGCGCCAGTTGCGCGCTGCAATATTCCATTAATGCAGTTTCGGTCAATTGCGCTCCGGGATGCAGCACCACAAAAGCGCGACCTGTTTCGCCCCATTTTTCATCGGGCATTGCGATAACCGAGGCTTCCGCCACGGCGGGATGCGTTACGATAACACGTTCTATTTCAGCGGGATATACATTTTCACCGCCGGAAATAAACATGTTTTTGATGCGATCCACCACATAGATATACTGGTCTTCGTCCTGCCGCACCAGGTCGCCGGTATGAAACCATCCGCCTTCCAGGGCTTTTTGGGTAGCCTGCCGGTTGCGCCAGTAACCGGGCGTGACCATCGGGCCGCGCAGCAGCAACTCGCCGGGTTGGTTGGGCGCACAGTCCCTACCCTGTTCGTCTGCAATTTTTATTTCCACATAAAAATTGGGGCGACCGATGGATCCGCGTTTGCGCATGGCATCGTTGTGGTGCAGGGAAGTCAGGTTAGGGCCAACCTCCGTCATGCCGTAACCCTGGCGAATCAGCACAGCTTTTTCATGCCATTTTTCAATAAGCGGCACGGGCATCGGCTCTCCGCCGACGATGATATAATGCAGCGAAGAAAAATCAGCCCGTTCAAAAGCAGGCTCATCAGCGAGCATTTTCAGCATGGTAGGCACGCCCATAAACAAGGTAACCCGCTCGCTTTGCAGCAGCGACAACACCGCAGCCGGTTCAAATTTTTTCAACAGACAGGTGTAGCCGCCATGGTGAAAAAAAGGTGTGGTCAGTACGTTCCAGCCGCCTGTATGAAAAGGTGGCATCACATTGATTGTACGGCTTTCGCTATTGACAATCAAGGACATAGAGGTATTTATACTGTTCCAGAACAGCATTTTATGCGTGTACAAGGCCCCTTTGGGAAAACCGGTTGTGCCGGAAGTATACAGGATAAAAACAGGATCGCTTTCGCGCAGTGGCAGCTTGGGGAAATCGGCATCGTATTCGGTCGGGATGGCCTTGTTGCAAAATGAACCCAATGCTTCCAGCGTCCAGTGGTGTTTAATTTTTCGGTAGTAAGCCGCCTGTTCCAGTTGCGCCTGAAACTTCGACTCGCCAATGACCAATTTCGGTTTGGCATCGCGCAGCAGGAAATCAATTTCCGCAGCCGACAGGCGGTAATTCAGCGGCACGAGGATACAACCGTTTTTTTGGGCGGTGCAAAAAAGCACGATGTATTCCAGGCAGTTTTCCGCCAGCACCGCTACCCTGTCTCCCTTTTTTATCCCGTATTCCGTTGCAAAACGATGCGCAAGGCGGTTGGCCAGGCGGTCGAGTTCCCCGAATGTCAGGGTTTTGTCCGTCTCGTATTCTTTAAATGCAATTTTATCCGGGCTGTATAAAGCCCACTTGGAAGACCAGTCCATGCGCGGTTAAGTAGTTATCCGTTATTAGTTATTGGTTATCAGTGTTGATAATCAAGCATTTATAATGAACTTAAACAAAACTAATTGCTTACTATTAGAAAAAAGCAGGTCAACTCTAAAGCGGGAAAATCCGAGTTTATCCGCCAAATCCGTTAAATCCGCGTCCCCATCACTCTACGAGGGAAAAA
>JALHMA010000007.1:0-29322 GCA_022844265.1 Saprospiraceae bacterium | reverse complement strand
AAATCCGTGTCCCATCCTTCAAATCCGTGTTCCATTAAATCCCAAAATCACAATCGGAAAGCCGCCGCCGCAAAAGCAAGTCCCCCACCCGACCCAATGAAAAATACCGTATCACCGGTTTTGACCAGTCCTTTTTCCCAGGCATCGTTGAAAGCCATGGGAATACAGGCAGAGCCGGTGTATCCATATTCCTGCATAATGGTATGCGCTTTATCGTGCGGCAAATTAAGCCGGTCCAGCGTTTCCCAGATGGCATTGATGTTGATTTGAGTAATAAAAAACTGGGTAACGTCATGCAGACTCGTATGGCTTCGTTCGCTGAGTTCGACTGCCAGGCGCGACCAGATTTCGGGATTGAGTTCTTTCGGGAATTTGCGCACAAACTGCAACTGGTGCTCATGCCGTTCCAGCACCCCTGCATCGACCGGTTGATGCGCCCCTCCGGCATAAATCCCCATCCAGTCGTGGTATTCGCCGTGGGTCAGCAGGCGGCTGGCTAAAAAGCCGCGATTTTCTTCCCGGGGAACAGAACGAAGTACCACCGCTCCGGCGCCGTCGGCAAAAAGGGTCACGGTCTTTTTATCCGCCATATTCAGGTATTTACTCATGGCATACGCGCCGACTACCAGAACATGCTGGTATTGCGCATCGGCCTGAATGTACTTGGAGGCCGTATCGAGCGCCGTCACAAATCCGGCACAGGCCGTGTTGAGATCAAAAGTCCCTGCTTTCGCCGCACCGAGCCGGTATTGCAAGACAGATGCCGTAGAAGGGGAAATATATTCGGGGGTGTCGGTGGCTACAATAATCAGATCAATTTGCTCCGGGCGCACTCCTGCGCGTTCGAGCGCCTGCCGGGCGGCATTTTCAGCCAGATCAGCAGTGCTTTCATCATCGGCGCACCAGTGGCGGCGGTGGATGTGCACATTTTCACTCAACCAGGTACCTACATCTTCACCGAGTAATTCATTAAAATATTGATTGTCTACCACTCGGGACGGTGCATAGGCCCCCACAGAAAGTATTATGGCGTTTTGCATAAAAGAAAATAAAAAGAGGCGGCAGCAGAAAGGTTGATGAGGGTTGATAAGGGTTTATAAAGGTTGATATACATCCACTCGAAAAAAGTAAAATCGCTTCATTCCCGAGTGGATGTATATCAACCTTTATAAACCCTCATCAACCTCATCAACCTTTTCCGGACCGCCTCAAACACGATTCAATTGTATGAAGGTTCCTATTTTTTGCGACCGATAGCGGGCAGATCAACTTTTAATTCGACCGAGTACAGGCGGGAAATGGCAGGAGAGGCTACAAACTCGCGCACCTCTGAATCCAGCAAATTGACTACCTGTCCGGCAAGGGTAAAGTGTTTCCCGAACCTGTAGCCCAATGACAGATCAAGGTTGAAAAATCCACCCAGCGGGCCATTGTTGAAAGAAGTGCCCACACGTTTGTTTTCAATAACCTGATTACCGCCATAAATGAGATCGGTGTTGGTGGCCGCGGCTACGTTGATGCCTGAAAAGAAGTCGTACTGCTGCACGTAGCGACCGAACAATGAACCGAACAGGCGTTTGTTGCTGTAATTAAGGCCCAATCCGAGTTTGTGGGTCGGCGTATTGATCGGAAGGTCACTTTCATTCACTTTTCCGTCTTTGTTGCCGTCGTTAGCCAGATCCGTTTCGTCTATATCGTACCCGAAATAGGAGTAATTCAGGGTGGCGCCGAGATTTTTTACTATGGAATAGTTCAAAGAAGCGTCAAATCCATAGGTATTAACCTGGCCGAAATTGATGTAGGTCAGTACCAGGTCGGCGCCTTTGTCGCCATTCGGGAGTGTGGCGGCAGTAGTCAGATCGGCAATGGATTGATCGCCGCGTTTGGTAGCGTAACCCAGGATACGTGCCTGCGCCGGTGTGGCCGGGTTGTTGTCGTGGTCGAACGTAAAGTCGCGATCCGGTGCAATATTGACAGAAGGGCTGAGGAAATCCTGCGACATGTTGTAATAGGCATTGGCATCGAAGAAAAATTTGTCTCCGAACAGGCCTTTGTAGCCGATTTCTACGGTTTGAATTTTTTCAACTTTCAACTCCGCCACTTCATAGGTACCGATCACTGAATTGGTAGATCGGTCAACTTCCGTAACTGTAAAACCTTCGCCGTTGCCAAGCAACAAGCCGCCGAAAATATTGGCGGACAAGTTCAGGATGGTAGGCGCTGCAATACCTTTTCCGTACGTGATCCGCGCAGAACCCCTGTCTGTGGTGTACACGAGCGCTGCTTTGGGGATGAAGTTGAAGCCGTACAAGTCGTGGTTATCGGCACGGGCAGCCAACACGGTGCGGAACTTGCCGAATTTGCGTTCAAGTTGTACGTAACCGCCAACCTGGCCGATCGTGATATCGCCGCCTTTGTCCAGAAGGTAGGTGTTGTTACTCTGGGCTATGTCCTGTTGAAACTGGCCGCCTACGATCACATCGAATAATTTACCGACTGAGTTGTTGTACTGCAATTCGGCATTGAGGCGGCGGGATTTATCCTGGAATAAGGAGCCGCGCGGCAAATCGAAGAACGACTGGGTGGCAGCGTTGTATAAATTGAAACTGGAAATAGATTTGGCGCGGGCAGTAGCCTCATCCACACCGGCGTTTTTATACGACCAGTAGTTCAAGGTGCGGCGATTCATGGCGTAGGTGGAGTCCGTGCTGCTCCAGGTATGGTACAGATTGGCGTACACGTGTGGTGAAACATAGCGCACCTGTCCCCAACTCACCCTCCAGTCGCGAATCTGGTTGCGACCTGCGTTTGTATTGCCGATATTGTTGCTGTTACTGGCGCCATAACCCACAATAATGTCCGATTTGGGAGCCACTTTAAAGTACAAGGCTGCCTCTCCGCGGGCAGAATTGAAATCGCGGTTGAGCAGGTATTCCGGGTATTTGGCAAATTGTACGCCGCCTGCCACACTGTACACCGTGTCAGTAAAGTCGAACTCTTCGCCCTGTGTGTATTCGCCGCTGAACTTGAACGCAAACCAGTCATTCACCTGCGTTGCATGGCGCAAACGGGCTGTCAGCACACTCTGGTTGCCTGCACCCAGGGCAAACGTAGTGCCCTGATAAGTGCGCGGATCTTTGGTAATCGTATTCAGCAAACCATTGTGGGCGTTCGGGCCGTATAGCGCTGACGAAGGCCCGAGAATGACCTCGATGCGTTCAATATCTTCTTTTACCGTGGTGCCCAATGCGCCCAAAGGCAGACCGGTTGCAATGAGCGATGACAGGCGACCATCGTTGATTTGCAGATTTTTGGGATTGAATGCGCTGTTGAAACCCCGCGCATTGATACCGATACCCAAAACACCGGAGCGCACATAATCCACGCCGCGCTGGCGACCCAGCAATTCTGCGATATTAAACGAAGGCAACTCGCTGATTGTCTGTGCATTGATGACAGAAATGGTAGCCGGCGCGTTAGTCAGTTTTTCTGCCCGTCGGGATGCCGTGACCACCACTTCTTCTCCCTGAAACGAAGTTGTTTCCATGGCAAAATCCAGCGTTGTAGTCTGGCTGCTGGTGATGGTAACTTTTTGAGTAGCAGTTTTGTAGCCCAGGTAAGAAACGATCAAAGTGCGCTCACCGGGCGGCACACTGATGGTGTACACACCGGATGCATCGGCAAAAGCGCCGCTTGCTGCGCCTTCCAGCACGATACTGGCGCGCAACAGTGGCTCTCCGGTATCGGCGTCGGTGATTTTACCGGTCACCGTTCCGCGCTGCGCAAAGGCAGAAACCGCAGCAAAAAGCAGCAAAAAGAATGTAAATACTTGCTTCATGGTTAAGAAATTAGTTTTGTTTTAAAATAAGACGATGAACGGGATTCACTTCAAAAAATCTAAAATTGCTTGATTGACCGCATCTGCCGCCTCCCACTGCACAAAATGGCCGCACTGTGGAAGTATGCGTAAACTGCTGTCGGGTATTCGGGATTGACCGGATTGCGCGACTTGCAAAGTGGTCTGCCCTTTGTGCAGGATTTGGTTGGGAATCAGGTAATCTTTTTCGCCATACAGGACGATCACAGGGATTTTTATGTCCGGCAAACGCTCGTAAACCGGTTCCCGCAACATGCCTGCCACGCACATGGGTATCATGTTGCAATACATTTCATAAGCAGGGGTTTCCCGCAGTGCCAGCCGGTCGCGGATCATAAATTCGGCGTCGGCAGGAAACTGAAAAAAGTTGATTTCAAAGTTTTTTCGAATCTGCTCCGGCGTTGTGGCTTTCAACACCGCCGGGGTGTACACCATCTGAAACCAGGCGCGTTCCTGTTCCGTGAAGGTTTCAAAACCCGCCGGCGCCAGCAGCACGAGTTTTTCCCAGCGGCTGCTATCCTGCAACACACAGTGCATGGCTACCTGGCTGCCCATGGAATGCCCGACGAGCACGACATTTTTCAACTGCAAGGCCTCGGTAAATTCCCGGACCGTGCGGGCAAAAAACGTCATGTCGTAAGCATAGTCGCCTTTGTCCGATGCGCCGTAACCCGGCAGATCGAGCGCCAGGCAGCGGAAACGTTGAGATAATACTACGGTGTTCTTTTGCCAGGCTTTGTGGTTGCTGCCCAGGCCGTGCAGGAACACCAGCGCTGTGTCACCGTTGCCTTCGTCACTATAAGCCAGCCGTATTCCAGAGGGTAGTTGGATAAAATGCAGGCTGTCTTGAGGCATAAGTATTTGATTTTGAATGGTATTTCCAAAGGAAGGCATTGCACAAGCCATAGACCAGAGCAAAAAAATGCAGCGGATTGTCCGGGGCAAAGTCATATAGAACTGGAAGCGCTGTTTCATATCTCCGATTTTTTCAGTGAAAAATGCAGGATCAGGCCGACTATAACCGAAGCGAGTATCGCATACGTGGCAGCCACGGCGGGATTGCGCACCGGCCCCTGCAGGTATGTGCTAATGCCGCCGTAGTAAGCACCGAAATGCACCAGAAGCGCCGTAACAGAAGCGGCGAAAACTGCCATGGAAGGCGTGTTTTTCAAAAAGATACCGAACAAAACCGGTACAAAAGCCGCAGAGAAATAGGCATACACGCCGTTCTGGGCAAAAATGCCCACACTGAGATTGGGGTACTGCAACTGATAATTGGAAACCTGGAAAGCAACAATGGCCAGCAGAATAATGACCAAACGATTGATCAGCACATACTGCCTGTCGTTTGTAAAAAACCGGCCGAAAAGGGGCTTGATCAAATCGGAGGTAATGGTCGTGGAAACCGACTGAATAAGTCCTTCCAAAGTAGATAATCCGGCAGAAAGTAAACCTAAAATGACGATCAGCCCAATCCAGACCGGAAATTCCCGCACCACATAAGCCGAAACAATACCGTCCATGCGCAAAGGCTGGCCGTCAGCCTGCAAATCGGGAAACATCAACCGGGCATAAAAACCGGTAATCACCACGGCGAAAAAGATGGCTTCTGCCGTCAGTCCAACAATCAGGTAGCGATTCACATCGCGGTCGCTGCGCAACATCAGCGATTTGGTAATGATGTGCGGCTGACAAACGACCGCAATACCTACCACGAAATTGCATACGAAAATTTCAAAAAAGTCCCGCGAAATCGGGCTGGATGCATTGCTTGTTGTTATCAATTGCGGATCAATCGCCGCCAGTTTGTCCCAGAAACCGTGCACCCCGGCGCTAAAATGTTCATAACCCGAACCCAGCAGCAAAAAGGCCACTACCAGCATAATGACGGCTTGAATGGTGTTGGTGTACACCATAGAATTAGCGCCGCCAAACATCATGTATCCGAAAACAAAAACCACCAGGCCCAGCAAAACCAGCCATTCTTCCGCTCCCAATGCCTGTGCAAGCACTTTCGTCATACCCACACAAATCAGAACGATAAAGGTGATGAGCAACAGAGAAAGTACCGCAAAAAACAAGGCAAAACCCTTGCTCTTATACCGCTCTCCAATCCATTGTGACAGCGACAACGCTTTGATACTCGCGCCGTAGCGCCGGAAACTTTTTGTCAGTACGACTAGTGAAATAGCAAGCCCTAAAGGCAATACCACCGCAAATGCCAGCAATGCACTCAGTCCGTACAAGGCAATAAAACCCGGATTAATGATAAACGTGGCAGCGCTCGTAATCGAAGCGGCCAGCGATAGGCCTACTACCGTTGGTGAAAAACCTGCGCTGCCAACTGCATAGTCACTCAGCGATTTGGTGCGGCGTGCGCCCCGGATCACCAGGTACAGTATGACACCGGCGTATGCCGTTATCAAACCTATCGTCGACCAAAACCATTGTTCTTTTTCCATGGTATGTTATTTTTTGGACAAGCACGCCTTTCGCCTAATTTTATTAGGCCATACAAGCATTTTTCCAAAGACAAAGGAATGATGGCGAATGGCAGACGAAAACAGCTTTGATTTCTTTCCTGCTATTGACTTTTTGATATTTTTTAAATATATGTTACAATAAAAATTTGATTATCAACTATTTAAATTCATAAATAAAAGGGTTGACCGCTTCTGATAAAAAAAATGCGATGCAGTACCCGGGGTAAACGATACACCTACTTTTGCTCCTGCAATTGTTCAGCGCAAATAAGAGGTTACCACACTGATAACCGATAACCAATAACTAACCTATGAATCGTTTAGAAGGCAGAATTGCCATCATTACCGGCGGGGCCAGTGGCATCGGCAAGGCCACCGCACAAAAATTTCTGGAAGAAGGCGCCCGGGTAGCCATTTGGGATATCGACGCAAAACGCGGCGCCGATTTACTGGCGTCCTGGTCGCAGTACACCGATCGACTGCGCTTTTACCAGGTGAACACAACCGACCTTGCTGCGGTAGAAGCCGCCGCAAATGCTGTCAATCAAGACTTCGGCGGTATCCATATTCTGATCAACAATGCCGGCATCACCCGCGACGCGACCCTGAAAAAAATGAGCGCCGAGCAATGGGAGCAAGTCATCGCTGTCAACCTGACCGGTGTGTTCAACTGCACCAAAGCGGTGTATCCTTTTCTGGAAACAGCCGGCTGGGGACGCGTTATTTCTGCCGCGTCTGTCGTAGGTTTGTACGGCAATTTCGGGCAGACGAATTACGTGGCCACCAAGGCCGCCGTCATTGGCATGACCAAAGTGTGGGCGCGCGAATTCGGTCGCCGTGGCATCACCGCCAACGCCGTCGCTCCCGGATTTATCCATACCGAAATGATGGACGCTATCCCGGAAAACGTTCTGGCAGGTATGCGCGAAAAAACACCCATGCAACGCCTCGGCACACCGGAAGAAGTAGCCAATGTGTACGTTTTCCTGGCTTCAGAAGAAGCAGCGTTTGTCAATGGCGCGACGATTAGTGTGGACGGGGGGATTACGATTTAGAGAGGTGAGAGAGAGTGAGAGAGTGAGAAGGCATCCCCTTTGGCATTTTTATAGATGGAGTATGGGTTTTTCAGGCCTGGAATTGTGAGTGGTGAGTAGTGAGTAGTGAGTAGTGAGAATATCCCGCTTGGGCACTCATGTGATTTTTACTTTGGTTTTTCAGGCCTGGAATTGTGAGTAGTGAGTCGTGAGTCGTGAGTGGTGAGAATATCCCGCTTGGGCACTCATGTGATTTTTACTTTGGTTTTTCAGGCCTGTAATCGTGAGTGGTGAGTCGTGAGTCGTGAGTGGTGAGTGGCATCTCGTTACAGGAATTATTGGAATTCTTCTTCTAACGAAATGCCACTCACAATTACAGGCCTGAAAAACCAAACCTAAACCCATAAAAAAGGCCAAAGGGGATGCCTCTCACTTTCTCACCCTCTCACCCTCTCACGATTACAAGCCTGAAAAACCAAAGCAAAAATCAAAAGAGCGCCCAAGCGGGACATCTCTCACTTCTCACTTCTCACCTCTCACCTCTAAACATGCGTCTTCGCACATTCACCGATTTTGCCGCCACCCTCCTGCCACAGGAGACGGCCTATCTGCTGTCGGTGCAGAAGTTTGGAGACCAGGTAAAACTGTCCATTCTGGAGCGCCTGCATGAAAACTGCCGGAACATCGATGCGTTTGTACCGTATGACGAGGACATTGATAAGCGCAAATATTCCAGCCTGAAAAACTGGATTACGGAGCGCTTGCGGGAAAACGATGTGGACATCCAGTTCGAGTGGATGAATGAAATGGAGCGAAAGATTATTACGGATGCCATCGAGCCGGAGGAAGAGCGCCTGCTGTTTCGCACGATCAGGAACTTCCAGCCGACCCACTTTTTTTTCATCAAGTTTTATGAACTGGCCCAGGCATTTCGCCATTTTTTGCTCATCCGCCTGCGCCGGGACGAGCACCGGGTGGTCAATGATTTTTTAATACAACACCAGGTCCAATACGAACGCTCCAAACAGACCTACGAACAACTGCACCAGGCCACGCTCGATATTGTGCAACAATACGCCACAGGATCGGGCGAATCTATCCAGTGGCAGAAATGGCTGGCAGAAACCTTTTACGATGAAAGCCTCGACGGACTTAACCGCTATTTTGCGCTGATACGACTGATTTTTGTGCACCTGAATTACGGACGTTATACGCCCCTGCTGGAAAATTTTGAGTATTGGGACAAGGTGCTCGAACGGGGGCAGTATTATTCCAAACGCGTGTTAACCAATTACTACAGCCAGCGCTTATTGCTGCATTCCAAGTTTAAAGACTACGAAAAAGCGGCCTATTACGGCTACTTGTCCGTGCGCAGTAAAAACTCCGATTACATCTTTTACGTCAACAACCTGGCCGCCGTACTGCTCCGCGCGAAGCGGTATCCAGCCGCGCTGGAAGTGATGAAAGCAGCCTATCCGGATGTAAAAACCACCCGGAATTTCCACAATAAGATTGGTTTTGTGGCTTTTTACATCAAATGCCTGTATGCCAACCGGCAATTCAAAAATGCGGAAAGTTATGCTGCCACATTTCTGAAAGCGTATGCCAAAGAGGTGTTCGAATACCGCTGGCACCTGTTCTTTTCAGCCTATTTTGAAGTATTGTTCCGACAAGGGAAATTTGTCAAACTGCTGGCTGTGGCACAGCAATACCGCTTGCTGGAACGCGATGTCGAATACCGTAAAAAATCGACCTACCTGCCTGTTATTCCCTGGTACCACGACCTGGCGAATTACCGGGAATCGGGCAAAGGCCTGCAAACCATTGCAAATGGCATCCTGCAATATATCCTCGATTTGCCGCAGGATTCGGAAAAACTACCCTTGCTGTGGGAGTTCCTGGAAGAGGTCAGGGAAGTGGTGCCGGATATTCACCGGTTTGTGGTCGGACGCCTGCACGAAAAAGGGCGGACGCTGCCGCACTGAAAAAGGGGCAAAGGGCAAGCCCGTAGAGTAATTTTACCACATAGACACATAGATTTCACACATAGAACATATAGCGTAGAGTACTCTAAAAACTATGTGTTCTATGTGTGAAATCTATGTGTCTATGTGGTAAAATTACTCTACGGGTGTTATTAATTAGGCAAATGCTTCAGTTTATCCAATTTCAGCACGCGCACCACCCCGTCTTTAATATCGATCAGGCCTTCATTTTTGAAATCCGTCAGGGTTCGAATCAGCGTTTCCTTGGCGGTACCGGCCAATGCTGCGAGGTCTTCGCGCAACAGGTGGACTTCTGTTGATTCGCTTTGTTCACAGAGATGCACGAGCGCGGTGGCTGCCCGTTTGCGCACAGAGTTGTAAGCCAGTTCGATAAGTTGCTGTTCGCGTTCGGCAATATGCCCGGCGAGCATTTTAATAAAGCGGGCATTGACATCTCGGTTGCCGAAAACCAGCGCCACGAAATCCTGCCGGGGCACTAATTTGATGGTGCAATCTTCCAGTGCTGCTGCGCTTTCCGGGTACGTATTTTCGCTAAAAAGCGCTAGAAAACCCAGAAAATCGCCTGCCTGAGCCACTTTGACGATCAGTTCCCGACCGTCGTCGCTGGTTTTGTAAATTTTCACTTTGCCGCTTTCCACGAAATACAGCCAGCGCGGGTTTTCGCCTTCCCTGAAAACCAGGTCCTTCTTTCGGTAATGCCGCATTTCCCTGTTTTCAGACAGGTGTTTGATGGCTTCGAGGGCGCGCGCTTCATCAATAAAACGGTCAATCGAGCCGGTATGCTGGGCCGACGCTACACGCAGGCGTTCACTTTTATGCAGACGCGATTCGATGGTTTGCAACAGCGCTACATCATCAAATGGCTTGGTAATGTAGTCGTCGGCGCCCATCGACATGCCGCGCCGGAAATCTTCTTTTTCCGCCTTGGCGGTCAGAAAAATAAACGGAATATCTGCGGTCTGGGCCTGCCGGCTCAGGATATGCAGCACCCCGTATCCATCGAGTTCCGGCATCATAATATCGCACAGAATGAGATCCGGCGAAGAAAGTTGCGCTTTTTCCACACCGACTTTGCCGTTTTCGGCAGTCAGTGCTTCATAACCGCTGAGTGTGAGAATCTCCGCCAGGTTTTCGCGGACATCCGTGTTGTCTTCAATGACCAGGATTTTTTTCATGATAGGGCAAAAGTATAAATGTGCGCCGTAGTGTGTAATGATTTTTATCATTTTTTGCACTAATGGCGGTCATTGAGGAGACAGCGCCTTCTGAAGCACCTTTGTGCTATAATTATTTAAGAACAAACCTCTTTCATTATGAATGTCTTTGCACCAATTTCCAGCCTGATGACCGATCACAAACATTTAGTGACGGTTGGCCCTGAAGAATCTTTATTGAAAGTCAAAGAGATTTTCGATACCCATAAGTTTCACCACATACCGGTTGTTCGTTTCCGCGAAATCGTCGGCATTGTCAGCCGGACAGACTTCGATCATTTTATAGGCGGGGCTTACAAATTTGATGAAGACCGTTTTGTAAATGACTTGCGCCTGAAACGCGCAAAAGTGGAGGAGATCATGACTACCCGTCTGGGAAAAATTGCGCCCGATGACCGTATCAACGTCGCCTTGGAAATATTTATCATCAATCGTTTCCACGCGCTTCCGGTGGTGGAAGACGGGGAGTTGGTGGGCATCATTACACCTTTTGACATTATGAAAGCGCTGGCGGATGAAAAGCCCTCAGACCCGACCAGTGTATATGACCATGTAAATACGCCGGACTAAAAACGTATAAAAAGGCAGTGATAAACGTGATGAATACATTGGGTATCGATCAACTGAGCAGATATGATACGTTTTACAAATATCGTATCCAAAATATGGAAGTTATGAAAGAAATAGCCGGGATCCAACCGCAAAGCTGTGCTGGTAATTGCCAGGGATGTGGAAAAGCACATATCAAAGTGTACAGCAACCACGATCATCAGTGGCAGCAATTACATGAACGGATCAAAGAGGCATTGAAAATTTTTCCAATGGCTCATAAACTGATTGACGTATTTGAGCCCAACGCTATAGCCGCAGACGGTATGCGCGCCTTGCCGGCAATCAAACTGGATGGAGTCTTAGTATCCGAAGGTAAGGTTCCGACGTCGGACGAATTGGTTCAGATGTTCCGAAACAGGTATTTATTCAAAAGCAAATTGAATATACTGAAACACATTGTTGTGCCGGTCGATATGAGCGAAGTTTCGGCTAATGCGCTGCTTTTTGCCTGGCAAATAGCCAAAAAGACTGCCGCGCATGTAGAAGTAATTTTTGCAATGGACAGCATATTTGAAGGCAGCAAACCTTCAGCATCCGGCTTCCTTTCCGGATATAATAAAACCATGCAATCCGAGCTGGATACATTTATTCAGCAAACGATGGCTTCGGAGTCCGTCGAATATACGCCACCCGCCGTAAAGCCGGGTGCGCCGGGACAAACATTGGAAACAGACAGGCCTTATATCACTTCTAAAGTGATTTATGGTTTCCCGGATACTGCTATTCAAAATTACTCGAAAAGTTGCGACCTGATTGTAATGGGTACTACCGGCGGCGGAACCCTTACACACAAACTTTTTGGCTCTGTGAGTATGGAAGTTTCCAAAAATGCGCAGGCGCCCGTGCTATTTATCCCGCCGGGAATGAGTTACCAGGGTTTTGCTAATATGCTGTATGCCAGCAACTTCGAGTCACTGGACTCCTTGCGCATACAACAGGCCATTTCTTTTGCAAGGCGCTTTGACAGCCAGATTCATTTTGTACATATCGGGCCGCCGGAAGAGAAGGGACTTGCAATGGAACGGAAATTATTTGAGGCAAATTACCAGGAATCCGAGCCTGACAAACCGTTTATTTTTACCAAAATGGTGAGTGATGATATTGTGGATCCTTTATACGAATACGCTTTTTACCACCGGATCGGCCTGTTGGTATTTGTAACGCATCAACGCAGTTTCTGGGAAAATTTCCTGCACAAAAGTATAACGCACGAAGTATTGTCAAGCAGTGCATTACCCGTACTGGTAATCCATTCTGACAGCGATATGATATAACAGTGTAAACCAGGTGTTTGCACTCGTAAATGCTATGCAAGAGGGTTTTGTTCACCCCGCTGAGAGTTAGTCTTTCTGGCGGGGCATTTTTTTTAGAGGTGAGAAGTGAGTGGTGAGTCGTGAGTGGTGAGTCGTGAGTGGCATACCGTTAGAACGGATGATTTGGGCATTGTTTTTTCAGGCCTGTAATCGTGAATGGTGTATGGTGTTTCGTGTTTGGTTTTTAGGGTTTGGGGCGCTTCGCCTTTAGCGACTGTGTGTGTTTTGGCCGAATCACACACATCTGCCAAAGGCGAAGCGCCCCAAACCCTAAAAACCAAACACGAAACACAAAAAAAGAAATAACTTTGCCGCCATGCAAATTGGTAAAACGCTCCTGACCCGCGAACGATTCGCTCTGACCATCGAGCGGCTTTGTCACCAGTTGCTGGAAGACTGGGGTGATTTTTCCAATGCCTGTATCATCGGAATTCAGCCCCGCGGCATACTGTTAGCCAACCGTATCTGCCTCCGCCTCCAGGAACTCACCGGAGACAAACCCATCGATTACGGCAAACTCGACATTACGTTCTACCGCGACGACTTCAGATTGCCTGATGGCCACGGCCCCTTGTCGCCGCATCCCAACGAAATCAATTTTATTGTAGCCCATAAAAGGGTGCTGCTGGTCGACGACGTACTCTACACCGGACGCACCATTTCCGCCGCACTGGCGGCCCTGCAACATTACGGACGACCTGACGCAGTAGAATTGCTGGTGCTGGTTGACCGGCGTTTCAACCGCCACTTACCCATTCAACCCGATTATTTCGGTATTGCCGTAGATGCGCTGGATGAAGCGTACGTGAAGGTGCGCTGGCAGGAAACCCATGGCGAAGACGAAATTCTTTTATTCGATAAAAAACCCTGATGGCAAAAGGACTAAGCACAAAGCACCTGATCGGTATTAAAAATATCACCGAAGATGACATCCGGCTTATCTTCGAGACTGCCGATAATTTTAAGGAAGTCATCAATCGTCCGATTAAAAAAGTGCCCAGCCTGCGGGATATTACGGTGGCCAATCTTTTTTTTGAAAGCAGCACCCGCACCCGCGTTTCCTTCGAACTGGCCGAGCGCCGCCTGAGCGCGGATATTGTCAATTTTACGGCCTCTTCTTCCAGTGTAAGCAAAGGAGAAACGCTTCTGGATACGGTCAATAACATCCTTTCCATGAAGGTGGATATGGTGGTGATGCGCCACCCGGCCCCCGGCGCCTGCGTCTATCTCGCTTCCCGTATCCCTGCCAATATCATCAATGCCGGCGACGGCACGCATGAACATCCGACACAGGCGCTACTCGACGCTTTTTCCATTCGGGAAAAATTAGGCGATGTGGCCGGGAAAAAAATTGCCATCATCGGCGACATTCTGCACAGCCGGGTCGCCCTGAGCAATGTATTTTGCCTGCTGAAACTCGGCGCCAAAGTGCGGGTATGCGGCCCCCCTACGCTGATCCCAAAACATTATGCTCAATTGGGTGTGGAAATATCCCACGATGTGCGGGAAACACTCCGCTGGTGCGATGTAGCCAATGTATTGCGCATACAACTGGAGCGCCAGGACATCAAATATTTTCCCAGCCTGCGCGAATACCACCAGTATTTCGGCATCAACCGCCAGATGCTGGAATCGCTCGACAAGGAAATCGTCATTATGCACCCCGGCCCTATCAACCGCGGCGTGGAAATCACTTCCGATGTAGCCGACAGCCGACACAGCATCATTCTGCAACAGGTGGAAAACGGGGTTGCGATTCGGATGGCCGTGTTGTATTTGCTGGCAGCGCAAGCGTGAGTGGTGAATTGTGAATGGCGTTTTCGCCCGACCTGGTCTTGCCCCTCCTGACGTTAATCCTCTCCTTCAACCTTTGACCCACGCCGGTCTTGGTCTTTTGACCAAGACCACACGTACAGCGCAATCAACCCTTACGTTGGATGCTGCATGTTGGTCATTTTTGATGCATTTCTGGTATAGAGAAGACAGGGGCGAAAAGCATAAAGATATTAGGTAGGTCTGATGTATTTTTGGTCTTGGTCAAAAGACCAAGACCGGCGCTTGTTGGCGAACGTCGCGCAAGGTTGAGCCCTAGCGAGGCGGAATCAAAGCAATTGGTATGCGAGAATAAATTGTATCTTTGAGAATCTGATTTTTGTCACTTTTGACAAAAAACTAAAAAATATAAAGTGGAGACCAGAACCCACTAAAAAAACGGGGCGTATTCTGAAAAGCCTTATGAGTAGGAAATGAAATTCAAAAAAATGTTCAAGAAATTTACACTCACAGACAAATTACTCTTTATTTCGGCTATACTTTCGTTGGTATATTCCGAAATTTTATTTTTTAACGGAAATTCTGATCAGGCTATTTTTATTGGGCTTTGGGTTCCAAGTATCTTAGCTTTTGGTATTTATTTGAAACTAATAAACAATAATAAAAATGATTGATTTTATACCATACTTCGCTGGAATTATTACTTTATTATTTGGAATCGCCTTCAGCCATTCTATAACTGATGGTTGGAATTTCAAAGACAGAAAAAAGTAATAAGTTTTTAATTTTTTGCCGGTCCTGGTCTTGCCCCTCCTGATGTTCATCCTCTCCTTCAACCTGTGACCCACGCCGGTCTCGGTCTTTTGACCAAGACCACACATACGGCGCAATCAACTCTTACGTTGGATGCTGCATCTTGGTCATTTTTGATGCATTTCTGGTATAGAGAAAAAAGGGGCGAAAAGCATAGAGACACTAGGTAGGTCTGATGTATTTTTGGTCTTGGTCAAAAGACCAAGACCGGCGCTTGTTGGCGAACGTCGCGCAAGGTTGAGCCCAAGAGATGCCGAAGTTTTCACTTTATACATGGTATACCGAGCCGCCAGGGCCGTCGTTGTGCGTCCTCGCCAACGACAAACTACCACCGATGCCAGACAAAATAATGAGTCAAATCGCTAAGCATAGGTGATACAATGTCGTTGGCGAGGACGCACAACGACGGCCCTTTCGCCGGTCTTGGTCTTTTGACCAAGACCACACATACGGCGCAATCAACCCTTACGTTGGATGCTGCATCTTGGTCATTTTTGATGCATTTCTGGTATGGAGAAAACAGGGGCGAAAAGCATAGAGACACTAGGTAGGTCTGATGTATTTTTGGTCTTGGTCAAAAGACCAAGACCGGCGCTTGTTGGCGAACTTCGTGCAAGGTTGAGACCGAGAGATACGAAAAGCGAAGCCCCCCAAACACTAAACACCATACCCCAAACACCCTAAAAATTGATTTCAATCTCCTTTTCAAACGCCGTTTCCAGCCAGCCGTGGTGCAGTCGTTTAAAAGCCTTTTGCAGGGCGGGCAGCGGAGCGATCAGGTTGATTCCCATGTCGTACAAACGCCAGGGCTGGAAGCGCATCAGGTTTTGAAAAACGCTGATTTCATCTTCGAGGCGGCGGTACACTTCCCGGTCGTAATTTTGAAAAATGCCGGCATCAAAACGTTTGGCTATCAGCGCTTTCTGCGCAAAATGAGCAGCGATATAACCCGAAATCATACCCGTTCCGATGCCTTCGCCACTGGTAGGACATACCAGCGACGCGGCGTCGCCCACCAGCAAATAGCCATCTCCAAAGTTTTTCCTGCGCCGGGAAGCCAGCGGTATGCCCCAGCCGATGGGTTCTTCCAAGGGTTCCGCATCCCGAAAACGCGGCGCCATGTAGGGGTCTTCGTACAAGAGTTTTTTGAATAAATCCTTCAGGTTGTACTTGTTTTTGGCGATCAGTTCGCTCACCATGCCATATCCCACATTGGCTTCTCCGTTGGGCAGCGGAAAAATGTAAAAATAGGAAAGCGGCAGTCCTTTGGGCAGGTACACTTCAATCAGGTTTTTAGGGTGCATTCCGCTGACACCCCGCCAGTACTGGCGCAGGGTGCCCGCATAGTGCCGGCGTTCGATGCCGCGCTCGCCGATGCTGCGCAACACGACGGAGTGGTCGCCGTCGGCGCCGATCAACAGGCGGGTGTTGATTTCCAGTTCTTCGCCATCGGCATTTTTAGCCTGTACCCGCCAGGCATTGCCATCGCGTTCTATTTTTTCCACCTTCGTTTCAGGCAGGAAATTGGCAAAACGGCTGTCTATTTTTTTAACCAGAAACTGGTCGAAATGCAGGCGCTTGGCCGTCCACAGCACCGAGCGAAGCGGTTCGCCGGCAGGCGGTTCGGGTTGGACAAACTCTGTCGCCCGGCCATTGGGCGTGATGATGCGGGCGCCCCAGGATTGCAAAAAGTCCTGGTTGTCAAACACTTCCGCTACAGTTATTTCCGGGTCGAGGTGCTGCAATACCCTGAAAACTTTCAGGTCGAGTCCGTCGCCGCAAATTTTATCCCGCGGAAATTTCGCCGCATCGACGATGGTGTGCGGGATGCCCATTTTTGTCAAAAAAAGAGAAGTGGTTGCGCCGGCGGGGCCTGCTCCTACAATCAGGAGTTCTGTCTGGATGTGGTTGTTTGTCATGGGCGGCGAAATTACAGCTTTCCGACATCCCCGATCAGATTCGGATAATCCGTAATAATACCATCTACCCCCATATTGATCAGCGTGCGCATCGAAACCACATCATTCACCGTCCAGGGAATCAGTTTCATGTCCTTTCTGTGGCATTTTCTGGCTAATTTTTTGGAAACCAGTTGATAATACGGACTGTAAATCGCCGGTTTAAAACCGAGTTGATCCATGTTATAGTCAAAACTGAGTGCGTTTTCGATCAAATACGCCAGTTGAATCTCCGGCGCCTGCCGGTGCATGGCCTGCAATGCCCGGCGGTCGAAGGACTGTACATTCGCCGTTTGTTCGATACCCAGCGCGCGCAGTTCCGCTATGACCAGGCCGGCAAATTCCTCTACCGGCGGATGGCGCAGGCCGTCCCATTGCGGCTGGCTTTTGATCTCGATATTCCAGCGGATGTCGGCTGCCCTTTGAGGATATTGCAAACGCACTGCCTCCACCACTTCGCGCAGGGTCGGTTTGTACGTACTCATTTTTTGTTGTTGTGGAAAACGCGGATTACCAAAACTGCCACAATCGAAACTGCGGATTTCTGCGGCTGTCATTTGGTAGATCAGCAACTTTTCCACTTCACTCGCCGCAATGGTATCGCCGTTGGCTTTGCGGCAAATAGCGGGATTAAACCAGGGTTCATGGCTGACAATCAATTGTTTGTCTTTTGATACGGCCAAATCCAGTTCCAGGGTGGTGACGGCCGGGAAGTCGAGGGCCTTTACAAAAGCCGGTATGCTGTTTTCAGGCAGTAATCCGCGGCAACCGCGATGGCCCTGCCAGTCGAAACCCACAGGAATTTCCACAGGTTTTTGTGCGCCTGATTTATAGGTAAGAAAAAAAGGAAGGCTGAACATAAGCCAAAGAAACGGAGTTGAAAGTTTTTGCACGACCATTGAGATAATTTTGATAAAGAAACTGATTTACCTTTGACCAAAATTACCGCTTCACAGATTAAGCCAACATTAAATCGTGAGTAGTGAGTAGTGAGTGGTGAGTAGTGAGTGGCATTTCGTTGGAAGAACGAACTCAATATGTTCTAACGAAATGCCACTCACTACTCACCGCTCACTACTCACTATTCACCACTCACGACTCACCACTCACGACTCACAAAATGATTGACGTAAAAGAATTTCTGTTTTCCCTGCCCGAAAAGGTAAAACCGGAGGCCGTTGAAGGGCTTTCCACCCTGTTTCACTTTGATATTTCCGACGCCGGCCAGTTTACCGTCCAGTTGGACAATGGTAAAATGACCGTTTCGGAAGGTTTCAGCGGCGACCCTACCTGTAAGGTGACTACCAGCGCTGCATCATTTCAAAAACTGCTCAGCGGCGACCTCAATCCCATGATGGCCATGATGACCGGTAAACTGAAAATCAGCAACCCGGGTGAAATGTTGAAATACGCGAAGATGTTTGGACTAATGTAATGGATGAATGATGAATGATGAATGATGAATGATGAATGATGAATGATGAATGATGAATGATGAATGATGAATGATGAATGATGAATGATGAATTTATTGAAAATCAATTTCTTAAAAGAATAAAAACAGAATTTACTTCACCTGTTAGTCCAAATATTCATCATTCATCATTCATCGTTCATCATTCATCATTAAATTTCATCCCAGTCATACGCCTCCTTGACCTGGTCAATTTCCCGCCGGTCTTTTTTGGTAGGCCGACCGCTGCCGCGTTCGCGTTTTTCAGTACTGGGCGTGGCATTGAGGAACCATGCTTCGTATTTGGTTTTTTCTTCCGGCGAGGTGACATCTTCGTAGCAGGTGACGGCGATGGGCGCCCCTACCCTTTTTTCGATCAGTTGAATGGCCCGGAATTCAAACGTAAAACCCTCTTTTTTGACGGCAACCACGTCGCCGATCGCAATCATTTGGGAAGGTTTGACCGATACGCTGCCTATTTTCACTTTCCCACCTTTGCAGGCATCGGTGGCCAGGGTGCGGCTTTTAAAAATCCGGATGCTCCACAGCCATTTATCGATACGTACTTTGTTCATATTGCTTCATTTTCAGGACAATAAAAAACCGCCCGGCGACACAAAGTTCGCCGGACGGTCGATTTTATTCAAATTCATGCTGCATTTATTTTGCAGCGCAACCGGGGAGGGGGCCATGCATGCACCGAAGCGGGCTTCGTTCTCATGCAAAGGGCAAAATTGCAAAGAGCAAATTAACGCATTGACTAACATTGCCTTTTGCCCTTTGCATTTTTGCCCTTTATAATCATTCCTGACGCTGGAAGGTCACTTCATACCGCGTGCCTTCATAGATAATTTCAGCGACCATGGTTGTTGCCGTCAGGTCATTGATTTCGTAGGTGCTGGGGGTTGTGCTGTTGTTGAATGTGAGTATCAGATCGCCTTTGGCTTCGTCTTCTCTCCAGTCGCCGTTGTAGGACTGGGTGTTGGAACCCGCAGGCGGCAAATTGGTAATTACATCGAGGTCAAACTCCTGACTCGCCTGCAAATCCAGGTCGAATTTCACGATAGCGGAATAATCAATGGCGCCGGATTTCACTTTGGAGGAAACCCAGACGCCGACGAGGCGGTCCTGGAGCGAATCATCTTTTTTGCAGGAAACAAAGGCAAGGGAGGAGATCAGAAGGCAGGCCATCAGGCCGAACGCAGCATTTTTCATGATAGAATAGATTGAAAGTGAAAGATCAGGTTTTGGATAAGTGTTGGTTTTGGTCGGCTTTGCGTCATAAATGCGTAGAATTTTGGTTTATTGCCGACGTACCTTGAATTTCACGAACATTTAAATGTTTCATAACAAAAGGATCGTTGTAACTTCGCAGCACTAATCCGTCCAAAGGCAACTTGTTTGTTGTCGGAACTACTATACCTGCCCGTGGTTATTTTCCCATGACTTCACTTATTTACCAAAACTATGCGCAGAATCATTACTACTTGGACGCTTTTCCTTTTGAGTTTTTCCGTTGTATCAGCCCAGTTTTTTCCTTCCAAACTAAATGTAAGCCTCGGTCTCAACGTGGGCGCTTCCCGCCTGTATCACGATATTGACTTTCAAAGCACGGTGGTAAATGCTGATTTTCAAAGGGTGGAAGAATATGTAGAAGATGCTTTTCAACAGGAAGGCATTGAATATGACTATACCTGGGACAATTATGCCAAAGCCAATAAATTGCGCGACACGTACATACAGCCGCGTTTCGGCTTTTCGATGAACGTGACGTATGGCAATTTGCCCGCTTTCCTGATTATAGATGCGATGAGTTCCACTTCCGGCTATGAACGTATGGCTTACAGTGGCACGCTTGGCCTGGGCAAAGACTTTGAAATTGGCGACAACCTCGGCTTGTTTCTAACCTGTATGGGTGGTTATAAAATGGTGTGGGACAAGGGATTCGGAGATAAAACCATTGTCAACAGTTTCGGCGATAAATTTCAGCGGGAGAAAATACAACAATATTTTGGTGCAAAAGAACCCTTAGGCTCTCAAAAAGGCAACCTCTTTACCTTGCGGTTGGGCGTTGGAAAAGAAATTGGCGAAGCGGGCGACATGAGTGCCGGACTGGAAGGTTATGGCGAATTGGACCTGACCGACCGGATTCAACGCCAGGCGAGGATGTCCAATATCGGCATCCAGGCTTATTTCCGGTTTAAGTTAATCGGGAAAAGCAAAGAAGAAGGCCAGTTTTATCCGAATCCGGCGGGAGGAAGGAAGAATTAATGGGCAGTTTAATTTTTACCACATAGGCACAATAGTTTTACCACATAGAAAACATAGCGTAGAGTACACTAAAAACTATGTGAACTATGTGGTAAAACTATTGTGCCTATGTGGTAAAATTACTCTATGGGTGTTGTAGCGCAGGCAATTCCATCTTCAACTTTTCCAGCGCCTCCACCATCGTTTTGGCAATGAAATAATCGCGGTACCAGCGGTTATCTACCGGACAAATATGCCAGGGAACGCTGCTTTTATTGATGGCGTATTCGTAAGCTTCCATGTAGGCATCCCAATGTTTGCGCTCTTCCCAGTCGGCATCGTTGTGCTTCCAGAATTTAGTGCTATCGTCGAGCCGCTGTTGTAGTTGCTCTTCCTGCTCATCTTTGGAAATGTGCATGTAGAACTTGAATATCAGCGTATTGTTATCAAACTGAATCAGTTCCTCGAAAGCGTTGATGGCCGCCATACGCTTTTCCACCCGCTCCATATCGATCCACTTGTGTACGCGCTGGATCAGGATGTCTTCGTAGTGGCTCCGGTTAAAAATGGTGAGCATTCCTTTTTGCGGCACCCAGCGATGTACGCGCCATAGAAAATCATGAGCAGCCTCTTCTTCCGTCGGTTTTTTGAAAGAAACCAGGTCGAGGCCGGCAATGGTACAATCGCGAAAAACATTGCGCACCGCCCCGTCTTTACCACTGGCATCCATGCCCTGGAAAATGACCAAAACAGCATGTTTGCCTTCCGCATACATCAGGTGGTGGAGCTCGCCGAGGCGTTCCACCAGTTTTTCTGTTTCTTTTTTCAGGTTTTCCTTGGTGAGGCCTTTCGGCGCTTCGGTGGAAATTTCAGAGAGTATAATTGTTGCCTGTTTTGCCATATTAATTGATATTAAGATATTGGGATATTGGGATATTAAGATATTGGGATATTGGGATATTGGGATATTCTATTGACAATCAATAAATTGAGTGACAATAGAATATCCCAATATCCCAATATCTTAATATCTTAATATCCCAATAATTTTGCCCTGTACTTACCCCATTTTTGCCCGTTTCACCATCCAGGTTTGCAAAATCTGATGAAAACCCTTGTTGATGTCGGCTTCCACAAAGTCGATTTTGAATTGCAGGCACTTCATGCGCAGCTGTTCCGTAAAATCAGTCACTTGTTTGATGTAGTATTCCTTCACCTGATTCGGCTGCAATTTTACCTCTTCGCCATTTTCCATATCTACAAAAATGTAGGGGCGGTTTTCAAATTCAAAATCCAGTTCCTTGCTTTTGTCGGTCACATGGAAAAGAATCACTTCATGCTTGGCGTAGCGCAGGTGTTGCAGGGCTGCGAACAGATCCTCCGCTTTGTTGGGCTGCTCCATCACATCGGTAAAAATGACGACCAGTGAACGGCGGTGGATGCTTTCCGCCACCTGGTGCAGACTGGCGGCCAGGTCGGTTGTTTTATTGAGCTGCGGATTTTCAATGTTTTCGATGAGTTTTGATAACAGCAGGCGATAATGAATGGTGCTCGATTTGGCGCCGGTGCTGAACCGCACATCGTCGTCGAACAGCGTCAGCCCAAAAGCATCGCGCTGGCGTTTGAGCGCATTCATCAGCACGGCAGCCGATTGTGCCGCAAAACAGAATTTATTGAGGTATTTGTATTTGTCCGGCTGTTTTTCATCCCAGGGGTAATACATCGTCGAGGAAGCGTCTACCACGATATGGCAGCGCAGATTGGTTTCTTCCTCGAATCGTTTGATAAACAGTTTGTCTGTGCGGCCATAAACCTTCCAATCGATATTGCGGGTCGATTCTCCGGCGTTGTAGAGGCGGTGTTCGGCAAATTCGACCGAAAAACCGTGAAAAGGGCTGCGGTGCAGTCCCACAATAAATCCTTCGACCACTTGCTGGGCCAGCATTTCAAGGTTGCTGCCGAGTGAACGAATATCCTGACTTTCTAAAACCTGTGCCATTCAAATATTTTTAAGCGCGTCAAATGTAGGGATACCTGCATGAAACGCGAAAAGTTGCCGGAAGATGTGGAAGATTTGTAAAAAATATCTTCCAGTAAGTAGTTATCCGTTATTAGTTATTGGTTATCCGTGTTGATAATCAAGCATTTGTAAAGCATTTAAGCAAAACTAATTGAAGTAGGCGCGCAAAATTACTTTATACTAACTTTTTTTCAACTCATTGATTTACAATGTTTTTTGCATTTTATTTTTTTACCTTTTGCTTTTTTTGCATTATTAATTTGCACACCTACTTACGTTTTTATCAGGCGGCGAGTCGTCGTTTGGGAATTTACCAATACCGCCTGTAGCCAATATATACCGGATGGCAAACTTTCCAGGTTCAGCAAAGTGGAAGTAACGCCGCCGTTTTCAAAAACGTATTCCTGCTGTTTCACGCCCAAAACATTGTACAGGGTAATTACGCGAACAGGCAGGGTCGACTGCATCTGCACCACACTGCTTAACGGGTTGGGGCCAATTTGGAAAACATTTGTCGCCGATTCCGTTCCGGTCGGTACGGAATCCGGCGTAAAATAGGCCGTCAATGCCAGGTTATCGGTGGGCAGCAGGGAAACACTGTCTGCTGTGCCCAAATCCTGCAAGGACCAGCCGCTAAATGTCCAGCCGGGTTTGGCTACGGCTTTCACCGGAACCGGTACGCCCTGAAAATAACGGCCTTGCCAGGGCAATTGCGCCGCATCAAAATGCAGGGTGCTGAAATCCAGTTTACCCGCTTCCTGTGGCGCTACGGCTAAAGTGATCCGGGCTGTCGCTGCCGTTTCGGGAAATGTTTCCAGCGCATGTTCAAAACAATAATCCGCGCGATTTTGAGCAAAAATCTTCATTTTCTGCACATTATCTCTCCAATAGGGTATCCAGCCGGGCGAAAAAAACCACCGTTCGAAATGCCGGTCGATTTCCGGGAGGTACATATTTTCAAAAGAATCAAGCCGCGTCTGCAAATGCTCTTTCTCAAAAACAGTATTCAGCATATCCGCTGTTCGATTCAAAAAATAGTGTCTGTACGACTGATTTTCAAGCGAGCGACGAAGTATGAGCGTTTGCCAGTCCGACGAAGCCCAATGGGTAAAAGTGCTGTCGATGGCCCGCGAAAAAGCGTTTTGTCCTGCAAATCCCGTGTTCCAACTGAAATCGGTGTTCATCAAACCGAAACTCAGGTCGAAATCATAAGGCAGCCATTGCCAGCGGGCGCCGGGCTCATGCGAAAGAAACCTGCGCCAGTTTTTTCCCGGCCAGTCCACATTGTCCGAAGCGATTTGAAAAATACAGTAATCCGTAAAGTTAGGCATGTCGTTTTTTTCGGCTAACTCATTGAATTTCAAATCACTGTGAAAATGATTATCCGAAAGCCATTGCCAGAAAGCCTGCCATTCGATGCTGTCTCCTTCTATGGCTTTCCCATAAAATTCAATAAAATCCATCTCGTCTTCATCTACATCAAAGTGTTGTGCAATAAAATATTTGTTGTGCTGCTCCCGCGCGTTGTGGATGCCCCAATACTGCCCGTTGAGGTACACGACAGTGGGCCGGAATGCCTGAAACACCAGCGGCAAACTGCCGACAACAGGCGCAACATGGCCTAATTCCCGGCCCAGAGAGCCGACAAATGCATCCCGAAACATCGTAACCCCCCAATCCTGCCCGCTATTGCGCAAGGCCAGCCGTTTGTATTTGTCCTGCGGAATTTCTGGAAATACCTGGTATTCTATTTCCTGTGCGCCGAAAGCAGGTTTGGCTTTCAAAAGCAGGCTTTTTTGTGGGAGTGTCAGACTTCCGCTGCCAAACAATTCCGCGCCCACATCCAATGAAAACCTAATCTGGCCGTCCGGTTCCATCCAGGTGGCATGTACCGGCACTTCCAATTCGGCAAGCGTCAGCGGATTGCTGTAAATGCCGCTCAGCGAATCAAAAAAGTCGGCCGGATCAAATACAAGCGACACAATGGGGAAACTGTGCGGGGCTACCAGTAAATAACTGTGGGCAGAAACGCCGCCAGGCAGGTAATCCGGGGCAAAAACCCGCGCTCTTACAACAGTAGTCGCTTGAATATCAATGGGTTGTGTGAAAAGTGAATCACTTTCATCGGGAATGGCGCCGTCGAAACGGAGCCTGATTTGAGCGCCGGGCGTACTGCTTGTAAAGCTGAGTTGAAAAGGCGCATCATATCGCCCGCTTGTTACGGATGCCTGCGGGGTGTCAGTCAAAGTCAGCGCAGTAGAGGTACCGTTGGAAGCGCCGGGCGTCGGGCTGGAGCTTATAATCCAGTCGCCTGTTCCATCCGGCAGTCTGGCTAGAGAAACGTCCGTCGCCTGCTGGCCAAAACTAATGAGGTCGAGCAGTGTGCCGTCCGGCGCAGAAATCAAGAGGTCTTCTCCGGCGGCGTTAATTTTGAAAGGCAGGTGCGTAGGACCCTCCTGGGGTTCATCATCGAGCCAAAAAAGCAAAAAACCGCCAGGTTGAATCGTGGTAGCAGGCGGATAATCGCCCGGGATTTGCCATTTCTGCGGGTTGGCAATATTGTCGGATATATAAAAACCCGACAAATTGACGATCTCGTCGCCGGCATTGTAAATTTCAACCCAATCATCAAAATCGCCGGCCTCGTCAACAATGATGGACTGGTTAGAAGCCATCAATTCATTGAGGCGAATAGATTGAGCGTGTGAAAACAGGCTTGCGGCCAGACATAAAAGAGAAAGCCGGAAACGACGCGAGTAGAATAGCAACATGCAGAGAAATTTGTACAGGACAAATATATCAAAGAATTAATGATATAAATATCCAGGACGAATCTTCCTCAGTTCATTTGCTGGAATGCCCAGTACAGCAGCGCGATGTGAAAAAACAAAGCGCACAGGGTGACGATAGATTTAGTTTTCCATTTCATAATTATTAAGTCGCTCATCGGTTTTGGTGCGACGACTCAATAAATTCAAAATCTGTGCCAGTTTTGCACAATAATGCACAACCAATTGTTATCGAATTGCTTATACATTAAATTATGCTGCATTTCTTGCTGCATTGATAATACCGAACATCGCGCGGAGCACTAAATGCTGGTACGTTTCCACTTCTTTGGCCGATAATTTTTCGTCTTGCAAGCGCTGCATGGCAAACTGCTGAATGGCTATAAGCGGCAATACAATATTCTCCCGGATGGAAATACTCACCCTGGACATGGCATTGCCGGACAACAATTCTTCGCCGGAAAGATCGCGCAGCATTTCGCCGGTGCGCTGGTATTCTTCAAATAGTTTTTTCCAGAAAGCACCGAAACGGGGATGCGCCGCGTGGTAATGCGTCACATCGAAATTCGATTTCGCCAGCGACTGCATGGAGTTTTCGAGCAGCGTACGGAAGAAAAGCGAGCGCCGGTACAACTCGCGCAAATCCTCCCGTTTGTTCTTTTTAAAACTGAAAATAGCGCCACCCAGACCAAAATAGCCTGGAATATTCTGTTTCATTTGCGCCCAGGCTCCGACAAAAGGAATGGCGCGCAGGTCTTCAAACCGCAAACCGCCCGTTCCGCTGCGCTTGGTCGGCCTGCTGGCGATATTGGTGTCTCCATACCATTTCAGCGGGGTCATTTTTTCCAGGTAGGGTACGAAATCGGGGTCGTTTTTTACGTCCAGGTACGTTTTGTATGCAGCTTCGGCCAATTCATCGAGCAGCAGGTGATCCTCCTCGGTCAGTTCCTTGGCGTGGCTTTCAAAGAGGTGATTTTCCAGGCCGGCGGTAAACAAACGTTCGGTATTAAAAATGGCCGCGTCGCGTGTGCCATAGGTGCTGCTCACCGTTTGGCCCTGAATGGTGACCTGAATGGCGTGGTTTTCTATGTCTTGGCCGTGCGCTGCGTAGTAACTGGCGTTGTTGCCGCCACCGCGCCCTGGAGGGCCGCCGCGCCCGTCGAAGAAAATGACCGTAACGCCATACTGCCGGCTGACCCGTGTGAGTTCCTCTTTGGCCCGGTAAATGCTCCAGTTGGCGCGGAGGTAGCCGCCGTCCTTGGTGCCGTCTGAAAAACCCAGCATGATGTGCTGCACCTTCCCCCGCGCAGCCAGGTGGGAAGCGTAATGCGGATTGGTATAGAGTTTCTCCATGACCATTCCGCAGGCAGCAAGGTCATCGATGGTTTCAAAAAGCGGCACAATATCGAGTGGAACGGTTACTTCGGTAGGCGCTGCACTTTTCTGGTTTTTAGCGGTCTGCAGCGGCAATAAGGTAAGTCGCGCCAGGGCTAACACCTCTGCAACGTTCAGCGCATTCTGGCAGTTGCTGATAATGTAGCGGTGACACCCCAGTTCGCCATTATTTTGCTGAATCTGGGAAACCGCGCTGAAAGAACGGATCGTTTCTTTTACGAATGGGTCGGAAAAATCATTTTCATCCAGGTGGTAATTGGTGCTCAACAGGCGATTCATTTGGGTTGTTTCATCGGCCTGACGGAATTCTTCGAGACTGAACCAGGGAAATTTTTCATTCCAGTTTTTCAAAATGGCTTCCCATACTTCGCCGTGTTTGCGGCTGTCCTGTCGGATATCGAGGCTTGCAAAATAGAAACCGAATATCCTGATTTTCAGGATGAAGCGATCGAGATCGTCTAAAAAAAGTTCCTGGTGGTCACTGATCAGTATCTGCCGGGCTTCCAGCAGGTCAGCGAGCAATTCCTGGCAATTCTGGTATTGCTCCTGTTCGGGATGGTACAGCGTATTGTTGATTTTTGTTTCTGCCTTTGCGATCCAGTCTTCCGTGCCGCGGAAAGTGAGGCGGCGTTTCAGTTCCCGGATATCGCGGTGGTACCCGCGCAGTACTGCTTCGCGCAGCCGGTTGGCGACGAGTTGCGTGGTATCCGCATTGACAAACGGATTGCCGTCGCGGTCGCCACCCGGCCAAAATCCCAGTGCCAGCAATCCGGGGTTCTCGAAAGTGCTGACATCCTGTTTCATGGCCCGCAGCAAGCGGAACAAAATATCGGGCAACGTATGGAAAAAGATGTGTTCCAGGTACCAGCTAAGGCTCAGCGCTTCATCATAAGGTGTGGGACGTTGCCGGTTGAAAAAAGTTGTTTTGCCCAATTGCATCAGCAAAAGCCGGATATTTTCGAGGTCGTTGTCCCGTATTTCCTTGCCCAGGTCATTGATAATGCCCAGTACTTTACCCGGATAAAACTGTGTGGGGTGCGCCGTAAGCACGAGGCGAACACTGTAGGTTTTTATTTTTTCCAGCATTTTTTGCCGCATACTCTCCGTGTCGAGGCGATTCAGCAGGTGTTTGAGCGAACCAGGTCCATTCATTTCATGGTTTTGTTCAAACAAGGCATCCTCCACGGAATCAAATAGCACGACCTGGCGTTCAATGTAGCGGATGAAATAAAACAGCAGGGTGATCCGGTCTTCCGGGTTGGATTTTTCAAGATATTCCGCCCAGAATGACTCGACGATATCCACCGGACTTTTACCGGCCTTGAATTCAGTTTTGCAATGCTGACCAAACAGTGCAAGGTGTGTCCCGGTCTCTTCGATGCCTTTGAATGGTAGGCTCAAAAAAAGACTGTTATAGGTATGGTAAAGCAGCGCTAAAGATGATTCGAAGTGCATATCCTGATTCTGTGTTGTCAATTTTTCAAAGCGTATCATTGTCCCATTGCGGCATGACTTAACAGGACAAAGAACGGACATGTTTTTGTGAACTATGTGGTAAATATTAAAAAGAAGGCTAAAAAAGCCCTAAAATTGCAGGTCGATTTTTTAAACCCATGAGGCAGCCAGTTATTTTCGAAGATGTGATTGACGAGCGAATCCCGATGCAAGCGCTGGATCCGACGATTTTTGACAGCTATATGGCAAATGGATGGCGTTTATTGGGCTATTCGATCATCCGCCACAATTTTGCCGTGTGCCGGAGCCAGATGTGCGGCACCATTCCCTTGCGTATCCGTTTACAGGATTTTCATTTTTCCAAAAGTCAGCGTCAGTTGTTGCGCCGCAATGCCGGTTTGCCGGTCAATTACGGCCCTATACAACTAAAACCTGAACACCATATCCTATTTCAGATACATTCCGAACAGCGTTTCAGTGAACGCCGCCCCGATTTATTAGCAACTTTTATTGGAGCGCATGCGCATATTGAACCGGTTACAGGCAAATCCTTTACAGTACGCCTGGAAGACGGGCAAGTTGCCGCTTACAGCTTTATGCATATTGGTGAAAAAGCCGTTTCGGGCACCTATTGTTTTTTTCATCCCGATTTTTCGAAATACAGTCTGGGTAACTTCACACTCCTGCTTGAAATTTTAAAATCGCAGGAACTCGGCATGGAGTATTATTATCCCGGCTACTGCTACGACGTTCCCTCCCAATTTGATTATAAATTGAATTTCAATGCTTTGGAAGCCTACAACTGGAAGACAGGAGAATGGGAGCCTCAACAACGTTTGCACGTGCGGCAGTGGGCGGAACTGGTGGAATAGGAATG
>JALHMA010000006.1 GCA_022844265.1 Saprospiraceae bacterium | reverse complement strand
ACACTCTCCACCTCCAACGTCCCCCCATGCCCCTTCGTCACAATATCGTACGCCAAACTCAGCCCCAGTCCTGTACCCTTCCCAGTCGGTTTAGTGGTGAAAAACGGCTGGAATATTTTTTCCTTCACGCTGTCAGTGATACCCGTGCCGTTGTCTTTTATTTTTATAATGATTTGATTATCTGCTTTTTGGGTGGAAATGGTGAGGGTGGGTTGGTAGGGGCGCCCCTCGTGGACGCCCTCTGCGTGTTGGGCGTTCGGATGTTGGGATCCCGCAGGTTGGGCGCCCACGAGGGGCGCCCCTACGAGTTCCCGCTGCTGCACCGCGTAAAAAGCATTGTTGATCAGATTCAACAACACCCGCCCCATATCCTGCGGCACCACCTCTACTTTTCCAACTGCCGGGTCAAAATCGGTGACCATTTTGGCGTTGAACGCCGAGTTTTTTGCACGTAGACCATGATAACTCAAGCGCAAATATTCATCCGCCAGAGCATTGAGGTCGGTGGGTTCTTTGATGCCTGTGCTGGTGCGGGCGTGTTGGAGCATGCCCGTCACAATACTGGCTGCCCGCTTGCCGTGGTGGTTTATTTTTTGCTGGTTTTGGGTGAGGTCGCCAAGGATTTCATCGATGTAGATTTTGTCCTTATCATCAATTTCCAGTTTCTCAATTTCCAGTTTCAACTCCTCCGCCAGGTCCACGCTCAGTTCAGAGAAGTTATTGACAAAATTCAGGGGATTCTGGATTTCGTGGGCGATACCTGCGGTGAGTTCGCCCAGCGAGGCGAGTTTTTCGGATTGGATGAGTTGGGCCTGGGTGGCTTTCAGTTCGTGGTATGCCTTTTCAATTTCCTGCGCCTGCGCCAGTTCACGTTCCCTCGATTTTGCACGTTCCTTCTCTGCTATTCTTTTCCGTAGAAAACGGTTTATAAAATACAGCCCGGCAATTAAGGAAATCCCGTAAAATGCGTAAGCCCAACCCGTTTTCCACCAGGGCGGAGAGATCGTGATGCGCATACTGGCGCCCTCTTTGTTCCAGACGCCGAAGCTGTTGGCGCCCCGTACCCGGAAAGTGTACTTGCCTGGCGGCACATTGACGTAAGAGGGCGTCTCGCCGTCGCGGAGGTCTTTGCGCCAGCCTTTGTCATAACCTTCCAGCATAAACTGGAGTTGATTGGAGGCCGGGTCGTGGAAATCGAAACAGGCCACCGAGAAGGAAAACACGTTCTGGTCGTGCGCCAGCCGCAGGTCAGACGTTTGCCAAATGGGTTTTTTCAACATAGAACTTCCGTCGGGCGTAATGCGCTCTTCGAGCAGGCGGAAATCAGTGATGCGCACATCGGGCGGGCGGCTGTTTTTTTCGCGAATAAGGCTGTCGGGGTAAAAAGCAATGAAGCCGCCGCCTCTGCCGATCAACACCTCTCCGTCAGCGGCGATATGTACATCACTCACCTCCTCCGAGGCAATCGAAACACCGTACTGCTTGCCGAAAGCATGAAACTGTGCCGTTTCAGGATCGAGTTCATAAACGACGGCACTTTTGGAATTGATCCATATTTTACCGTTTTTCGCTTTTGCCATACCCGTGAGGTTAGGCGTGAGCAGGTTGCTGTTGGTGGAATTGAACTTTTGCCGGACGCCATTGGAGGGGTTAAATTTCTGGATACCGCCGTAGGCGAGAAACCAGATATTGCCCCGGTCGTCCTGAATGATGTCTTCTGCGACACCCACTTCAGGTTCTTTGACAAAATGGGTGAATCTGGCGTGCTCGTCGCCGGGGTTGTAGCGGTCGAGAAAGAACGGGGAAGAGATACCGTTTGAACTGCCGCCACCTATCCAGAAGTTTCCCTGTGCATCCTCTAATAACCCCGAAACACACATTCCGCCGATGCTGCCTGGCTCTGCCGGATTTGGCAGGAACTGGGTGTACTTGCCGGTTTTGGGATCGAGGCGGCCCAATCCATCTTGCTTTTCAAAAACCCAGATGTAGCCGCTGCGATCCTGAAGCAAGTTTCCAACCCAGGGGGATGCTGATAATGTATTGGGAAAATGCCGGAAAATGCCGGTTTGTATATCAAGGCGAAATAAGCCCTGTTCCGTTCCAACCCACAAAAAACCTGCCGGGTCGGCCAGCAGGGCGTTGACCCGCCGGGCGTTCAACCCGGCAGAGGCTGGAAAAGTACTGCCGGATTTCCGGTCAAATCGAATCAGTGGATAATCCGGGTTGTTCAAATAGCCGATCCAGACATTGCCATCTTTGTCTTTTACCACCTCACTCACCACTGTAGCGGGGTTAGAGAAGTCGGGAGCAAAGAAAGGAAAGCGTTTCCCTTCTTTTTTTATTTTAAAAACCGTTCCGCCGCCATTGCCGGTTGCTATCCAGATCACGCCATCGGCGGATTGGAAAGCATGCCACAGGAAATTGGTGGTCATGTTGCCCTCCCCCGGCTCCGTTTCAAAATGCCGAACAATCCCTGCGGCGGGGTCAAAGACATTGAGTCCGCCCATGACGGCGGTTATCCAGATACGTCCATTCTTGTCTTCAAAAATGGAAGATACATGACTTTCCGAGGGTTGGTACTCCAGGGGTATTTCCCGGAGCCAGGGGCGGTTCAATTTGGCAGGATTTGCCGGGTCGTGTTCCAGGCGGGTAAAGGTACCTGTTGTACGATCCATCAGGTGCAGCCCGTCGCCACCTGTGCCTACCCAGAAATTACCCCGGCTGTCTTCAAGCATTGCCCGCACATGGTTGTGGGCGATACTTTTAGGGTCGTTGGGGTCGTGGAGATAGCGCGTAAAGGTTTCGGTTTTAGGATCGTAGCGATTTAGCCCGCCGCGTTTTTGTTGCGGGTCAGCGTCGTCCCAGGTGAAACCCGTGCCAACCCAGAGCGTACCACTTCTATCTACGTAAAGTCCCCTGACATGATTGTAAGACAAGCTGCGCGGATCGGCAGGGTCGTGGTGAAAACGTTTGAACTTGCCTGTTTTCAGATCGAGCCGATCCAGTCCCGAATACCCGCCCACCCAGATATAGCCCTGGCGGTCTTCTGCTATGATGCTAATGGTGTTGCCGCTCAAGGTTTCGGGATTATCGGGATCGTGGCGGTAGCGGGTAAAAGTTTCCGTCGCGGGGTCGAAAGCGGTCAGGCCGTTTCCGTTCCAATGCGCCAGCCAGAGTACGCCCCTGCTATCCAGGAAAATATACTCGATGTAATCGCTGGAGAGCGAATTGGTATTGAGCGGGTCGTAGCGGTAGGTAAATGGGGTCTGCCCATTGTAGCGATGCAATCCCTCCTGGGAGGCAAACCAGAGGAAACCGGCGCTGTCCTGCACAATGCCCTGCACACTGTTGCCGTGTACGCCGCCGGGCAATTTAAATTCCTCAAAACGCGGGTTGAAGGTTTCTGCATTTTGCTGGGCATGAGCCGGCGATACCAAAAATAAGGCAATGGCTATTTTCCAGGAAAGTCTGACCAGAATGGTTGATGTGAATGTTTTCATGATCAGTAAATTGCCTGTTTGTGAACCCAATAGCATGATATTTTTGATTTTATTTTCAAAAATATCGGATAATTTTATTTGAGCAATCAAGCAAAATTAGTTTTGGCTAAATTATTTGCAAGTAATTGATTATCAACACGAATAACTACTTAACAGGAAGTTTTACCGTGAACTCTGTCCCCTCGCCTTCTTTGCTTTGCACTTCCATTTTCCCCCCATGCCCTTTCGTCACAATATCATACGCCAGCGAAAGCCCCAGTCCGGTGCCTTGGCCCGTTGGCTTGGTGGTAAAAAACGGTTGGAAAATTTTGGCTTTGACACTTTCAGGGATGCCGATGCCGTTGTCTTTCACTTTTATAACGATATGATTGTCCGTTTTTTTTGTGGAAATGGTGACCGTTGGTTCGTAAGGTCGCCCCTTATTGGGCGACTCCGTTTGTTGATCGCCCGCAGTTTGGGCAGCCCCTGCGCTTTTCCGTTGCTGCACCGCATAAAATGCGTTGTTGATCAGATTCAATAATACCCGCCCCATATCTTGCGGAATCAGCGCTACTTTGCCGATGGCCGGGTCGAAATCGGTGACCATTTTGGCGTTAAAAGTCGAGTCTTTCGCCCGTAGACCATGATAACTCAGGCGCATATATTCATCCGCCAAAGCGTTGAGTTCAATGGGTTCTTTCGCACCGGTGCTGGTGCGGGCATGCTGCAACATACCAGTTACGATGCTGGCTGCCCGTTTGCCGTGGTGGTTGATTTTTTGCTGGTTTTGGGTCAGGTCGGCTACCAGATCCTGCACCAGGGTTTTGTCCAAATCAGGCTTTTTGATCTCTTCGAGCAGTTCATGGGCCAGTTCCACACTGAGTTCGGAGAAGTTGTTGACAAAATTCAGGGGATTCTGGATTTCGTGGGCGATGCCTGCGGTGAGCTCGCCGAGGGAAGCCATTTTTTCAGCGTGAACGAGCTGCACCTGGGTGGCTTTGAGCTCGGCAAGCGCTTTTTCGAGGGTTTCTTTTTGGCTCAATAATTCTGTCGTGCGTTCTACAACCAGGTGCTCCAACTCGGCTTTCCGTGCTTCTGCCTGCCGGAGTTGTTCTTCCTCTTTTAGCCTTTGCTTGAGTCCCTTGTTATTCTGGACGGAAGCATAAATGCCAAATCCCAGCAGCCATAAGGCACTGAAAGTCTCGGCTAACACAAAGTATTCGTGGAACGAATCAAAGAAAGATGGTGCTACAAAACGTGCAAAACGACTGACCAGATACACGGCAACAAACGGCACAATTGCCAACGCCAGCAAGCGGGCGGATCGGTGCTCCTGTAGCAGATAGACTGTTATAAGGATCACCAGAAAAATCAGCGGCCCATACAAGTCGGCGACAAACCTGAATACGGAAATCTGCGCAAAGGCAAAAAAAACGATGGCTACCATCCAAATTCGGGACAGCACTTTATCCCATTCCGGCACCCATTTGGAAGTCTCCAATGTTTTGCGAATCATGTGCACGACCGGGATGGATATCGCAATAAACGGTATCATTTCCATAAAAACAGGTTTTTGTCAGGGGGAAAGATAAGAACGCTGTTGTAAATATTGCAATTTTACTCTTTTACCTGTCTGTCCGCCTGAATGCCTTTTTCTCTCATTTGGGCCAATCCGAAATCACGGATAGCAATGATGAGCGGCATTACTTGTCTTCCTTTTTCTGTAAGTGCATACTCCACTTTTGGTGGCACCTGTGCGTATACGGTGCGGGTAACTAATTCATGTTTTTCCAGTTCTCTAAGTTGCGCGGACAACATTTTGTGGGTGATATGCGGCAAATTTTTTTTCAACTCGCCATATCGCATGGTCGACTGATTCAGCCGCCAGAGGATCGGCATCTTCCAGGTGCCCCCTATAAACAGCAGCGCAAACTCTACCGGATTATAATACACTTTGTGTTCGTAGATAAAATCAGGCATGGTTTAAATGTTTTTACAAAACAAATGTATTCTTAATTAGCCCTGACCGGCTATTTCTTTCCTAAAAGATAGTATCACACTTAAAAAGTAGTATTGGGCAGGGTGCCCGGTTCTGCCTGCATTTTTGCTGCCTCAAATCAATTTAACGAAGTTGTAAAATGAAAAAAATTATCTTCTTTTTAGTAGCCGCACTAGCAGGAAACGCCTTCAAAACGCAGGCGCAACACAACGCGGGCAACAGCGGCAAGTTACTGATGATCGCTTCCAATCCCGCTGTTTCTTCCACGACCGGCTGGCCTATCGGCGTTTGGTATGCCGAACTAACCCACCCTTACTGGGTATTCAGCGAAGCAGGCTACACCGTGGATATCGCATCTCCCGACGGCGGTGAGATACAGTTCGACGGCTTTAGCGATCCTGAAGACCAAAGCAGGTATGCCGCTTTCGATTATATTTCTCTGGGCTTCAAAAAAGATCCCGTCAAAATGGCCCTTACCAAAAACACGCTCAAACTGTCCACAATAAATCCCGACGATTACAAGGCTATTTTTATCTGCGGCGGCCAGGGACCCATGTACACCTTTATCGACAACGCCGAACTGCACAAATTCTTTGTCGATTTTTACCGAACGGGCAAACCTGCGGCGGCCATTTGCCACGGCACCTGCATTTTGTTGAAGTGTAAAATGCCCGATGGAAAGTTTCTGGTGGAAGGCAAACGATGGACGGGTTTTGCCAGCAGTGAAGAGAACTACGCCGACGCTTATGTCGGCAAAAAAATCCAACCTTTCCGCATCGAAGATGAAGCCCGTAAAATGCCGCTATCCAGGTTTGAAACCGGGCCGATGTTTTCGTCTTATGCCGTCCGGGATGGAAACCTGATTACCGGACAACAGCAAAACAGTGGCGGCGCTGCTGCGGAACTGGTGGTAAAAACCCTTCAGGAAGATAAAAAACGTTATCCTACGTACATTTTGGTGCATGGCGCCTGGGCGGATGAGAGCGCCTGGGGGTTTGTCCGAAATCAGTTGGCGGTTCATGCCAATGTGGAGGTCGTTAACCTGCCGGCCCACGGTGCGGACAATACCTACGGTGTGGGCGTCGGACTGAACGATTATGTGAAGGTCGTTACAAAAGCCGTCAACCGGCACGCCGGGAAAGTGATCCTGGTCGGACACAGCATGGCCGGCGCTATTATCTCACAGGTCGCTGAAAACATCCCGAACAAGATTGACAAACTGATCTATGTAGCCGCTTACCTGCCGAAGTCGGGCGAAAATGTGTCGGGTATCACCAACAAGTTTTTAAATAACCAGCCCATTGAAGCCTTCGAATTCAACCAGGATTATACGCTGGTAAGTATTAAAAAGGATGCAATTCCTACGGTTGTATGCGCCGATTGTTCGGCGGAAATGAAAGAAACCTTGGTGAAATACCACCGTGCCGAACCTGTGAAAGGCTTGAATGATAATGTGACGCTGACTACCAAATTTGACCGGGTTCCCAAATACTATATCTCCACCACAAACGACTACGCCGTCCCTTATGCACTGCAACAACAGATGATCAAAAACAACGGAACGCTAAAAAAGGTGTACGAAATGCAAACATCGCACCTGCCATTCGTCGTGCAACCTGAAAAATTTCTGGAAATTCTAAGTAGTATTCAATGAACGGAAAGTAGTTATCCGTTATCCGTTATTGGTTATTAGTGTTGATAATCAAGCATTTGCAAATAATTCAATCTAAACTATTTTGCCTGATATACTAATAAAACGATGCGTTATAGCAATAGCGCTGCTCCTGGCCGGGGGCAGCGCTATTGCCCAAATCAATGAAAGCGACACAGCCCGGTTTCAAATGCGGATCAGCGTGGCGGGTAATTATCAAAACGGGAACGTGGAAGTGGCGACCATCCGCAGCAAAGCGGATATGTTGTACGCGCCTGTTCAAAACATTGTTTTCAAATCACAAAACGTCAGCTTGTACCAGGCATTTTATGGCAACAAAGCGGACAATGATGTTTTCAGCAGGAATTACCTGTACTTCCAGCCGCGCAACAAAATTTACCCGTTTGCGATCGCATACGTTTCCGCTAACTTTCGAAGAAAAATCGAGTTAAGGTATTTTGCCGGCGCCGGCGCCACCTGGCAAATATGGAATACCCCGGCTCACGTGTTCAAAGTTTCTGCCGCCGCCGTGTATGAAGCGACCAGGTTTAATAGCACCGTTTATAATTTTTCCGAATACAACGGAGCCGACAAAATTGCACTCTGGAGAGGTACCGCATATCTCGGAGGCTGGAGTTATTTGTTCGGCAGGCGCCTGCGCTTATATTATGACGCCTATTGGCAGCCGGCTTTTAACAACCAGCGTAACTACCGCAGTCAGTTCGATATCGGCGCGGACTTTCCGGTATGGAAAGGTTTATCTTTCAACGTGTTGTACACATTCATGCACGAAAATGTTGTAGTGGAGAAAATCAGGAAAGATGACCGTATACTTACATTCGGATTGGCTTACCAGATAAAACGTCACAACACTTCCACTTCCCCCGCTACTTCCAGCCCCGCACACCGCCCCGTACCCTCAAAAATCCGCTGACCGTTTTCCAGCAATTCCACTTGCATGGTTGCCAGCAGGCTTTCGCTGATTTTGCCCGTCATTTCACCCGAAAGGGGCGATACCAGGGCTGTGCCGGGTGCTTGCCGGGCCAGAATCCGAAGCGTGGTTTTGGCATTTTGAAAAGAAAGTTCTACTTCCTGATCATTGATTTTCAGAGACTTGCGCGCACCGGTGTAGGTAGCGAATTTAAACAGCCGCCCGTCTAACCAGAACCCGCTGATAAATCCGATAAAATGGCTGCGCATCCACGGAATATGTGCCACAGAAGCCAGCAGCGACACCCGGTCGTGTGTATCGAAGTGGTTGCTTTGCATCCAGACATATGCCCGGGGAAACGAAACGCCCCAGTCTTTTTCTATGTATCCTTTGCCGCCGCTGAAGTCGACCCCTACCCCATCGATATGAAGCGTGCCTTCCAGTTCGTGGTGCAGGCTCACCACGCCGTGGTTGCATTCCATAAACGGCGCAAAGGAATACCAGCCCATAATGCCCGGAGCGCCCAGCATTTTCGGCCAGGGCTGGGTATTTTGAAACCGGATCGTTCCCCGGATGCCGGGCAGGTCGATGGCCATTTTTTCGGCAGAAAAATGATTATTACCAACCGAAACATGGAAACTTCGTTCAGCGGGTTTGAAATCGGCAGCCTCAAACCGGTGGTAGGCGGAACGGCATTCCGAGCCGTACATCACCTGCACGAAGGAGTGCGCCACACCTTTTTCGCCCATGGAAATACCCGGAATGAAGGCCATGGCATGGCGTTCGTCCCGGCTCACGATTTTGAAATACCAGCCTTCAAAATAGCGCTGCGTACGGCCCCAGCCGTGGTATTCATCGGGGTGCCAGAGGGCGCGGAGGCGACGGAGGGTAGACATTTTTTGAGTGTTTAGTGTGTGGTGTTTAGTGTTTAGGGCGCTTCGCCCTTGGCCCGTGTTTGGTGTTTAGGGTGCTTCGCCCTTGGCGCGTGTTTGGTGTTCGGCAATGCTTTTTACCACATAAGACACATAGTAAAAAACACATAAATCACATAGCCTGAACTGCGCTCGGATGCCAAAGGCGAAGCGCCCTAAACACCAAACACGGCCCAAGGGCGGAGCGCCCTAAACACCAAACACTAAACACTAAACACCTTATTCGCTCTCGCCCGCAGCAAATGATCCGCAAGCACCAGCGCCGCCATCGCTTCCACGATAGGTACGGCGCGGGGTACCACGCAGGGATCGTGGCGGCCTTTACCACTCACCGTTACCGGTTCGCCGGCAGCGTTGAACGACTCCTGGTCGCGCATGATGGTCGCCACAGGCTTGAAGGCTACCCGGAAATAAATATCCATACCGTTGGAAATGCCGCCCTGTATGCCGCCGGAAAAATTGGTTCGGGTAAGCCTGGAAGTTGTATCAGCAGGCGTATTGAATTGGTCGTTGTGTTGCGAACCCAGCATTTTTACGCCTTCAAAACCGGAACCGTATTCAAAACCTTTAGCGGCATTGATGCTCAGCATGGCTTTGCCGAGTTCGGCGTGCAGTTTATCAAAAACGGGTGCACCCAGGCCCGGCGGGCATCCGCGCACCACCGCCGACACCACGCCACCGATGGTATCGCCCGCTTTGCGCACCTGCTTGATGAGGTCGATCATTTGTTCGGCCAGCACGGTGTCCGGGCAACGCACGTCATTTGTTTCTGTCAGTGACAGGTCAATTTCGGCGTAAGATTTTTCCAAAGCAAGGGCGCCTACCTGGCTTACATAAGCCTGAATATCAACGCCTTGTGTTTTCAGAAATAATTTTGCCAGTGCGCCTGCCGCAACGCGGGCTGCTGTTTCGCGGGCGCTGCTGCGTCCGCCGCCCCGAAAATCGCGGTGCCCGAACTTGTTCTGCCAGGTGTAGTCTGCGTGGCTGGGCCGGAACGCCGTGGCGATATGATCGTAATCGCGGCTGCGCTGGTCTTCATTGGGAATCACAAAAGCGATGGGCGTACCGGTGGTTATGCCCTCAAAAACGCCGCTCAGCACCTGCACCATGTCGCTTTCCTTGCGCTGGGTCACAATCGCGCTTTGTCCGGGGCGGCGGCGGTCGAGTTCGTGTTGTATAAAGTCAAGGTCGAAAGCCAGACCTGCCGGGCAACCGTCGACAATGCAGCCGATGGCCGCGCCGTGCGATTCGCCGAAAGTGGTGACCCGAAAAAGTGTGCCGTATGTATTCAAAATCGAGATATGGTAAATAGACTTGGAATGCAAAAGACGCACATTTTTTAAAATAATGGGTCATTGCATACTACTGTCCCGGCACAAATTTCTTTTCGTACGACTCCCAGGGTGTTTTTTTATGGCTATCGGTAGCGAAATAATTAATAATCGCTTCCATTTTGACAGCGTCCTGGTACCCTGCCAGCGGCTGGATAAGGTTCATATTTTCATCCAGGAACACGATGGTCGGGAACGTCAGGCGATTATTGAGCCATTCGGCAGCCAGTTCGTGGTGGCCCCGGTTGCCGCTTTTTTTGAACTTATACGTTTTGTCTTTAAAAACAATATCGCCCTGTTGCTCTGCATTGAACTTGACCGGGTAGTAATGTTCATTCAGGTATTTGGCTACGGCGCCACTTACAAAAGTGGTGGAATCCATGTGTTTGCACCAGCCGCACCAGGAAGTGTACACGTCCACAAAAATTTTGCGTTTTTCGGTTTTACTTTTTTCGATGGCCTGTTCCAGGGTCAGCCAGTTGATGGTCACCCGTTCCTCGGGTTTGACATTGGCTTTTTTCTGAGCGGTGGCAGAAGTGCGGGATGCATTGCGGTTTTGTGAAGGCGACGTATAGGCGGGGCGGGTGCTCGAGCGGCGCGGCGTGCTTGTAGTAGCGGATTTGCCTTTTGCTGTCAGGGTCGCATCGGTTGTTTTTGTTCCGCTGCGTTCGGTGGTGTTTGTGGTCGCAGGAGCCGCAGTGCGCTCGGTTGTTTGTTGCGTTTTGGCATCGCTGCCACTGCCCTGAGCAGGTTTGGCCGGGCGAGTCTGTGCAGGAGCCAGGGAGGTTTTTCCTGTGTTGACAGACTGGGTAGCTCCGGAGCGCGGCGTGGTCTGGGCCGTGAGCATGACAGCCGTGAATGTGATTAAAAAAGCAATGAGAAATTTATACATAGTCGTCTCTACAGTTCGGTGTCTGATTTCTTTGAACAAAAGTACCATTCCTAAAACTGAAAAAGCAACGAATGTCACTTCCAACGGCCCTTATTTAAAAGAACTTTAACCCCCCCATAACGATCAGTGCCACTTGGGCAGGGCATTGTACTCATAAGCGGTCATTTTATCGAGCAATTCCGGCACCGTAGCAGCGTCGATACACAAGTGGCGGTTGTTGGCTTTGAGAAAACCATTGTGCACCATGGCGTCCATCATATCGATCAAGGGATCGTAATAACCCTTTACATTGAGTAGCCCGATCGGCTTTTTGTATTGGTGCAACTGAGCCAGCGTCAGCGCCTCAAAGTGTTCGTCCATAGATCCGTAACCGCCCGGCATGGTAATCACACCGTCTGTATTGTGCAGGAGCAATACGCGCCGTTCGGACATACTTTCTACTTTGATCATTTCTTTTACGCCGGGATGACCGAGTTCCAGGCCGTCGAGCTGGTGGGTAATCACGCCCGTAATCGGGCCATGATACGCCAGCACAGCATCAGCCAGTACGCCCATAAGGCCCACGCTGCCGCCGCCAAACAATACCCGGATATTGCGCTGCGCCAGCGTTTTACCCAATTCAAAAGCGGCTTCTTCAAACCAGGGAAAGGAACCTTTGTTGGCACCGCAAAAAACTGCTACTGAAGTCATTGTGAGTGGTGAGTAGTGAGTAGTGAGTAGTGAGGAAGCATTCTCAGATCATTTTGTAATTTGGCGCCAATATCTGACAAGAAAATGATAAATTTCGTGCAAAATCAACCCTGTATTGTGTATCTAAACTAAATTACATCCGAATAGACCTTCGCATGAATTTCAGTCTTACGATTGATTCATTCAAAATTCCTGAAACTACCACCACTCACGACTCACCACTCACGACTCACGAAATGTCTTTCCTCCTCTACGGCGCCAACGGCTACACTGGCCAACTTATCGCAGAAATGTCTGCCGCATCGGGCTTAACACCCATATTGGCCGGACGCAATGAAGAAAAAATCAAGGCTTTGGCCGAACAATACGGTTTTCAATACCGGATTTTTGACCTGCATGACCCTGCCGCCGTTGATAAAGGTCTGGAAGGCATATCCGTGGCGCTCCATACTGCAGGACCGTTTATCCATACCGCCCGCCCGATGATGGAGGCCTGCCTGCGCAACCGGGTGCATTACCTGGATATTACGGGCGAAATCGACGTATTTGAAATGGCACACAGCTTCGACACAGCGGCGCGTGAAGCCGGTATTCTGCTGATGAGCGGTGCAGGGTTCGACGTGGTTCCAACCGATTGTGCGGCTTTATACCTGAAAAACAAATTGCCCGACGCCACCCACCTGCGCCTGGCTTTCGCCTCCATCGGCGGCGGACTATCCCATGGCACGGCACTGACGATGGCGGAAGGTTTGGGGCAACCGGGCGCCGAACGCCGCAACGGGCGCATTGTGGCTGTCCGCCTCGGCAAACACACCTGGACACTTCCGGCAGACGATCGAACCGTCTTCACGATGTCTATTCCCTGGGGCGATGTATCTACTGCCTGGTACAGCACTGGGATTCCCAACATCATCACATTTACACAGACCAATCCGCGCTCACACCGGATGCTGAAATTTCAATTCCTGTTCAACTGGTTGCTGCGTACCGAATTTATGAAAAATCGCCTCCGCAGCCGTATCCATGCCCGACACGCAGGCCCCTCCGCCAAACGGAGAGCAAAAGCCAAAAGCATCGTCTGGGGCGAAGCGAGCAATGCAGCAGGTGCAAAAGCATCCGTTCGGCTCACTTTGCCGGAAGGCTACACCCTGACCGCCCTCACCAGCCTGCTGATCGTACAAAAGGTATTGGCAGGAAATGCCCCCAAAGGTTTCCAGACGCCCGCTATGGCCTATGGCGCCGATCTGATTATGGAAGTGGATGGCGCAGTTCGGGAAGAGGGATTGGGGGTTTTGTAAAAATGGGCTTAAAATTTGATGCATCATCCCCCACGCCCCATATTTCCTTTAATTTTGCGGCCTGAACGATCCAAACCATCAAACCTTCATCATTCTAATCTTATCCAACCGATACCCATGAAGATTCACATTTGCTACTTACTCGTATTAATCGGGGCCTTAAGCGCCTGCAACAAGGAAAACCCTGCCCCGCCACTCACACCTGATCCATTTTACAAGGTGGTCATTAACAATGAGTTGAATGAATTACAAGGTCGTTATGCCGTCTGGATTAGCGATGAAGAGGGCACCATCAGGGCTTTTCGCTGGATTCCAGGCTCCGACACAGCCCATGTGGAAGTGCCGGACAGCAAAGAAAATGAAGTGTTCGACTGTACTATTGCTCGGGTTTTCCCATTTGAAATGCCCGGTTCCGGCGTCCGCGACACCACCATTACCCTGACTACGTATACCGCTTGTGCAAACGGAGAAACGGTCAACCTCCGAAACCTGACATATATCCAAACGAGCGACCTGAGTTTTACACTGACTGGGGTTAATACACTGGATTCCATTATCGTAGCCGACGGACTGCCCATTTCCCGTCCACAGCCAGGCAACAACTATTACGGTCAATTCCGAATCGAGCATACCGGACGGGTCTGGTTTCGGGTATTAGTCAATGGCGAAATGTTCTGGCGGTATCTTTATTTTGATAACGTTTCCGGCGACATAAATCTGAATGAAATAGATGTCAATTTAATGACCATGAATTTGGCCCACCCCGCCAGAATTAACCTGCCTTTTACCACCACCTGGAAATACAAGGTAGACGGCGTGATCGATACAGCCACCCTGCAATTTGTCCAATTGGGCGATTTGCGCCGCGTACCGGGCGGGCCCGAACAGGTCATTAGTTTGCTGGATGTGTTTGAACCGGTCGCAAACGAGGATTTTATGCCGGAACCCAAACCTTATAGCAGCTTCCGTTTGCGCATGAACGGCACCAGCGATGCAGCGGACGCGTACAATTTTTTCACGGATGACTTTTATCAAAACCTGCCCGCGCAACTTCCGGCGCCCGATTTCGACCTCGAACCGACTTTCCTTTCCGACAATCGCAACGTAGCCGTCCGGTGTATCGGCGACTTCGACCTGTTGTCGTTTACCAGAAGTTATGCCGGGGCGCCGATTAATATCACCTGGGAGGTTGTGACCAAACCTAAAAACGGAACCATTATCGTCAATAGGCTGCCCGATGTGCCGAAAGAAATCGGCCAGTCCTTTCCGCCCCTGGCCCAGTATCAATTTGGCGACCTCGTTCGTACGCGGGCAGAAAACTACCACCGCCTGAACGGCTACGAGGCCGTTGTTCAAAAACGCCTGCAAAACTCGGATCCGCTCTGGCAAGCCAAGGGTGGTTATACGGGACGGGAGGAACTTTATTGAAGAGCGCAGGGTTAGTGGTAGCACGGTCTTCAGGCCATACTACCGTTTACAGCATCTTCAATATAGTAAAAATGAACACCTGGGATCAATACTTCGAAGCCAACCGCGAAGGTTGGAACCTGCGCACAGAAGTGCATAAAAACAGTGAATTCTATCAGGTAGAACGCTGGAAAAATGAAGGCAACAGCCTCACACCCATTGAATTACGCGAAGTCGGCGACGTGCAGGGCAAAAAACTGCTGCACCTGCAATGTCATTTCGGACAGGATACGCTTTCCTGGGCGCGACTGGGCGCGGAAGTGACCGGCTGCGACCTGTCAGATAATGCCGTTGAATTTGCACGGGAGTTAGCCGCCGAATTGAATATTCCGGCGCAGTTCGTCCGCTGCAACCTCTACGACCTGCCGGAACATTTGGACGGACAATTCGATATTGTTTTTACCTCTTACGGAACTATCGGCTGGTTGCCCGACCTGGATCGATGGGCCGCTGTGATCGCCCACTTTCTGCGACCGGGCGGCGTATTCTATATCGCTGATTTTCATCCCGTTGTGTGGATGCTGGACGATAAGATGGAATACCTCAAATATCCGTACCACGGCGGTGCAGTAATCGAAACGGAACAAACGGGCACGTATGCCGACCGTTATGCCAGCATCGAATACAAAGAGTACGGATGGAACCACAGCCTGTCGGAAATCATCAACAGCCTGATCCGGCATGGATTGCGCATCGAATGTCTGAATGAATACGATTACTCCCCGTACGACTGTTTTGATAAAACCGTACGGGGAACTGATGGCAACTACCGCATTCAGGGATTGGAGGGAATTATTCCGATGGTGTATTCGATTAAAGCGGTGAAGGCGTAGTTATTTACCACATAGGCACATAGTTTTCCCACATAGAGCACATAGTTTTTAGAGTACTCTACGCTATGTGTTCTATGTGGGAAAACTATGTGCCTATGTGGTAAAAGAAAAAATCATTCACGCCTTGCTCCCCATCCGCCTCCAAAAGGATATTGCCATACCTAAAAGCATAGAAATACAACCTATCCATACCAAATTGATGCCCGGGAAAATGATGGCTTCCAGCACGATATAATCAGATCGCGGGGCATTTTCGGCTATTTCCACCGGAATTTTGCGTGCTTCCTCATCCATCAGCGCCGCACTGATGGTCAGTACGCCTGCTTTGGGGTCGATATTATCAAAACGGAAATGCAGCCCGAATTGCGCTGCCTCATCTTTCAGGCTGAAAGGCCGGTTCTCACGGATGAGGTAAACAGGTGTGGCCGTAGCCGTTCTGCCATCGGGCGCTGTTATTTCCAGTCCTGCTCCGACGGCGATATCGCCTGCTTCCGGCACATAAGCCGGGTGTTTCACCTCTCTTTCGGCTCCGGTGAATTTGATTTTATACTCTTCAAATTCAAAAGAACCGCCTTCTTTCAATCCGAAATTGGTGTATTTCAACTGGTCTTCGGCCTGGAAGATTTTTTCCATGGAAGCCTCCGTAAGCCGGATTTTCATTTGTAATTGCCCGACCGTGGCAGGCAGCGTAAAGCCGCCCTGGCCGATGCGCAGGTACAGCATCGGTTCGGCAGTATAGGCATTCGGGTCTTCGAGCGAACGAACGCGCAGTTTCAGGCCGAACGACAGGTCGCCCTTCTCGGCTTTATATTCGGGGTGGCTGGGCGATTTCGTCAGTTCCTCTACCACCACAAAGTGTTGTTTGGTAAAAATCGTGTCGCCGATGACGGCTTCGTATTTCTCCCAGCGCAGGCTGTCTTCCTGTTGTTTGGCAAATTCGGGATCGAGTTCGGCTTTCGGCAGAGAAGATACGTGGGTGAAAATATCGTAATTCCAGTAGTGCTGCGTGGACGGGTTGCTGGCCACCACTTTGGTAAACTGGCGGTCATACATCACATTGGGCCGCAGCACAAATTGTTCTCCGGTCGGGTTGCCGTTGGCGTCGCGGCGGTTAAACTGCACTTCAAACGTGCGCGTCTGCCGTTCGATGGTATCTTTCAGGTATGCCGCCGTAAAATTTTTAATCGGCATGGGCGCCTGTTTCAGCAGCAAAACGTTTTTACTCAATTCATCCGAATCGGCGCCTTCGATGAGGCCCTCCATGGCAAAAGAATTGGACGAAATCCACTCTTTACCCAGGCCCGTGCTCAAAATACCCAGCAGCAACACGCCGAAACCGAAATGCGACACAGCGGAACTGGCTATTTTCAAATTGCCTTTTGCAACGGAAAACAGGTAATCGACATTGGCAACGACGGTAAACATACCGGCAAAAAGGAAAGCGTACAATTGCCAGGCGCGCACATTGATCCATTGCGCATTCAGCACCGTCAGCACGATAGCGCCCGCTGTAGCAATGGCCATGTGGATCGCAAATTTGCGGGCTACCATTTTCCAGTTGCGCTCGTTGTAGCGCATAAATTGTCCGATACCGCTGAGCATGCCGATAAACACCGCTATCCACAGTTGGTAGCGGTTGTGGTGCTCGATCGGGTCTTTCAGCGCCGCGCCGATATAGTCGGGGTTGAAAAATTGCACTATTTTATTCCACACCGGCAAAGAAGTGGCGCCGGTAATCAATATGGCTGAAAACAGCAGCACCAGCGATCCGATAAACATCCAGAATTCGCGGCTGGTAGTGCTCTCTTCGCCTTTCATGTCGGGCACTTCCTTGTAGCGCCAGAACCAAAGTCCCAATCCCAGCAGGGAAAATACCGCCATAAACAACACCAACTGGAAACCCAGGCCCATTTCCGTAAAAGCATGGGCGGAAGTATCGCCCAGGATGCCGCTCCGCGTCAGGTAGGTGGAATACAGGATGAGCACAAAGGTCATCAGGTAAAACGAATAGGTGCTGCGGATGGAAAATCCGGTCGAACGCGCCACAAGGTTGGTATGAATACCCGCTACCAGTGTAATCCAGGGCACGAGGGAAGTGTTTTCCACGGGGTCCCAGGCCCAGTAACCCGCAAAAGAAAGCGCCTCGTAGGCCCAGGCGCCGCCCATCAGGATGCCGGTTCCGAGAATAGCGCCTGAAAAAAGCGACCATTGCAGGGCAGGGCGCAACCATTCTCTGTGCTCGCGCAGCCAAAGGCCGGCTATTGCAAAGGCAAAAGGAATCAAAGTACTCGCAAAACCCAGGAACAAGGTGGGCGGGTGGATGGTCATCCAGTAATTCTGCAACAGCGGATTCAATCCGTTGCCTTTTATTTTACTCAAATAATCGGTCTGGTTAAAAATTGGCGCATCCATCGTATCGCGCAGCAGGTCAAAAGCGCTTGCCCCGAGCCGGAAATCGCCGAACCAAAGTCCGAGTATCATGCTGGCAATAAACAATTCGGCCAGTGCCACGACCGCCAGTACGGGGGCCTCCCATTTTCCCGAACGCAGTATCAGCACTATGCCTAATACGATATGCCAGAAACTCCAGAGCAGGAAACTGCCTTGCTGTTCTTTCCAGAAGGCTGAAAAAATATACTGGTTCGGCAGGTCGTCCGACACATTTGCCCAGGCATATTGGTATTCGTACATTTTACCTGTCAAAATGTAAAACAGGCTGCCGATAACGCCCAGCACCGCCAGTCCATGTAGTAAAAAACCGAGTCGGCCCAGATTGCGCCATCCCTCATAAGTTGCTGTTTCTCTTTGTTTTGTAGCAAAAAAATACGCAACGGAAGACATTAAAACCGCTACAAAGGAGAGTACTGCACAAAGGTGGCCCAACTGGCCGGGAAATAAATGTTCGCCTATATATTCCATGCAAAAATGTTAGATGTTGGAAACGGGATTGCAAAAGTAACATCATTACAGCAAAGAGTACAGTAACGGATGATCTAAGCTGCATTTCGGCCGTCTTTGGAATGATGATAATTTATTTAGCCCTACTTTTAGCCGATTTTCAACCAGCCACTTCCAAAGATAAAGAACCTTGATGCCGGACAGCGCCAAATTTGAACCTTTTCGCAACCGCCTCACCAAAGTGTACAAACACATTGGCAAATGGGCGAAAAAACAGGAAATCACCTGTTTCAGGGTGTACGACGACGATATGCCGGATTTCCCCTTGGCCATCGACAGGTATGAAGAGATCGTACACGTAGCCGAATACGCCCGCCCGCATGGCATGGAACCCGACGAGCACTCGGCCTGGTTAGACGGCTGTCTGGCCGTTATCAGCGAGGTACTGGATGTTTCCCTGGATTTAATTTACCTGAAATTTCGGCAGCGTCAGACGGGGCTGCAACAATATAAACGATTTGCCCGCACGAATGCGGAATTTATTGTTCGGGAAAACGGGCTGCGTTTTGCCATCAAACCCGCTGATTACTTAGACGTCGGCTTGTTTCTCGACCACCGCAACACCCGTAAAATGGTGCAGGAAGAATCGGCAGGTAAACAAGTACTCAACCTGTTTGCCTACACGGGTTCTTTCAGCGTGTACGCTGCCGCAGGTGGCGCTAAAGAGACGCTCACAGTGGATATGAGCAATACTTACCTGCAATGGGCCGACCGAAATATGGGACTGAATGGTTTTACGGGGCAGGAACACCGTTTTTTGCAGGCAGATGTGCTGCAATGGCTGCGACAGCCTACCGGAGAGCGGTTTGACCTGATTGTGCTCGATCCGCCGACTTTTTCCAACAGCAAACGAATGTATGGCACTCTGGATGTGCAGCGCGACCACGTGGCGCTGCTGGATGCTGTTTTACGCTTGTGCAAACCGGGCGGAACGGTCTATTTTTCTACCAATTACCGCCGTTTCAAGATGGAAACGGAATCCATCCGGGCGACTCAGGTGCAGGATATCACCAAACAAACGATCCCGCTGGATTTCAGGAACGAGCGGATTCACAAGTGTTTCAGAATCACGAAATAGAGTTATGAGTTATGAGTTATGAGTTATGAGTTATTGGTGTTTCAGGCTGAAATGGGAAAATATTAGGACACAACATTTCCCTATTTCAGCCTGAAACACCAATAACTCATAACTCATAACTCATAACTCATCCCTGATCTCTATTCTCCCCGCTGCTCTTTTTTTGCTTTAGGTCCTTTTTTCGAGCTCTTTTTGTACTGCTTCTGGGCTTCCTTTGCCTCTTTACGCGCCATAATTTCGTCATATCTGGCAGCCTGGTCAGCATTTAAAGCGGCTTTGTGCGCGCGTTTTCTTTCTTCGCGCATTTGTGCCATATCTTCTTTTCTGGCAGATTTGGCAGCTTTTGACTTTGCCTTATATTCATCGTCTGCCTTTTTGAACTTTGCCTTTTGCTCCGGCGTGAGTTTCAGTTCGTCTTCCATGGATTCCGCTTTCTTTTTGGATTTCATTTCAGCGCCGGTGGTCCTGTCTTTTTTCGCGGGAGCGGTTTCTCTTTGAGCTTGTGCGGTTGCTGCTGCAAAAAACAAGGCGAACAACAAAACGGAAAGAGACTTGATTGACTTATTCAATTTCATAATGAAATATTCTTTTTTAGTTAGTAATGAATCTTTGACTCCAAAACAGGAAATAAGTTTCCCCGATGCACCCTTAAATAAATCTTAATGTTTTAACAAGCACCCGGTTCTAGCCTGAAAAACGCGGAACGGCTCATGTTAGCAAGGCTTTTTATTTTTCCACCAACCGAAAACCGTACTTTTGCCGCATCAAGTGTTTAACCACCCGATAATGAAAAAATTATTGCTGTTATGCCCGGTACTCGGGCTTTTGTGGAGTGCATGTTCCAATGAATTTGACATTGCCGCTCCTTTCAAGGAAATTCCTGTCGTTTATGGTATTATTTCCCCTGATGACTCTGCCCACTACATTCGAATAGAGCGGGCTTTTATCGATCCCGACGCCAGCGCTTATGTTGTGGCAAAAATTGCAGACTCTCTCTATTATCCCGAAAATGCGATTTCCGTGTTTCTGCAACGCGTAGGAAACGCCCAAAGGTATCCATTGACCCGTGTCGATGGCAACCTGGAGGGTTACGTGCGCGAAGACGGCACTTTTGCCCAGTCGCCCAACTGGTTGTACAAAATCAAAGACGAGCAACTCGGTGGCGGACTGGTCGGCGGCGCAACATACAGACTCATTATAGAACGCGCAGACGGCAAACCGGCCATTACAGGAGAAACTACCATCCCGGATACGATGTTACTCATCCGGCCGGAACCCTCTGTTTTTACACCAAGGAGAATCAATATTGCCGGTAGTGTTCCGGTTGTTGTAGAATGGCGTTGTCGCGCAAATGCGGTTATTTTTGATGTTTACCTCAATATCCGCTACCGGGAAGTGGCCATGGATGGTACCGTACTGGCTACAAAAAGTCTTCGCTGGAAGGCTGCCAAAAATGTGCTCCGGGAAAATACGGTCATCGGCGGCAGCTTCTACAGGGGCCGATCAACCTTTCTGGCAAGTGATTTTTACAATGCGCTATTACAAAATATCGAACCCTCGACTACGGTGCAACGCTATTTTAACGGCATCGACGTAGAAGTGGAAGGCGCCGGCCCCGAAATTGCAGCATACCAGGAAAGCGAGGCCGTCAATTCAGGTTTGACGGGCGCCGAAGTCACCACATCGTATACCAACCTTTCCGAAGGCTTCGGTATTTTTACCGCCAGAAAAGTTTGGCCTTTCCCGAATTTTGAACTGGAAAGCAAATCTGTTGACTCCCTGAATCTTGATCCGGTACGCCGCAACCTCAATTTTAAAGGATAAGTAGTCTTAACCAATAACTAATAACCAAGAATGTCCGCAACTACCGGAGAAATTAAACGCGTCACCACCCACGTCATCCAGGCGATGAAAACACGTGGTGAAAAAATTGCCATGCTCACGGCCTACGACTTTTCAATGGCCAGAATGCTCGACGAGGCAGGCATCGATATCCTTTTGGTGGGCGACTCCGCCTCCAACGTCATGGCCGGACATGAAACGACCCTTCCGATTACCCTCGATCAAATGATCTACCACGCGCAGTCTGTGGTGCGGGCTGTCAGCAGGGCTATGGTAGTAGTGGATTTACCTTTTGGCAGTTATCAGGCCAATTCGGAAATCGCCCTTTCCAGCGCCATCCGCATTATGAAAGAATCGGGCGCGCATGCCGTCAAATTAGAAGGCGGTTCGGAAGTAGAGGATTCCATCAAACGAATCCTGATGGCCGGCATCCCGGTGATGGGGCACCTGGGTTTGACGCCGCAAAGTATTTATAAATTCGGCACCTACACCGTACGCGCCAAAGAAGAAGAAGAAGCCCAAAAACTTCGGGAAGACGCCAAATTGCTCCAGGCAATCGGGTGTTTTGCCATCGTACTGGAAAAAATTCCCGCCACCCTGACCAAAACGGTGTCGGAAAGTATTGAAATTCCCACCATCGGCATCGGAGCGGGCAAACATGCCGACGGCCAGGTGTTGGTCACACATGATATGCTGGGCATTACCAAGGATTTTAAACCGCGTTTTTTACGCCGCTACCTCGAACTGTTTGAAACCATCGGGAACGCCACCAAACAGTATGTGTCCGATGTTAAAAAGCGGGAGTTTCCAAATGATTCGGAACAATACTAGTTTTACCACATAGTTCGCAATAGGTTACCACATAGATCATATAGTATGTCATTATGTGATCTATGTGGTAACCTATTGTGAACTATGTGGTAAAAAACACATTTTTCCAGGTTTCAATTCCGCATTTGAGCCATTACCTTTGCGCGAATTTTTGGAAATTACCTATGGATAACAATCACCATGCGTTGCTCCAACCCGGCGGGCAACTACATTTCAACAACATGCAACAACAAAAAACAGGTAAGCGTACCCTTATTGCCGGGGCCGTTATTGCCGTGCTGGCGCTCGCGCTCTGGTTTGGATGGCAACCCCTAAAAGCAATTTATTTTTCAGGCGTACCGGAAGAACTTGCAGATCCTTTCGTCTGCATCCCTACGGGAGCCAATTTTGAACAGGTCGTATCCATCTTGAAAAAATCCGGCGTCGTCAAGGATGAAGCCGGATTCCGCTGGCTGGCCGGCCAGATGAATTATAAAAAAGATAAAATGCGGGCAGGCCGGTTCCAGATCAAACCGGGCTGGAACAACCGCGAACTGATCCAGCACCTGCGCAATGGCGAACAAGCGCCGGTGCGGGTGATCCTGAACAATGAACGGTTGCCGGAAGAAATTGCGGGCCTGGTCGCCCGGTTTATTGAAGCGGATTCCGCATCGCTGATCGCTGCATTCCGCAATCCCGTCCTGCTTTCCGAACTGGGATTTACGCCGGAAACCCTCGTCACCGGTTTTATTCCGAATACGTATGAAATGTACTGGAATACGGATGCCGCCAGTTTTCTGAAACGTATGAAAAAAGAGCATACTGCGTTTTGGGACAAAAACAACCGGCGCGCCAAAGCAAAGGCGCTCGGCCTGACGGAAACGGAAGTGTATATCCTCGCCTCTATTGTGGAGCGCGAAACCAACTACAACCCGGAAAAAGCGACTATTGCCGGGGTGTACCTCAACCGCCTGAAAATCGGCATGAAATTACAGGCCGACCCTACTTCTGTGTTCGCCACCCGCGATTTTGCCACCCGGCGTGTCACCGAGTACCACACCTTGTTCGATTCTCCTTACAATACTTATATGTATAAAGGACTGCCGCCAGGCCCGATCAGCATGGCCGCTATTCCCACTATCGACGCAACACTCAATCCCGAACAACACAAATACCTGTATTTCTGCGCCAAACCCGACGAAACGGGAACACATGCCTTTGCAGAAACTTTTGCCGCACACAAGGTAAACGCGGAGCGGTTTCAGAACTGGGTGCGGACGAAGGGGATTTGATTATGAGTTATGAGGGATGAGGGATGAGTTATGAGTTATGAGTTATGAGTTATGAGTTATTGGAGTTTCAGGCTGGAATGGAGAAAGAATGCAAACTTCATTTCCCTATCCCAGCCTGAAACTCCAATAACTCATAACTTATAACTCATAACTCATAACTCACAATAAACCTTTCCAACCCCAGACTGTTTAGGAGGCTGCATTCAACAAACTTTCTATGAAATTACTACTGATTGGGATGGGGCCGGGTAACGGCATTTCCATCGCCAAACGATTTGGCCGCGAGGGCTTTGAAATACTGATGGTCGCACGCAATGAAGAAAAATTGAAATCTTATGTAGCAGAATTGGCGCAGGCAGGTATCAAATCTCAGGCATATCCGGCAGACATTGCCGATTCCGACACTTTTGTCCGTTTGCTCGAACACATCGTTGACGAACATAAGGATATTGAAATCCTGCATTACAACGCCAGTTCCTACAACCCGGCCACGCCTTCCCAGATATCCCTGTCCGTTTTCCTGAACGACCTGAATATCAACGTAGTAGGCGCCTTATTGGCTGCGAAGGCCGTTTTTCCACAAATGAAAGAAAGGGAACACGGCGCCATGTTCTTCACAGGAGGCGGCACTGCTTACCAGGCGCCGGCCATGCTGGCTTCGCTCGGAATGGGTAAAGCGGCCATGCGCAACCTGGTTTTCTCCGTTGCCCAGGAAGGCGCGCCCTTGGGCATCAAAGCGGCTACGGTGACCATCAGCGGCATGGTCAAGGCAGGTACCCGGTTTGACCCGGATTTAATAGCCGAAGAATTTTGGCGGTTATATCAGTTGCCAAAGGGGCAGTGGGAAACGGAAGTGCATTGGCAATGAGTCATAGGGTTGATAAAGGTTGATGAGGTTGATGAGGTTGATAATACATTCGCTCGAAAATGGAGCAATTTAACTTTTTTTGAGCGGATGTATTATCAACCTTTATCAACCTTTATCAACCTTTATCAACCCTTATCAACCTCATCAACCTTACTTTAAATCAACCTATTCGGCGTCTGCGCGTATAAAAGCAGGGTGTTTTCACCAAAATACTCTTTGAAGGCCAGCGCAAACGTACCCGGACTGCTGAATCCCACCAGTTCACTGATGGCCTGCGGCGTGCCGGCGCGTTTTTCAAGCAGTACTTTGGCTTTTTCCAGCCGCATTTCGCGGATCAGTTGCACAGGCTCCTTGCCTGTCAGCACCTTCAACTTTTTGACATAGTGCGTTTTGGTCAACTGCATTTTGCGGGCAATATCATCGGCCATAAAATCGGGATCAGCCAGATTATGCTCGATCATTTGCATGGTATTGGAAAGGAAAGGTTCCTCGATGGTGATGCGGTTTTCCGTAAAATACAGGTGCATATAACGGTTGAACTGCTCGTGTTTTACCTTGCGGGCGTCCAGCAGGCGCTGTACGGAGGCGTCAAATTCATCGTCGATCACCGGGCGGGTAAACCAGGCATCAGCGCCGGCGCGCAAGGCATCCAGTTTGCCTTCATTCCCGAATTTATCCGTCAGCAGCACGACCGGAATGTGGTTGGTGCGTTCCGAAAGTTTAATCTGGCGCGCCACCTCGATACCCGATTTTCCATTTAACAGGGCGTCGCAAACTACGAGATCGGGCATCAGATCATTGGCCAATTGCAGCCCTTCGGTAAAAGTATTGGCTGTTTCAATCTGAAAACGATCGGACAACAGCGATTTTAAATACAACACTACCTGTCGGTTCGGCTCGATCAGCAGGGCAATTGCCTCCGGTTTGGGGCCGTGGTACATGGTATACGGATCCGGGGAAGTGAGCGTTACGGCACTCAGGGGAGCAGCGACAGACGTGGTTTCAACGAAATCTGCATTGCGCTTCATTTCCGCTTCATATTGCAGGTTGCTGCGCATGATATCCCATTCCAACTCTTTCTTTTCCAGTAATTTGCGCCAGCGTTCATTGGTGCGAAAATTAGCGTACAACAATGCAATAAAGATCAATCCCGCAGCGCCGACCAGCAGCCACAGGCGTTCTTTGTCTATACGGACATAATTGCGCTCCGCTCCCGCATCCAGTCGGCGCAGGGCCGTCAGGGAATCCAGTTGCCGGCGCATGTCCGATGTGGATCGACGGCTTTCACGGGCTTCTATAGAATCCTGTGCTACTGCAAGCAATTGCTGACAGGTGAGTGCCTGGTCGGGCAAATCCCATTTCCTGCATTCCTCGACGATAACCTTCAGCAAAGCGGCTTTATTGACAGGGTTGGGGTCTTTACGGGCGCTCAATTCGGCGTCTGCCAGCAAACGGGTAGCGCTCCTGTCATCCTGATTGGCCCGGTAAATGCCCGACAACAGTGTCAGAGATATTGGTGTAATCGGTAGTTGATGCTGTTTTAAAAACGCCCTGAACGTCTCTGCTTCCACCTGGGCCTGTTCGTAACTGCCCGATTGCGACAATTGAACAAGCAGGGTAAGCCGATTGGTCAGGGTATCCAGCACAGCAGTGCTCTGGGCTGAAAGCCCGCCAGCCCCCCAAAAGAGCATTACATAAATAAAAAGACGAATTAAACGGCGCATGGGAGTCGGAGAAAATACGTTGGATAACCCCAATATGGGTTTAAAAGGTTTCATCGTTACTTAGGGCAAACATACAGAAAATACAGCCACATAAAAAACGCAGAACTTTGTTGGAGTGCATGTATTTTTACTCCAAAATTCAGCAATCGCTCTAAAACCCATGTTTGAACTGCGCGGAAGTCTTTCCAAAATTCAAAATATCACACTCGGCATTCTGGGGGCATTCATGTTAATTGGCTTTTGGTGGTTACTCGCCGAAATGCTTGCCATACCTGCCCTCGATTATCAGGCGCCTCGCCTGGATGATCCTTCCTTGCAAAACCTGAACCGCGATTCCCTGCTTCGTGCAGACAGCATTCAGTTTGCAAATGCCAAAACAGTAGGCAAAATCTACAAAATTCTGCCTACTCCGCTTCATGTGATTCAGGCTTATCCCAAATTACTGGAAGAAGATAACCTGCCTGTGCACACCATCCATTCCATCTGGCTGAACTTTAAAGGATATTTCTGGGCCATCCTGGTGTCGTTTTTCGTCGGAGGACTGATCGGATTTATCCCCTTGTTCCGGGGACTTTTTTCCCGACCGGTCGATGCCATGCGTTACCTGCCCATTTCGGCGCTCACTGGTTTGTTTATGCTCTGGTTTGGCCTGGGCGACAATATGAAAGTGGCATTTCTGGCGTTCGGTATCTTCGTCTACATGATTCCCGTGATTGTGCAACGCATCAATGAAGTGGAAAGCGTTCACCTTACCACCGTGTATACCCTTGGCGCCGGCAATTGGCAGACCCTGATTTCCGTTTACCTGCCCTCGGTCATTTCCAAATTTATGGAAGACCTGCGCGTGCTCACGGCTATTTCCTGGACCTATATTATCATTGCCGAAATCCTGAATAATACGGGAGGACTCGGCTCCCTGATTTACTGGCTTGCCCGCCGCGACAAGACGGATAAGGTATTTGCCGTGCTGCTGCTCATCATTGTCATCGGCATTCTACAGGACAGGTTGTTTGTCTACTTGGATAAACGCCTCTTCCCGCACAAACATTATAAAACCAAGGTAGATGGACTGAAAGAAGTTCAAACCGGTATTTATATCGTGCTGGGAACCTTTGCCCTGGCGGTGTTGCTGCCTGTATTTGTATCCTTGTCCGCCACACTGCTGCTGCAAGGCGCCGGGCTGGTCATTCTGGCTGCTATCGGATTGATCCTGATGGGTGAAATGAAACTGTGGAACGGACTACAGGCCGTTGCTTGATTATCAACACTGATACATAGTCGCCTACTTTTTTTGAGTGTCCGAAGATTTGAGTATTCGAGTATCTGACTGATAACGAATCATTTATACTCAAATACTCACATCCTCGAATATTCAAAAATTTAGATGACACAGTACTAATAACGGATAACTACTTACCACCATGCTTGCAATTAAAGACACTGATCTTCCCAATATCATTGAACTGAAAAACATCAGCCAGACCTATAGCAATGGTAAAGACTTCATTATCAAAGACCTGGACTTTTTGATTGAAGACAAACCAGGTCAGGGCCAGTTTGTCGTGATTCTGGGCGCTTCTGGTTGTGGAAAAAGTACGCTGCTGCGTTATATCGCCGGTTTGCAAAACCCAACTTCCGGACAAGTGCTGCTGCGCGAAAAACCCGTCCAGGAATCGGGTATCCGGGCGGGCATGGTATTCCAGCAATACTCCTCGCTGCCCTGGATGACCGTACTCGAAAATGTGGAACTGGGACTGAGTTTTCAGCAGGTGGATGCGAAAGAACGCCGCCGCCGCGCCCAGGAAATGATTGAAATGGTGGGCCTTGCCGGGCATGAAAACAAATATGCCGTCTACCCTACCCTGTCGGGCGGACAACTGCAACGGATCGCAATCGCACGCAGCATCATTGCCAGTCCCGATATCCTGCTGATGGACGAACCTTTCGGCGCACTCGACATCAATACCCGCCTGCAAATGCAGGATTTGCTGGAAGATATCTGGCTGAAATTCCAGCCCACCATCGTTTTTGTTACCCACGACATCGAAGAAGCAGTTTATCTAGCCGACGATATTTACATCATGGCTGCTAATCCGGGCCGTTTTGTACACCATATATCCGTCGACCTGCCCTTCAACCGCAATATGGAAGTAAAACACAGCGCACAATTCAATGAAATTGTCCGGAGGGTGGAAGATAGGATGATTGAGGTGGCGAGGATGTGAGAAGTGAGAAGTGAGAAGTGAGAATCATCCCGCTTGGCGGTTCTATTGGCTTTGGATTGGTTTTTCAGGCCTGTAATCGTGAATCGTATTTAGTGTGTGGTGTTTAGTGTTTCGGGGGCTTCGCGTTTGGCATTTGTGGAAATTCGACCAAAATATTTACTGTAGCCAAACGCGAAGCCCCCGAAACACTAAACACCACACACTAAATACGATTCACGATTACAGGCCTGAAAAACCAATGCAAAACCAATAGAGCAGCCAAAGGGGATGCCTCTCACTTCTCACTTCTCCCAAAAGTATCCTTCCAGGTACAACTTCCCTTTGCCTGCAATCAGTACCCGATCTCCTTCCAGGCTGCATTGCAGATAACCGCGTCGCTCGGAGACCTGGATGGCGGAGAAACTGGTTTTGCCCGTTTTTCCCGCCCAAAACGGCGTGAGTGTGGTATGTGCCGAACCGGTCGCAGGGTCTTCGTCGATACCGGAAGCGGGAAAAAAACAACGCGATACAAAATCGGAATGATCGCCGGGCGCGGTGGCAATAAACCCGCGCACAGGTTCCGTAGCCAACATGCGAAAATCGGGCCGCAGTGCCAGCACTTCCGCTTCACTGCGATAGAGCAGCAGGTAATCTTCCCGGCCCATCCAAACTGCTTCCGGCAAAATATTGAACCCTTCCCGCGCGGCTTCCGGCAGTACGGCCGATTTAGGATGGTCGACTGGAAAGTCGAGTGTCAGCATATCTTCTTTGCGGCTTACATGCAACCAACCACTTTTACTTTGAAAAGAAATCTGATCTGACTGGTTGATTTTCAGGCAATTGATCACCACGTATGCCGTAGCAAGCGTCGCATGTCCGCACAACTGCACTTCGATCGTGGGTGTGAACCATCGAATATGAAACTGATCGGGGCCTTCGAGCGGCACAAAAAAAGCCGTTTCGGCCAGGTTGTTTTCCCGGGCAATCAATTGCATGGTTTCATCGGACAGCCAGGTTTGAAGGGGTACAACTGCGGCAGGGTTTCCGCCAAACAGGTGGTCGGTGAAGGCGTCGACCTGATAGATGGGTAGTTTCATAGCGTGAGTGGTGAGTCGTGAGTCGTGAGTGGTGAGTAGTGAGTGGTGAGTGGAATTCGTTCAGAAGAACATGAGTTCGTTCCCCTAAACGAATGCCACTCACGACTCACTACTCACCACTCACATTTTTTTGGTAAAATGATGGCTGGAAATAGAAAATCCTTTGTTCAGGTACAGGCGATGCGCCGTATGCCGGTGATGCCCCGAATCAAGCGTGATGACATCGTAACCGGCAGCGCGGGCAAGATCGGCTACATAATCGAGCAACATACCTCCATAACCTTTACCCCTTGCTTCCGGCAGGGTGCTCAGGTCGTCGATGTAAAAATGTTTACCGCAAAACAGGAACTGGAGGTACCGAAAACCGATAACGGCTACAGCCTCGCCGTTTTCTTCAATAAATGCAAGTTGGTAACCTTCCTGCATCATTTGCTGCACCAAAGGGACGAACGATTCCGCAGCCACATGCTGGCGCAGTTCGAGCATGGCTCGGGTGCATTTGGCAATGTCTTCGGGGGTTTTGGCGAGATGTATGGTCATAGAGGTGAGAGGTGAGAGAGGTGAGAGAGGTGAGAGGTGAGAGGTGAGAGGTGAGAGGTGAGAGGCATCCCCTTTGGCATTTGGTGGTATTTTGGCATGGGTTTTTCAGGCCTGTAATCGAGAATCGTGTTTGGTGTGTGGTGTTTAGTGTTTAGGTCGCTCCGCCTTTGGCATTTGTGGAACTTCGACCAAAATATCAACTACTGCCAAACGCGAAGCGACCTAAACACTAAACACCACACACCAAACACGATTCTCAATTACAGGCCTGAAAAACCCATGCCAAAATACCACCAAATGCCAAAGGGGATGCCTCTCACAACTCACTACTCACTATTCACAATATGAATTCCATTTTAATATTCGCTCTGTCATAAACCCCTGCTTCCAGGGAGATTTCTTTAAAACCCACTTTGAAATACAGTTTAACCGCAGCAGCGGAGGTGTTGGAATTGGAAAAAAGCACTACCCGGGGAACACCTTTTTCCTGTGCCACCCGGAGCATCGCATACATCAGTTTTTCGCCGATGCCGCGACCCCGCCAGCGTTGGTCGACCGCCATTTTGGTGAGTTCCATACTGTCTTCGCCAAAAGGGCGCAAGGCCACCACGCCGACAACTTCCGTTCCGATCAATGCCGCCACAATAGCCCCACCTTTGTCCAGGATATGACCTTCGGGGTTACTCAGCACGGCAATATCGAGCGGTTCCAAAGGATAATCCACTTCGATCCATGCCTTGTTCAACTGGAAAAAGGCTTCTTTAAAAGCCGGTTCCCAGTTTCTGATTTCAACAGATATATCTTTGTCCAGGCTATTTGCACCTGTTTTGTCGATCATTTTCATAACGTTCTTATTTGTTTAAGCAGGTTTGCAAAATTAGTTTAAACTAAAATCTTTTCAAATGCTTGATTACCAACACTGATTAATTCTGCTCATAGCTCTTGCAAAATCCACACTTTTTTAACATACTTCCAGATATTCATTGTAACTTGCATCGCTTTTTTTGTAATACAGCAGTGCTCTTATAACTTATTATACCCACCAAATTGAAGGAGCCATCGTAAATGATGTTAAAACGACTGCACTGAAATTGTTTTCTCTGATTAGTCACTTTTCTATCAAACTTCTTCTCCAATGGCAGTTCATGCGCCTATTCGATTTATTAGCAAGGATAAATCACAATTTTATCAGACGCTTTCCGCACGCGTCGATGCATATTTTCAAAAAAGTGGGGTATCCAAACACGCCAGTATGGGCGTGGTGATAAAAACGATTATTTTATTAACTACTTATCTGTTACCCTTTTTCCTGATCAGCTTCCTCCAGCCGCCCTTTGGCTGGGCATTGCTGATGTGGATTGTGATGGGCGTGGCCATGGCTGGTGTGGGCATGAGCATTATGCACGATGCCAACCACGGCGCCTTTTCTTCCAACCCGCGTGTGAATAATATTATGGGTGAATGGTCGCTGATGTTACTGGGCGGATCCGCTTTTAACTGGAAACTGCAACACAACAACCTGCACCATACATTTACCAATATCGTTCATTACGACGAGGACATCGACGATAAAGCCATCCTGCGGCTTTCTCCGCACACGGAGGTAAAAAACATGCACCGCTTTCAATGGGCTTATGCCCTCATGGTGTATAGTATTGTCAGCCTTTATTGGGTTACTGCCAAGGATTTTATGCAATTTGCCCGCTATACGCGCAATGGCGTCAATAAAAACAACGCCCGCCAGAACAGGGTGGAATTTGCCAAAATCGTCGGGATTAAAATACTCTATTTTTCATTGTTTATTGGCCTGCCCGTCGCATTCGGTGTTCCGTTCTGGCAAGTACTGACCGGTTTTCTCGTAATGCACCTGGTTGGCGGTATTATCCTGACGGTGGTATTCCAACTGGCACATACCGTGGAAGAAACCATTTTTCCACGCCCGAATGACCAGGGTACCATCGAAAATGAATGGGCGATCCACCAGATGCAGACAACTGTCAACTTTTCGCGCCACAACCGGCTCTTGTCCTGGTATGTCGGCGGGTTGAATTTTCAGGTGGAACACCACCTTTTCCCAAAAATATGCCACACGCATTATCCGCACATTGCAGAAATTGTACAAAGCACTGCCAGGGAATTTAATGTCCCTTACCTGGAGCACAAAAGTTTTTTCCATGCCCTGCGCTCCCATTTTGCTATGCTTCGCCGTTTTGGACGTTTGCCTGATCTGGATGAGGTGATAGGGTAAAAGGACACGTTTTTTTTACCACATCGTTCACATAGAATTTCCACATAGATCACATAGCATAAATGAAACAACAACTATGTGATCTATGTGGAAATTCTATGTGAACGATGTGGTAAAAGAAAAAATCCGTGTCCAATCCGTTCAATCCGTGTTCCATTTAATCCCAAAAGCCCATCTTTGCGCACTGAAATCCCATATGTGATTCAAGCAAACCCAGTGCGATGTCCGTTTTACCCGTTATAGTTATTAAGTTTGGAACCGGTTCCATTACCCTGCCGGACGGCGAGCCGGAAGAAGCCGTGATTCGGGAAATAGCCCGGCAGGTAGCAAGCCTACGCGACCGTTTTCGCATTATCCTGGTATCATCCGGGGCTGTCGGCGCAGGCAAACGCCGCCTGCAACAGTACCGGGGCACCCTGACCGAGCGCAAAGCAGCCGCTGCGGTGGGCAATCCATTGTTGCTGCTGATGTATGCACGCCACTTCGAACCTTTTGGCATCACCATTGCCCAGAGCCTTTGCGAACGACATCATTTTGCGCACAGGCGGCAATTTTTGCAACTCAAGGAAACTTACGAGACGCTTTGGGAAAACGGTATTATCCCCATTGCCAATGAAAATGACGTGGTCAGCAACCTCGAACTGAAATTTTCAGACAACGACGAACTGGCCACCCTCATGGCCGCCGGTTTCGGCGCAACCGACCTGCTGATCAGCACTTCTGTCGGCGGACTGCTCGACCGTGCAGGTCATATCATCCCGGAAGTACTTTCTGTCGACAACTCGGTTTTCAGCCTGGTCAGTGATGAAAAATCAGCCCTCGGCCTCGGCGGCATGCTTTCCAAACTAACCTATACCCGGCTGGCCACCCGAATGGGCATCCGCACCGTGTTTTTCGATGTGCGCACGCCCGATGGTATCCTGAAGGCATTGCAATCTGAAACCGGCACCGTGTTCCAGCCGCAGCAGGGCAGCAGCCTGAATGCGCGCCGCAAATGGCTGGGCAGCGGCAGCATTATCGCGGGCCGGCTCACACTCGATCCCGGCGCCTTGCAGGCCATACAACAGCGCAAAAGTTTGCTGGCCGTGGGCGTACGAAAAGTGAAGGGCGATTTTGAAAAAGGCGATGTCATCGAACTATCTGATTATCAATCGAATGTAATCGCCTTGGCGCGTGTGAAACACCCTGCCGAATCCATCCGCCAAAACCTGCTGACCCAAAACTTTGAAATTGCTCACGCCGACGATATTGTGTTAATATGACAAGTATACTTCCCCTTCTGGAACAAACACATCTCGCCGCTGATGCGGTCCGCCGCCTGAGCGACGCATCCAAACAAGCGCTCCTGCTTCATCTGGCCGATTTAATCGTGGAACATCAAGCCGCAGTTTTACAGGCTAACCAGATCGACCTGGATCGTATGGACGATGCCGACCCTAAAAAAGACCGGCTGCTGTTGAATCCCGTCCGGCTCGAAGCCATTGCGGCAAGTATCCGGGACATTGCGGCACTGCCCTGCCCGGCAGGACAGGTTTTGAGTGAGCGTACCTTACCGAATGGTATCCTGCTGCGCAAAATAGCCGTTCCGCTGGGCGTGGTCGGTATCATTTACGAGTCGCGGCCCAACGTGACGCTCGATGTGAGCGCTCTGTGTCTGCGTTCCGGCAATGCCGTTGCGCTGCGCGGAAGTACGGATGCCTGGCACAGCAATCAGGCGCTGGTGCACCTGATCCACCAGGCGCTGGTTGCCTTTGATGTGCCGGTAGCCGCGGTCACCCTGCTCCCGACGGATCGTGCGCTGGTGCAGGAACTGCTCACGGCCACGCGGTATGTAGATATGATTATCCCGCGCGGCTCGGAATCGCTGATTCGGTTCGTACGGCAACATTCGCTGGTGCCCACCATTGAAACCGGCGCCGGCGTTTGCCACACCTACGTACACCGGTCGGCTGATCTTGAAAAGGCCCGCGACATCGTCGTAAATGCCAAAGTATCGCGCCCATCTGTGTGTAATGCATTGGATACCATATTGTTGGATCAGGACATAGCAGCGCGGTTTTTACCGATGCTGCTGCCCGATTTTGAACGCTGGCAAGTGGAGGTTTTTGCGGATGCGCCTTCCCTCGCCATTTTGCAACAGGCCGGTTATTCCCGCCTGCAAGCTGCCCAACCGGAAGATTTTGGGCGCGAATTTCTGGATTATAAATGTTCCGTCCGGGTTGTGGCCAATCTGGAAGAGGCGCTCGAACATATTCGCCAACACTCTTCGCGGCACTCGGAAGCCATCGTTTCGGAAGAGGACGCCGCCTGTCAGTATTTTATGGAAACCGTGGACGCAGCAGCCGTGTACGCCAACGCATCTACCCGTTTTACGGACGGCGGGGAATTCGGACTGGGCGCTGAAATCGGCATTTCTACCCAGAAACTGCATGCACGCGGCCCTTTTGCTTTGGAAAAACTGGTGACGGAAAAATGGATGGCGTGGGGAAAGGGACAGATTAGAGGGTGAGAGGTGAGAGAGTGAGAGGGTGAGAGGGTGAGAGGGTGAGAGGGTGAGAGGGTGAGAGGGTGAGAGGGTGAGAGGGTGAGAGGGTGAGAGGGTGAGAGCATCCCGCTTGGCAGGGTTTATGGTTTTGGAATGCGTTTTTCAGGCCGGGATTTAGTTATTAGTTATCCGTTATTCGTTATCAGGGTGGTAATGCTGGGCTTTAGTGCGTCGTGTAGCCCAGCATTACCACCTTGACAACGAAATTTGACCATAATATTAACTGCTGCCAAACGCGAAGCGCCCTAAACACCAAACACTAAACACCAAACACCATAAACCATATACCAAACACAAAATAATGCGCAACTTACCCTTATGGTGTCTACTGGTTTTGTTTTGCGGTAACGGACTTCTGTTCGGCCAGCAAACAGCCAGGGTGGATTTTCAGTTGGGCGGTTTACAGGCGTCCAGCGTCCAAATCGGGCTGTACAGCGCCGGCACTACCAATCCTATTGATTCCCTGGCGGTGGATACGAGCACCCGAGCCTTTTCTTTTACCAAAAGCAACCTGCAAGCGGGCGTGTATTTTATCGCGGCCAACCGGAACCGCCTGTTCGATTTTATTATTACCAGCCCGGCAGATTCTTTTTCAATCAGCGGCGACTTGTCTGATTTGACAACACTGAAAGTGGAAAAATCACCCGAAAACGAGGCATATTTCAGATTTGAAAGGCAAAGACAGTCCATCGAAGCAAAAATCATCGCCCGGCAGTCCATGTATAAAATGGTGAGCCAGGCTACCAACAATGACCCGAAGGTGATGGAGCCGATCGAAAAAGAAATTGACGCTTATTACAGCAGTATAGATTCCATGGCGCGGGCATTTATCCGGCAAAACCCCGGACATCTCTACGCCAGGATGCTGCAATCTGTACGTCCACCCACCCCACCCAATAACATCAAATCCGTCCTGAATGGGAAGGTAAATCCTGTTTACCAGCGCTGGATGCGCAGCCACTATTGGGATTATACCGATTTCCGGGAGGAAAGCCTGCTGAACAACCCCTTCTGGCCCGTTTTTTTTGACAATTATTTTGATCGTTTCGTGGCGCCAAGACCCGATTCCATTACAGCAGCACTCGATGAGGTATTAACAAAGATGCCAAAAAACGGGGCGTTTTACCGCTTTGCGGTGCTTCGTTTTATGCAGAATTTTGAACTCAGCGATGCGCCCGGCGCGGATATTATTTTTGTCCATTTGGCGGATAACTACCTGAAAATCAATGAAACACCCTGGCTGGACATCGCCACACTTTCCAGGCTGGAATACAAAGCCAATGCTTTTCGGCCTGTACTTACCGGGAAAGTCGCGCCGACACTGACACTCCCGGACGAAACTGGCCGGGGCATCCTACTCGACACTATTTCAGCGCCGCTGACGATGCTGATATTTTACAGCCCATTGTGTACCCATTGTATGGAAGTAATGCCTGATATTTACCAGACCTGGCTGGATGCGCGCGTTTTCGGATTACAGGCGGTAGCCGTTTCCACCGATAACCAATACCGGAACTGGCAACAATTTATCCGCCAGCAAAACTGGGCATGGTACGACGTCGCCGATCCAAAGGGAGAAAATACTTTTGAAAAACAATACCTGACCAACAACCTGCCCGTTATTTATCTGCTGAATAAAAACAAACGAATTTTGCGCAAACGAATCAAACCCGAAGCGCTGCGGGATGTTTTAAAAATTTATCTGAAATAAATACACATGAAAAAAACTGCCCTCTTCTTTGCCCTCTTTATCACCACCGCTTTATCGGCTCAAAACATCGTCACCACTACCCTGCTCGGCACCAAAACGCAATCGCAGTTGTTGTCGCAATTCGGGATTCCTTTCATCCAATACGGCGTGAAATATTACCGCATCACATACACCACGACCAATACACAAAATGCGCTGGACACGGTATCGGGCTTGCTGGTGGTTCCCAACAATCCAAATAAGATTTTCCCCCGGCTGGTCTATCAACATGGCACTTCGGGGTCTAAATTAGATGTTCCGTCCTACACCGTTAACAACGGAGAAGGTCAACTGGGCCTGCTGTTCGGTGGAATGGGTTATGTAGCGCTGATGCCGGACTATCTGGGTCTCGGCGTTTCGGATGGGTTCCATCCTTACGTGCATGCTGCCAGCGAGGCCTCTGTTGCTGTGGATATGTTGCGGGCGGAAAAGGAATTTGAAGCGCAGAATCCGGTGTTTACCAACGATCAGTTGTTTATTACCGGTTATTCGCAGGGCGGCCACGCAGCCATGGCATTGCACCGCAGCATCGAGCAGGAATTGAGCGACGAATTTACGGTAACCGCTGCGGCGCCGCTCTCCGGCCCCTACAGCATTTCAGGGATTATGCGCGACCTGATCCTGACCGATGCCGTATACTATTATCCGGCTTATATCCCCAACACAGCCCTTTCCTATGAGACCGTTTACGGCAATATTTTTGACCAGATGACGGATATATTCAAACCTGAATACGCCGCCCTGATTACGCCGTTTTACAACGGAACTAAAACTTTATCTGTACTGAACAGCCAGTTGATCGCCGCGCTGACCAGCAACGAGGGCGCCTGCCGTCCGTTTAAAATGCTGCAGGACAGTGTGGTAGCAGGCGTTGAAAACAACCCTAACCACCCGATCAACCTCGCATTAAGGGCGAATGACACCTATAATAACTGGACGCCCCAGGCCCCTATGCGCCTTTTCTATTGCAAGGCTGACGACCAGGTGCCCTTTATGAACAGCATTGTCGCCCGCGATTCCCTGCTGGCCGCCGGCGCCATGGATTTTCAGGCCGCCGATGTGGACTCCACCGCCGACCACGGCGATTGTTTCGATCCGGCCATGACCAATACGCTGTTGTTTTTCCTGGGTTTCCAGCAAATCGGAACGGTCAGCACAGATGACCCGACAGAGCAAAACAGACTGCAGATATCGCCTAATCCGGCGCATGATGTGCTGGTGCTGAAAAATTTACCGGCAGCAGGAAAACTGGAAATCATTGATTATCAAGGTAAAACACATATTTCTACTTCCTTACAGGCAGGCGATGCATCTGTTCCCGTTCAACACTTACCCAGCGGCGTTTATTTAGCCAAATTCAGGACGGGCAAGGTGGTGCGGACGGAAAGGGTGGTGATACAGAAGTGAGAGGTAAACAGTCCGAAGTGCGAAGTCATCAGTGCGAAGTCCGTAGAGTACACCGATTATGTCTTGGAAACCCAAGTATGAAACGGCGCACTCTACGGACTTCGCACTTCGTACTGATGACTTCGGACTGTTTACTTCTCACTTCTAATCATCTTGGTATGCGGTATCCCGTCTTCCAGATATGCTTCGCCGGTAGACTGAAAACCGAAACCTTCATAAAATTTCAGCAGGTAAGTCTGTGCGCCGATTTTGATAGGTTGGCGCCCAAACAAATGGTAACACATATCGATGCTGCGCTCCATGAGTATTTTGCCCGCACCGGTACCGCGGGCCTGTGGAGCACTGACGACGCGTCCGATGGAAGTGTAACCCTCGTAGGACAACCCTTCGGGTAAGAGACGGGTGTAACAAATCAGTTTGCCTGTTTCGTCGCGGCCCATCAGGTGCCAGCTTTGCAGGTCTTTTCCATCACAGTCGAGATACGGGCAGTTTTGTTCCACTACGAATACTTCCTGGCGCAGGGCCAGAATTTCATAGAGTTCAGCGGGGCGGAGTTGGTCGAAGGAAAGACAGGAAAAGGAAATCATTAAGTAGTTATCCGTTATTAGTTATTGGTTATCACTGTTACCGTACATTTGTCAACCATTTTACCGAACTGGTGTTCTTACACCAACATTTTTAAAACCTAATTTTCAATTTTTAACATGAAAAAATCAATCATTTTGACCGCCTGCCTCGCCATGTTGGTCACCCTTGCATCCGCTCAAATCAAAACCCCGCAACCCAGCCCAACAGCAAAAGTAAGTCAAGAAGTTGGACTCTCTAAAGTTGATCTGGAATACTCGCGTCCAAGTACCAAAGGCCGTAAAATTTTTGGCGACCTGGTTCCATTCGGCGAACTGTGGCGCACGGGCGCAAATGCCAGTTCTAAAATCACATTTGGTGAAGATGTCAAAGTAGGTGGAACCAGTGTTCCAAAAGGTACTTATGCGCTGTATACCACCCCGGGCGAACGCCAGTGGGAAGTTGTTCTGTACAAGAATACAACTTACTGGGGAACGCCGGAGCCGGCAGAGTACAAAATGGATGATATCGCCGCAAAAGTGACGGTTCCTGTTATTGCTTTGAAAGATGCCGTGGAAAGTTTGACCATTGCTATCGGCAACCTGAAAAACAATGGCGCCGACCTGGAAATCAGCTGGGAAAACACCAAAGTGGCCGTGCCATTCACGGTTGATACCGACTCCAAGGTAATGGCCGACATCAAAACGCAAATGGAAGGCCCTTCTGCCAACACGTACTACTCTGCTGCCCGCTACTACTTCGAGGAGAATAAAGACCTGAAACAAGCGCTGGCGTGGGTGGATCAATCACTCGCAAAAGGTGGCGACAAATTCTGGATTCTGCGCCTGAAAGCCAACATCCAGGCTGGTCTGGGCATGTACAAAGATGCGATCGCAACGGCTGAAAAAAGCAGCGAACTGGCCAAGAAAGAAGGCAACGCCGACTACCAGCGCATGAATGCCAAGAGCATTGAGGAGTGGAAAATGAAAAAATAGTGTTTGGTGTTTCGTTTTTGGTGTTTGGGGCGCTTTGCTCTTGGGTTTTGTAGAAGATAGAGCAGTGCTTCAAATAACCACTTGATTTATCCCGTTTTTTTCTTTACGAAAAAAACGGGATATTTTTTTGTAATATGGTTCAGACAATATGCCCCTGACAAATCAAACCCCAAGAGCGAAGCCCCCAAACACCAAAAACGAAACACCAAACACCTCAATACGTTTCCGCTTTCAAAAACTGCTTTTCATACAACTCCCGGTACTTCCCGCCTTCAATTTCCAGCAGGGCATCGTGCGGCCCGAACTCTTTAACCTCTCCTTTATCGAGCACCAGAATATTATTGGCGTGGCGAATGGTGCTCAGGCGATGCGCGATAATAATACTCGTTCTGCGCGCGATCAATTTTTCAATCGCAAACTGTATCACCGATTCCGTTTCGGGGTCGATGGAGGAAGTCGCTTCGTCGAGGATCAGGATATCGGGGTTGAATACCAGCGCCCGTACAAAGGAAATCAACTGGCGTTGCCCCATAGAAAGCGTGGCGCCGCGTTCCATCACCTGGTATTGATAGCCGCCCGGCAGTTTCTCGATAAACGCATGCGCGCCGATCATTTTCGCTGCGGTGATCACTTGCGCTTCCGAAATCGCCGGATCGCGCAGCGTAATATTTTCCATGACGGTACCGGAAAACAGGAACACATCCTGCAACACAACGGCAATACGGCGGCGCAACGCAAAAACGTCGTACTCGTGCAGGTCATGCCCATCTATACGAATGCTCCCGGACTGAATTTCATAAAACCGGCCTAATAAACTGATGATCGTAGTTTTTCCGCTGCCCGTACTGCCGACAATAGCGAGCGTTTTTCCGGGCGGAATGTCGAAGGAAACGCCTTTCAGCACTACGTCGTTTTCAATATCACCGCTATAGGAAAACCATACTTTGTCAAACGAAACGCTGCCTTTCAGGCGTTGCGGGGCAAGTGTGCCCGTATTTTGCACCATATCGTTGTTTTCCAGCAGTTTGAATACCCGTTCAGCAGCGATCAGGCCCATTTGCAGGGTATTGAATTTATCAGCCAGCATACGAATCGGGCGATACAACATGGTAATATACAGGGGAAATGCCACCATCGTACCGATTGTCACCTCTTCGGAAAGCACACCCCCGGCGCCGTACCACACCATCAATCCCAGCGACAAGGCAGAAATAATGTCGACCACCGGAAAAAAAATGGCGTAAGCGTTGATTGCTTTTAAGTTGGCAGCCGTGTAGTCGCGGTTGATTTGCCGAAATTTTTGCGCCTCGCGCTCTTCCGCATTAAAAATCTGCACGATACGCATACCGCCGATCCTTTCCTGCAAAAAGGAATTCATGGTAGAAATATGGTTGCGCACCTTCTCATAACTTACCCGAACACTTTCCTTGAATTTGATACTCCCGTAAATCAGGAGCGGAAAAACAGCCAGCACCACCAAAGTCAGTTTCGCAGAGGTCATAAACATGACGATCAGCACAAAAACAATAGTGGTCAGGTCAGCCAGGATCGTGACGCTGCCTTCGCTGAAAATCGTATTGATGGCCTCGATATCGCTGATCGTACGGGTGGTGCTTTGCCCAATGGGCGTTTTATCAAAGTAATTGAGATTCAGGTTGGTGACATGGTTAAACACCCTTACCCGCAAGTCGCGGATCGTGGCTTGTCCGAGCCATTCAGCGTAATACAGAAAAAAGTAACGCAAAATAACTTCCAGTATCAGCACACCCAGTACGATGCAGGCCAGCAGTGTCATACCCCTGAAATCGCCGGTAAAGACGTAGTCGTCTACCATTGTTTGCAGAAGTTTGGGTCGAAGTACCGCCATAGGCGCCATCACCAAACTCAGCAGCGTGACAAAATAAAAAGTCGTTTTATAAGGCTTCACCATCGACATCACGCGACGGAAAAGCGAATAATTAAATTTCTGAGGTGTAGCAGAGGTATCAGACATAGACAGGAGGAAAAGTAAATGCAAGGCAAGGCGCAGGAGAAAAACCGGCGACCTATCAACCATAATTTCCCGGCAAAGTTCGGCATAATCTGTCGATGCGCGAATTTGGTCGGCAAAAACATGAAAATAGTCGTTCAAAAAAGTGGGGAGCAACAAGTTTCCACCTACATTCGACCCTAAATCAATCTTTCATTAAAACTCAAACGAAATGGACGTACTTGACAGACCATCTGCAACAGACCCCTCAACTGTACCCTTTAAACACCTTGCGCTGCGTTATGGCGCTATTTGGGGTGGAACTACTATCCTGACAACTTTGGTCGCTTATCTGACCGATACCGACCCATCCCTGCCAACTACCGGCGCAATCAAATGGGTGTATATGCTGGTTGGATTCGCTGTTGCCATCTGGGCCGTAATGGCGGCCATACGTATCGACCGTGACGAGCAGTTGGGTGGATTTATCGGCCTGGGCCGCTGTGTAGGTATCGGCGCGCTGACCGGCCTCGTAGCCGGCGTAGTAGGCGCTGTTTTTATGATGTTGTACCTGAATGTCATCAATACCGGTTTTGAAGACCAAATGAGGGAAGCCATGATGGCCCAATATGAGGCCCAGGGCATGAGTGAAGAGCAAATTGAAATGGCGCTCAGTATGGCCGGTGCATTTATCAGCCCCACTTTTGTTGCTATTTCGCAGGTATTCGGCGGCGCGGTAGTAGGGGTTATTATCGGTCTCATTGCCGGTTTATTTATGAAACGCGAGTCGTTACCGGCACGTTAAGTTGAAAAGGAATGAGGGATGAGGAATGAAGGATTAGGAATGAGGAATGAGGAATGATATTGCCACTCAATCCTCCTCATCCTTCATTCCTCATCCCTCATTCCTCATCCTTCATTCCTTATCCTTCATTCCTCATCCCAATTTCCCTGCATGAAAAATTCCGCTTTGAAATACGGCCTGCTCGGCGCTGTGGTGATCATTTTCTATTTTGCATTGCTTTATTTTTCAAAAAAGGAAAATTTTCTCAGTCCACTCTTGCAATGGGGCAGCATGGCCATGTATCTGTTTTTTATGTACAAGGCTGCACAGGAAGATTGTGCGGAAAAGGGTACCGACCGCGATTTCAGGGAAATCATTCGCACACCTTTCACCGTTTTTTTACTTATTAACCTCGGTTACTGGCTGTTTTACTACGGGCTGCATCTGGCCGACCCCGGTCTGATCCGGATGGAAATGGATATGGAACTGACTGGCTTAAAAGCGCAATTGACTGCCGGCCTGGGAGACCCGGAGCAGGCCAACAGGTTCCGCGAACGCATCCAGGAATTGGAGAAAACCATACAAGGTCCGATTGTTCAACCACTGGGGCCGATCATTACCCGTATGTTTATGGGCGCCCTGGGTGGATTCGGACTGGCAGCCGGTATTGCGGGTGTACTGCGCTCCAGGTGAGTGTTTCGTATTTGGTGTTTGGTGTTTCGTGTTTGGGGGTGCTTCGCCCTTGGGCCGTGTGTGGTGTATAGTGTTTCGTGTTTGGGAAGCTTCGTTCTAAGCTACTCACGGTGCCGAAGGCGAAGCTCTCCAAACACGAAACACTATACACCACACACGGCCCAAAAGCGAAGCCCCCCAAACACGAAACACCAAACACGAAACACTATATTTGTGCCCTACATGAGCAAACCTGTCCGCATTTTCCTTTCTTACGATGCTGCCGATAGCGGTACTGCGCGTGACGTACAACGCCAGTTAGCGCTGCTTGCCCAGCCGAAGGAAATTGTTTTTTGGGACAGAAAAACCGTTCCAACCGAGTCTTTTCGCAAGCAGGCAGCGGCATTCCTCGAACAGGCCCATCTGTTTGTGGCGGTGCTTTCCATGAACTACCCGGACACACCCGATGTATTTTGGGAAGCCACACAAGCCGTTGCAACGCAGCGCCTGCACCCTGCTTTACAGATCGTACACATTCAGGCGCGGGAGGCGGCTATTCCGGCCATTTTACTCCCCTACCCTGCAGCGCTCCCTCCGGGAGAAACAATTGAAAATCAAGGCATTGTACGCGATCGCCAACTATTCAGGGCGGGACAGGCTGTTCTGGCTGTCTTATCGGCAGCACCGCGCAGCAATGCCATGCCCGGCGTACAAGTGGATTTGCCGCTCGATATCGAGGGCGTTCGTGCAAGGTTGCTGGCGCAGACGGATCGAATCAACCACGCTCCTTTACTGGCATTACTGAAGCATATTATTGAAAATGTAAAAGTAAAAAGGGTCATCCTCGACATTGAAGATGCCTTCCGGCATTTGCGCGAAAAAACCCGGCTTTCCCAGATCAGTATCAGCGAACTGGATGAAAAAACACGGCCCATCCAGATCGACCTGCAACACGCCATACAGTTTTTGCAGGAGAGCGACCTGGTGCGAAACTGGCGCAACCTTTTTATCCGCGATTACTTTCACTTTGTCAGCGACAGCCGGGATGAAACCACCGTTCCGCCGTTTTTTGTCCCCATCGATGACATAGAAATTCCCGAAACTTTTCAACTGCCCGCCGCGCCGGGAGAACAGGAACCTGCGGAACGTACAGGACTTTTGTCATCGGAACAAAAGAACGATTTTCGCCGCAGCCTTTTGCTGGCCAAAGACGCCATGGCCGTCAAAAACTACGCCCAGGCTTATGCGCATTGCGACCATGTGCGCACAAAAATTGACCCACAATCCGCACAACTATTTGAATATCTGCTGATTACGTTTCTTCAAAAAGAAACGGCCATGCGGGTAATTCAGGAGGCCATGACGGGGAACGACAGGTTGTTACAATATGTTTTGATGTTTTCCAGCCGGCTCCGCGATTACCAGCGCGCAGGTAAATGTATCTCAACCACCACCCGCCACAACCTGGCCATTGCTTCGGAGGCCATCTCGGATGCCGCCCTGCGGGTGTACCACCGTTTCCCGAACGACCCGATCCTGCACACCGGCAAACACACCGAATCGGTGCCAGACAACCGCATTCCCCTGCGCATCATTCTGGATGATACCCTGAAAGTATGCCGTTTGGTGTACCCATCGGAAGAACTGCTGGAGGCCGCTGTGATCGAATGTTGCGGCGGCGGCAAATGCGCCTGGATACGAAAGGTGGAAATTGTGGGTGGTCATTATCAGTTCGTCCCCGACGGCCACTTCGATCTGTTGGGGGAAATCCAGGAATTGCTGGTGATGCTACAGGAAATGGAAGCAGACGACCCCGGGAAAATTGTCAAAACGCAGGCCTTGCTGCGCGAAGATTTGTTTTTAAGCCTTTTAGCCAAGAGACAATTCCTGGCTGCGCAAATAGCGGAAGATGAAAAGCGCAGGCGCCCGTTCACCGACATGCGTTTGTCGGTGATCCGTTTTACCCATGCTTGCTTGTTGGGAGCGCATATTTTTGGAGAAGAGGAAGAACAGTCCTTTTTGCGGCTGGCACTCGATTACCTGCTCCCGGAACTACTGGTGTCGTCGGAACCTGCTGTGGCGCCCGTACGCTGGTTTACGCTC
>JALHMA010000005.1:32884-46824 GCA_022844265.1 Saprospiraceae bacterium | reverse complement strand
TTTAACCGTATGTCAATGAACGAAAAATGCAAAATATCAAAAGCGCTACAACTTCTTTGCACATCCAAGCGCTATAACTTCATTGCGGACAACAACTGACGACTTCGCACTTCGCACTAGCAAAGGACTCTTATGGTTTCAATTTTCCGGTCGCTGACCAATTCCAGTACAAAAGTTTTATCACCCAGTTTTATGCGCGCACCTTGTTCCGGTATCGTTTGTGTAGCGGTCACGATATAGCCGGAAAGCGTGTTGTAATCGCCCGTGGGAAGGGCAAGTTCGGGGAATTTTTCATTGATATAATCCACATCGAGTCTGCCGGAGAGCAGGTATTCGTGTTCGTCGATGCGGGCTTCGATAAACTCTTCCTGGTCGTGTTCGTCGTCTATTTTTCCAAACAGTTGTTCGAGTGCATCTTCCAGCGTCACCAGGCCGGCAAGGCTGCCGTATTCATCCACCACACAGGCGATATTGGTTCTGTTTTTGATAAACTTGTGCAGCAGATCATTGATTTGAATACTTTCCGGCACAAAAGTGATGGGCATGACAATGCCTCGAATGCTGCGCGGGTGGGCAAACAGCTGGTGAACGTGTACATAACCGAGCACCTTATCCAGTTCGCCATCCGTCACGATGATCCGCGACAAACTGCTTTCAATAAATAACTGGCGCAAATCTTCCACGGAAGCCTGTACGTCTACATGTACAATTTCCGGGCGGGGCGCCATACAATCATACGCCCGCACCTGTTTCATGTGCAGGGCGTTTTCCAGCAGTTCCATTTCCATTTCTTCCTCACCGGGCGCGCCGGTCGTATTTTGCTGCACCAGGTATTCAAGTAATGCGGCATCACCCTCACCTTGAATATTTTTGTAAATATTCTGGAAAATCAGGTTTTTAAAAATCAGGAGGAAAAAAAACACGGTCACTGCCAGCAACAGCGGAGCGACCCAGCCGCTACCCAAAGCAAAAAACAGAAATGGCAGCGCTGTCACCGTAGCAAAAGTGGCCAGGAAAGCCAGGAAAAGGTTTGCAGGCAAGGTATGGCTGCCAATGCGAAACGCAGAAGACCAGGAGAGCAATCGTTTGGAAGAAGGGTCATCCATAGGAATGAGGAATGGAGGATGAGGAATGAGGAATCATGAATAATGAATGAAGCAGCGTATTTGTTTGGAAGAAGGAATATCCCAATATCTCAATATCCTAATAACCCAATAACCCAATATCTCAAAAATTCCCAACCTGAACGCCGTCAAAATAACCGAAGTACCACAGTATCAGAATGATGACTCCTACTACAATGCGGTAATATCCGAATATTTTAAAACCGTTTTTTGTCAGAAATTGAATAAACGAGCGAATGGCAATCATCGCCACTATAAAAGCCACCACATTGCCGACTGCCAACAAAAGTAACTCATCACCGGAAAAACTGCCGCCTTCTTCATCGATATAATCCCATAAGGACTTGCAGGTAGCAGCAAACATGGTGGGCACGGCCAGAAAAAAAGAAAACTCCGCCGCAGTGGTAGGTGAAAGCCCCTGCGTCAGTCCGCCGATGATAGTAGCAGCCGAACGGCTCACGCCCGGTATCATGGAAACCACCTGAAACATGCCGATGCGTAGTGCTTTGGGCAGGGTAATATCGCTCACAGCCGTTTCGTTCCGCGCCCGCCGGGCAAAATACCCGTCCAGAAAAAGAAACAGTATGCCGCCGGCAATCAGGGCAAATGCCACCACCACAATATCCTCCAGCAGCCGGTCAATATGTTTTTTAAACAGCAGGCCGAAAAAAGCCGCCGGCAGGAAGGCGACCAGTAGTTTGATGTAAAAATCAAAATTTTGCAGAAAACGCCGCCAGTAAAGCACCAAAACAGATAAAATGGCGCCAAACTGGATCGCAACGGTAAACACTTTCACAAAAGGGTGGCTGGCAATACCCATCACCGAAGAACCGATTATCATGTGCCCGGTGGAAGAGACCGGCAAAAACTCTGTTATCCCCTCAATGATGGCCAATATGATAGCCTGAAGTATGGTCATGCGGCCGGATTATCTTCAGTCGTTTTAACGGCTGCGACAACATCCGTCGATTTTTTAAATATGCCGATAGCCACCACGACAAAACCGGCCACCATCAGAATGGGCGCCAGGGTAATGCGGGTAAAACTATAGATACGTTCCGGCTCCCATTTATTGGGATCGGGCATGGCGCCGCCGTTCATCAGTGCCAGACCGGCTAAAATCGATGCCAGTCCGATGCCCATATAAATAAAGTTCTGGCGGCCGTAAAGCAGGCCGCTTTTATCGGCATTCCAGTTGCTTTCTTTTTTTACAGTGCGTTGTACCGGAGCTGTTTTTTTAATCGGTTGTGCCGCCTGGTGATGGCGCGATGGTTGTTTTGCCATTATTTGTAAGACTTTAGTTTAGAATGTTATTGGGATATTAAGATATTGGTGATATTGAGTTATTGGGATATTTTATTGATAATCAACAGGCTAACTGATAATAACCCAATATCATAATATCCCAATATCCTAATTAATACAGGTCGTCGATACGCATCCGTAAAAACTTATTTACAACAAACCAGGTGCTGAGGCCGGAAATCAGAACACCCAACAGGATAATTCCAACAAAAACCATCAGCATGCTATCCAGGTCGCGCAATTGCGCCATGTCCGGTATCTGGTTTTGTATCCACGCAAATACGCCGATCAAAGCTGCAATCGCGAGCAATGCACTCCAGAAACCATTCTGAATACCTTTTTGGATGTATGGTCGGCTGATAAAAGTCCAGGAGGCGCCCACTAATTCCTGGTTTTTGATGATAAAACGGTTGGAATACAAGGCCAGCCGGATCGTGTTATGGATCAGCGTAACGGCGGCAAAGATCAGCAAAAAAACCAGGCCCAAAGCCAATAAGCCCATATTTTGAATGTTTTTGCTCACATTACCGATATTGCTCGCCTCAAAATAGAGTTCAGAAACGACACTGTCCTGCCGCAGTTCTTCCCGCCAGTTGGCAAGCGTTTCATCTTCCAGCGACTCCGAACGGACATTGAAACGTATCACATCGCGCAAAAGATCGGGGGCATCCTCCAGCATACTTTCATCACCGAGGTCTTCCCGCATGGAGGCGGTCGCCTGCTCGCGGGTAATAAATGTGATGGTTTCGGCTTTGACAAAAGGTTTCTGCCGGATAATGCCCACAATACGTGTCACTTCTTCCTCGGGTGTGTTGGGTTTTAATTCCAGCCAAATATCTATTTTTTCTTTAAAAAGAGTCACTAACTTGCGGGCATGAAGGGTCGTCAGCATAAAGAAGCCTACGATAAACAATACCAGCGCAACGCTGATAATGGCATAAAAATAAGTAGGTTTTGTTCGTGACATATTTTTACCAGGGGTATTAGACATATATAAATTCAGATCACATAATGCTGATAATCAACAAATTATGCGTTCTTTGTTCCGATGAGTTTATTTTGCCTCTTTCCTTAATTTATCTGATGTGCCAATATTTGACCTTCTGTTGCGTTTTTGTACGCCGCAAAGGTAGCAGAACCCTCGTTTTTTCTACGCTTTTATATCTTTGGTAAGGGCCGATTCAAAACATACATGAAAAACTGTTGCATTTTACTTTTCTCGCTGCTGCATCCCTGGCTGATGGGTAGCGAACAGCCATCCGGCACACTTATTCCTTTTCGCAACCCTTCCTTTGAGGATACGCCGCGCGCATCGGCTTCTCCTGCGGGCTGGCAATCGTACACACCCGGCAGCACGCCCGATATTCTTCCGGGCGCCTGGGGGCTGGATATTCCGGCTCAGGAAGGGCGTACCTGCCTCGGACTCATTACCCGGGAAGACGGAACTTGTGAAGACGTTTCCCAGGGGTTGCAGGAATCCCTGAAAAATGGCTTTTGTTATAAATTTTCCATGTTTTTAGCCCACGCGCCCAAATATGTCGGGTACAACAATCCGATCCGTATTCGCATCTGGGGTAGCGCCAAAAGAGGTGGGAAAGAGCAACTGCTGGCCAGTTCGCCCCTGATAGATCATAGCGACTGGCGCAATTACAAATTTCAATTTATCCCGACCGGCGATATCCGATACATTACCTTTGAGGCTTACTTTGCGCCCGGCGCGTGTTTTAAATACAAAGGAAATATCCTGATGGACAACTGCTCGGCTGTAGAAAAATGCAACCGCGCCTGATCAAACGATGAACCCTTCCCTGCTCCTGCTGTTTTGAGCACTATCAAACGAGTATTGTCCACCTGCTCCCTGCATGAAACACCTTTCCTACCTATATAAGTTTTTCTGGATATACCGCTGGCGCTTTTTGCTGGGTATTGTTTTTGTTGGTTTGGCCAACTGGTTTCGTGTCTTGCAGCCGCAGGTTATCCGGGAAGCCCTGGATACTGTGATCGCACAGGTCAAATACTACAAAGAACACGGCGGCATTGCGGCGCATCCCGATGCTGTCGGCGATCTGAGCGTCGAAATCGCCCGCTTTGGCGGGGCCGTCATCGGCCTGGCACTGCTGATGGGGCTTTTTATGTTTTTTATGCGCCAGACGATTATTGTAATGAGTCGCCTGATCGAATACGATATGCGCAAAGAAGTGTTTGCTCACTACGAAGCGTTGGATCTGGCCTTTTATAAACGCAACGCTACGGGCGACCTGATGTCGCGCATTTCGGAAGATGTCTCGAAAGTGCGCATGTTCCTCGGCCCTACGATCTTGTATGGTATAGATCTGATTTTTTTGTTTGTCCTGGCCATATCTTCCATGCTCCGGGTCAGCGTTACCCTCACCTTGTGGTCGCTGCTGCCGCTGCCTTTCCTGAGCATCTCGATCTACTGGGTCAGCACGATTATCAACAAACGCAGCGAAAAAATTCAGCAGCAATTGGCTACCCTGACCAGTACCGCACAGGAGGTGTACAGCGGCATACGGGTAGTAAAAAGTTATGTACACGAACAGGCGATGGGCCGCTGGTTTGCGGATCAAAGCGAAGAATTTCGCCAAAAATCGCTGAAACTGGTTCGGGTGGATGCTTTTTTCTTTCCACTCATGTCGCTGCTCATCGGCGCCAGTATTATTATTACCGTCTATGTCGGCGGTTTGCAGGTCATAGCCGGCAACCTCACAGCCGGCAATATCGCCGAGTTTGTGATCTACATCAATATGCTGACCTGGCCGGTTACAGCCATTGGCTGGATCGCTTCGCTTACCCAACAGGCAGCAGCATCACAAAAACGAATCAACGAGTTTCTGAAAACCCAACCCACCATTACCAACCAGGCGCCCCCAAGACCGTCAGGCCAGGCCATTCCGGCCCTGAAAGGCCATATTCGTTTTGAACAGGTGTCATTTGTATATCCCGATACGGGTATACAGGCATTGAACAACGTGTCGTTCGAGGTATTGCCCGGACAAAGATTAGCGATTGTAGGCCGCACCGGAAGTGGCAAAACATCCATCGCCGATTTGATGGTGCGTATGTACGACGCCACCGGTGGACGTATCCTGATAGACGGCGTAGATATCCGGGCGCACGATTTGTTTCACCTGCGCCGCAGTATCGGTTATGTGCCCCAGGATGTTTTCCTGTTTTCAGATTCTGTAATGGGAAATATTGCTTTCGGAAAAGACGGCATTACCCGGGAAGAAGCCGAGTTTTTTGCCAAAAGCGCTGCCGTACACGACGAGATTCAGGGTTTGCCACAGGGCTATGATACCATTGTGGGCGAACGCGGCGTCACCCTTTCCGGCGGCCAGAAACAGCGGGTCAGCATTGCCCGTGCTTTTGCCAAAAACCCCGATATCGTTATACTCGACGACTGCCTTTCCGCTGTCGATACCAATACAGAAAGCCAGATTCTGGGTTATATGGAAAGCGCTTTATCCGACAAAACAGCCATTATTATTACCCACCGTATTTACGGCATGTTGCAGTTCGATAAAATTATCGTGCTCGACGATGGCGGCGTTGCCGAAGAAGGCACCCATGAAGAATTGCTGAGTCGCGGCGGTTACTACGCCGAGATGTTCGAAAAACAATCAACCATTGAAAAATTCTACGATCCTACATAATGTCTGAGTATTTGAGTATGTGAGTATTTGACTGTTCCCTAAAGCAGTCAAATACTCGAATACTCAAATACTCGCATAATCAAATACCCAGACACCTTCAACTTTCTGTAAATCAAACTTTAGCCGGCATTTTGCCAGTTTTTATGAGAAATCAACTTTTCAGCGGCCTGTTTTTGTGCCTTGCCCTGTGTCTTTTTGCCTGTAAATCAAAAGAAAAAAACGCCGCTCCTCCCGCCGGACCGCTGAAAGCGGAGACCAAAACGTTTCACAAAAAATTCTGCCTGACGGATGAACAGTGCGCCACGTTTGCCGTGAGCCTGCCCGAATTGAGCGGTGGCGACTCGGTTGTTACTGCTGCTGTCAATCACTCTGCGCAAAGCTTTATCCTAAGCACGGTAGGCGCCAATGAATCGCTGCCATTCCCCGTTGCCATAGACTCTGCCGCAACACAATTTATAGAATCATTCAAACAGGCTCAAACGGATAACCCCGATATGCTGATGGGTTATAGTATGGAAATCAATGGAACTTCCCTGCTGCTGAATCCGAAAGTAGCCACCATACACCTCGACGGCTATTCCTTCACTGGCGGCGCACACCCCAGTCCATTTACAACGATTGTGTCCTACGACCTGGCAAATGGCGGCAAAGTACTGACAATCAACGCATTACTGACTGATACAAATGCGGTTCGACCGCTTTTGGAAACGGGATACAAACAGGCGAAAGGTATGAAACCGGAAGATAACATCAGCGAGCTGCTGTACCCGGACATAAAAGAACTCCCCATGCCGGCCAACACGGCCATTCTGCCACAGGGTATTATTTTTTACTACAATGCTTATGAAGTGGCGCCTTATGCCGTCGGGCCGACGGAAATCATCCTGAGTTGGGAACAACTGGGCGCGCTGGCGGATAAGAAGAAATGGCTGGAGTGAATGAGGAATGATGAATGATGAATGATGAATGACCGAGCGTGATGTCGGACATCACGCTCGGTCATTCATCATTCATCATTCCTCATTCCTCATTCATCATTCATCATTCATCATTCATCATTCATCATTCATCATTCATCATTTAATCAAACGCTTTCCCAGCAAAACGCGTCAGGCCACCCGACATTTTGCTCGCCAATTTGACTGCAAAGGCGTATTGTTTGTACTTGCGTTTGAACTTGGGCGCGAGATCGACCAAACGATTGATGTAGGGTTTTTGTACCACGCGAATGGCTAAGGAGCCTTTTTCCATCAGGTTCAGGTTGCCCTGCCACTGTTCGGCTTCCCGGAGTATTTTGTCCATGGAAGCCTGGTTCTGATCGTGGTATTTCTGTACGTATTTAATTCCTTTTACGGGGTCGACGAATTTCAGGTCTTCCTGCATGAACTGCACATAATCGGCCAGCATACCGTCCAGTTTTTGTTCGGGCGACATTTTACTGTCCGCAATGCTGCGCAGGTTGTCGCGGTGTGCAGCCAGCCATCGGTTCTGCTTCATGGATGCGCAGCCCGAATCGGTAAGCAGGGTGGCAATAAGCAGGGAGAACAGGATGAGTTTATTCATTATAAGTAGTTGTGCAAAATCAGTCAAAAGTAAATCTACCGTAACCCATTGATTTACATTGCTTTTTGCCCTTTGCTATTTTTGCCCTTTTACTTAGTGTGGCGGATGACACTACTTTTTCCGTTTTCTGAAATTGCCGCTGCTGTTGCGCTGGTTGCCACCGCCGCCGCTACCGGGGCGGTTGCGCTGGTTGCCGTTGTTGCCGCCGGGGCGTGGTTTGCGGTTGCGCTGGTTGTTGTTGCGGGTGCTGCGGTCTTTGTCGTGTTTGCCGGCGCCTGCTGCCAGTTTATCGAGCGAGTCGTGGCCTTCATGCAGCACCAATTGGCCGTCGGACAGACTTTCGAGGTCTTCTTTTACAATGTCGTCGCTGACATAGTGTTCCTTGTTCCAGGTTTTGTAGGCTAATTTCATGTACGAGGCAATCACCTCCACAAAACCTTCTCTTTTGGAACCTTCGGGCATCTCAATCGCTTTTTTAATCAGCGCCTGGATGCTGTTGCCATAGTGCCGGAAGCGCGTAGCCGATGCCGGATAACCCAGCGGGGCTGCTTTCGGGCGCTCTTCGGCCCGGCGAATGACGATACCGGGCGGCGGCGTCACATCCAATTCGTAATTGGCAATTTCGAAGACGTGGTTCCAGAGTTTGTCCCGGTAATCATCCAGGTTTTTATTGCCGGTGGGTCCGAGCTGGATCATCAGCCCGACAATATTCTCAATCGTTTTTTGCCGCAACCCCGGATTTTCGATGGTTTTGGCATGGATAATCATCTCCTGAATGGAGCGTCCGTATTCCGGGAAAAGAATATGGCTGCGTTCCGTATTGTATTCTATATCTAATCTATTCATGGTTGGCAATTATTAGTTGGCACTTTACTTTAAAGTGAGTATTTGAGGATATGAGTATTCGAGTATTTGACTGACTTCTCAAGCCATACTCGAATACTCATATCCTCAAACACTCATTCCACCGTCACCGATTTGGCGAGATTCCTCGGCTGATCCACATTACAACCCCGCAGGACGGCAATATGATAAGCCAGTAATTGAAGTGGAATAACAGACAGCAACGGCGTAAACGGTTCTTCTGTCTCCGGTATTTCAATCGCAAAGTCTGCGAGGTTTTTTATTGTTTCGTCGCCTTCTGTGATGACTGCGATCACGACCCCTTTGCGCGCCTTCACTTCCATAATATTAGAAGCAACCTTTTCATGGGCGCTTTTGTTCGTGGCAATCACAAAAACCGGCATATTTTCATCAATCAGGGCAATCGGGCCGTGTTTCATTTCGGCTGCCGGATACCCTTCCGCATGGATATAACTGATCTCTTTCAGTTTTAGTGCGCCTTCCAGCGCCACCGGAAAATTATATCCCCGGCCAAGATACAAGGCATTTGGCGCATCTTTGAATTCTCCGGCAATGTATTCGACCTGTTTCTGACAATTCTGAAGCAGTTCTTCCGCTTTGCGAGGGATCAGGGCAAGTTCCTGTACCAATTTCTGGTACTGCGATTTGGGCAGATAACCCCGTTCGTAACCGAGGATCAGGGCCATCATCGTCAGCATCGTTACCTGCCCGGTAAAGGCCTTGGTAGATGCCACTCCGATTTCCGGTCCTACGTGGATATAGGAACCGCTGTGTGTGAGCCGCGCTATCGAGGAGCCTACCACATTGACAATGCCGTACGTGAGCGCGCCGCGTTCTTTCGCTAATTCGAGGGCTGCGAAGGTATCAGCCGTTTCGCCGGACTGAGAAATGGCCATCACCACATCGTTTTCGCGCACCACCGGATTGCGGTAACGGAACTCGGAGGCGTATTCCACTTCGACCGGCAGGCGGGCGATTTCTTCAAAAAGGTATTCGGCAATCATCCCGGCGTGCCACGACGTGCCGCAACCCAGAATAATCATCCGCTGCGCATTGACGATGCGCTTCATGTGTTCCTCCATGCCGCCCAAACGCAGCCACCCGGCTTCCGAATCCATACGCCCGCGCATGCATTCGGCGATGGTAGTGGGTTGCTCGTAAATTTCTTTCAGCATGAAATAATCATAGCCGCCTTTCTCCAATTGCTCTATTTCCAGTTCAATCTGGTGTATCGTGGGGGTCATTACTTCATTGCGCAGGGTTTTGATGGTCAGTTCGCCATCGAGGGTGCAGGTAGCCACTTCTTCATCATTCAGGTACACCACCTTTTTGGTGTGTTCCACAATGGGCGTGGCGTCCGATCCGATAAAAAACTCTCCTTTCCCGATACCGATCACGAGTGGGCTGGACCTGCGCGCTGCGACGATTTTATAGGGGTCTTCCCGATCCATGACCACGATGGCAAAAGCGCCGTGGGCCTGGGTCAGTGCCTGGCGTACCGCCTCTTCGATGGGCAGGTTTTCCTGTTGCTGCACTTCTTCGATCAGGTGTATCAGCACCTCGGTATCGGTTTCACTTTTGAAACTGTGCCCGAGTTTTTGCAGGGCGCTTTTCAACACAGCATAGTTTTCAATAATGCCGTTGTGGATAATCATCAGGCGCTCATTTCCGCTGGAATGCGGGTGCGCATTGGTATCGTCGGGTTTGCCGTGCGTGGCCCAGCGGGTATGCCCCATGCCGATGTGACCCTCGGTATTTTTGCCTTTTGTGAAATCAACGAGGTCGGCTACTTTCCCTTTCTTTTTAAAAACCCGAAGTTCTCCGTTTTGCAGCGCAATACCTGCGCTGTCATAGCCCCTGTACTCCAAGCGGGCAAGGCCCTTGATCAGAATCGGATAGGCTTTTTTGGAACCGATATAGGCGACAATTCCACACATGTTATCTGTTATTAGTTATTGGTTATCGGTGTTGATAAGTACAAGTACGATATTAATTGATAGTAAGATATTGGGATATTGGGATATTGGGATATTATCACTCAATTTGTTGATTATCAATAGAATATCCCACTATCTCAATATATTAATATATTAATATCTCAATAATTTTATTTAGTTTTGGTGTACTTCAATTCTATTTTGGCCGGGAACGTAAGGCTTTTCGGGCCGTACAAAATAGAGCGCATGGCCGTCCTGCTCTGGGCGTTTATATTCAGGTAAATGGTTTTTTTCTTGATGTCGCTTCCCGCAGGCAGGTCCACCAATTCCTGTAAATAGTCTGACAGGTTGTGGTGGTAGCGCGTGATGCCATCAGATTCCTTGTTCGGACTGCCGCCAAAATTAAGATATCCTCCCAATAAATTGACGGAGTTGTACACATCCGAAATGAGGTCGAACGTCGTGTCGGATACTACGCGGGAAATCACAAACTGACTGGAGGGGTTCAGCACGGCAATTTCATTGGGCAACATGTTGTTGACTGCCAGTATCAAATCAGCCTTGTTGACGGCGATATTCTCCAACTGGTCAACGTATGGTATTTCAATTTTAACCTTCAAACCCTGCGCGCCCTGCAAATAAATCAGGTCATTCGCTTCCTGTCCAATTTGCTGTCCGGCATCGCTGGAGGCATAATCGTGGGTGAAGTTAGAAAACTTATTGCTGCCCTGGAAAAAATAATCGAAGCTGCGCTTGATTGTATCCGACTCCGTGTAATAAAGGCGGATGCGGCTGAAATTTTCGTCGTTCAGGTTGATAGGCAGGATAAGTCCAGGTCTGGCGTTGGAAGAACAACTGATTTTCAAACCCCGTATTTTATTGTAAAACAGGGTATCCTTGGAGAGGGTTGCGCTGTCGTATGCCATGAGTTCCCTGCCAAAATCGTCATTTAAACGCAAGCGGAGATAAGCGCTGCGGTTCGTGACAGAAAAAAGGCTGTCGCGTCTGCTGGGTTTGGGAAGCAGGTTGTCAATTCTCCCGATTTCCGTGGTGGCCGGCAGCGACTGGGTCGAATAATAGGTGCCGCCCAGATCAATTTTGGATCCCTCGTCTACACGGTGTATCAGCAGGGTTTGCGGCTGGGTTGTGTCGCCATATAGACCAACCTCGCTGTAGCGCAAAAACATGACAATAGAATCATATCGCAGGGTAGCGCTCAAGGCCGCAGGCACGCCGGGTTGAAAAAGGGCATAAATATCAGCGCTTGTTTTGCCGAAATAAGGGTCATCCATCGCGCCGCACAGGAAATAACTGGCTGTAGAGGTCAGGTCGGAAGTTACCAGGCTGTCCTCCCGGACGACCGTGCAACGCAGAGACAGGGTGTCGGTGAAATCATAATCGGCTAACTGGTCATCCAATAATTCGGCGCCGAAAGGGCTTGAACGGGTACAGGCAGTCCAGGCAAACAAGGCCATTACAAGCAGTACGGCGAATACGGGGAGTTTTTGTTTCATGTTTATGGTAAAGAGCATAATACGAGGGAACCCGGAGACATGCTCCGGGATCCCTCGCCGATATTCTGAATTGATCTTTTTGATATGCAACACTGAAAAGCCTCTATTGAGGCACTTCGGCTTCGAGCAGGCTGCGGAAAAACTCGCCATGGTTTGCGAGCATGTCCTCCGTTCCCTTCCAGGGGAGAATCGGCTTGTCCTGCGCGACGGACAGATAATCAACGCTCGTATCCACCGATTCGCTGCCGATGATCAGTGCATCTGCAAAAGTGGCGGCGCCTTTATGCATGGAAATGCCGTCTCCGTCGCGGAATGCTTCCAGGTCGTTTTTGGACAGGTTGTTGATCGCCGCTTTTTCCATAAAACGGTCGCCGCCTTCGCGTTCGCGCGGGGTGCCGTACACGGAGTACACAATTTGTGAATTGGCAAAAATCGGCTCCGTCCGGTATGCGGTCCGCAGATAAAGCGGGATCAGGCTGGTCATCCAGCCGATACACAATACGATATCGGGCGCCCATCCGAATTTTTTGACGGTCTCGATCGCACCCTTGCAGAAAAAGGCGGCGCGGTCGGGATTGTCTTCGAAAGGTTGGTCGTTTTCGTCTTCAAAAATGGCTTTCCGTTTGAAAAAATCTTCGTTGTCGAGGAAATAAACCTGCAAACGGGAATTGGGGAGGGAGGCTACTTTAATGATGAGCGGGTAATCGTCGTCATCAACAATAATATTCATCCCGGAAAGGCGCACTACCTCGTGCAAACGGTGGCGACGCTCATTTACTACGCCATAACGCGGCATTAAAATCCGCAATTCGTACCCGGTGTCCTGCAAATATTTTGGCAGTTTTGCCACTAATGCTGATATCTCAGGGCCTTCTGTATAAGGCTCCAGTTCCTGGGTGATGATAAGCAAACGCTTCTTTTCCATGTATCAAATAACCAGACTTGATGTGTGTATAAATTCCTGTAAGCACTGCTGCCGACCCACTTCCAAACCACTAAAAATAGTGCGCGTAGAAGTTAATCCGGCAGAAACGGGTATTTGACGAAACCTTTGTTCTGCCAAATCCGGTGCAAAAGTATAAAAAATTGTGGGTTATTTTTGTATCCCTGGGCGGGATAAAATTATTAACCTGCGATTTTGGCTGGATTTTGACATACTGTGTGTGTTGGGAACGAGGCCTGATGAGGGTTGATGAAGGTTTATAAAGGTTGATGAGGTTGATATACATTCGCTCGAAAAAAGTAAAATCGCTTCATTTTCGAGCGAATGTATATCAACCTCATCAACCCTTATAAACCTTCATCAACCTTTACCACCCGCTCCAGTATCCGAAAAACATACGCCCACTCATTTTTCTCATCCGGTTCATGCGCTTCCCGCCATATTTCCTGCCATTCGGACATATCGATGTCCGGAAAAAAAACATCTCCTTCCACGTCGAGGTCTACTTCCGTCAGGTAAATTTTATCCCACAGGTGTTGGCTCTCTTTGTAAATAGCGCCGCCGCCGATGATGAACGCTTCCGTCTCTCCGTTGTCGTAAGCCATGGCGAGCGCTTCCTCCAGCGAGTGCGCTACCAGTACGCCTTCAGCCGTAAAAAACGGGTCGCGGGTGATCACAATATTGGTTCGCTTGGGCAATGGCCTGCCGATGCTGCGAAACGAATTGCGCCCCATTATGATGTGATGCTCCAAAGTGCTGCGTTTGAAATATTTCAGGTCGGCAGGCAGGTACCAGGGAATCTGGTTGTCTTTCCCGATGACATTTTGGTGGGCAGTGGCGACAATGGCGGAAACAAGCATGTGAGTCGTGAGTCGTGAGTGGTGAGTCGTGAGTGGTGAGCCGCTCACGGGACTTTGGCGGAGGCGAAATTACAGGTTTTGCAGTAGTTCCCGAATCAGCAGTCGCATCTTCGGCTCAGCCGCCCGGGCCGTGGCAATCACTTCCTCCACCGTAGT